>NZ_JAYTLQ010000028.1:0-73605 GCF_043729335.1 Crenothrix sp. | reverse complement strand
AATTTCAGGGTCATGGGGTTTCAGTGCAGTTTTTATCACTGCACTATGTCAAAAATCCCTACAAATTAACACCTGCATTGATTTGTAGGGACTACCCGGTATCGTAAGCGACCCGACCATAAAAGCGGCACGTCGTATGCAGCGCCCATTCAAGACGGCCTTGAGCAATCATGGTTAATGCCGTCGCGTAAGGTTGATGGGTATGCATAAGCACACGGGCGCGGGGAATAAGTCGATGTATCGGGGCATGAATGTGGTGCGCCGATGCCGAAGGTTCACCTTCGCCGCGAATCACTTTGCCGTTGAAGTCGCAGACTATCAGGTTGGAAGCGGTAATCTCGGAAAAATGCAAACCAAAGGGGTTGACCAAAAAGTGCTGCCCATCTGGCAACATTGCAGAAAAATGGTTGGCTATGGCTTCATGCAGATTATGAGCTACTGCAAGATGAAATGCAGCGGCAAGATCGACTCGCAGATTCCATTCGGTTTCAGTTGGGTTTAATGTACTCATAAAATTACGCAGCCAATGATTTAATTTGCAGCAAACCGATGATTGCAATCACTGACCAAACAATGTTTAGCCATAATAGCGGCTTGGCATCTTTATGTTTTGCATTGGCAACCATACATAAAGCGCCGATTAAATTTAACAGATGGTACACGGGAGAGCTGACATCCAGAAATTTTAGAGTAATAAATAAGTAGGCACTAATGATGAGAATGAAGCCGAGCCAGCCGATTTGATCGTAGCGTTTATCTGTCATTATATATCGAACTATAATATTACATAAAACTGGAGATTTATTCTTTGAAAGCCTCTACGTTCAATCCAAATTATCCGTCACAGCACCCAACATAATAATTCAAAATGTCTGTTGGATGCTGCGTTTTTATACCAAATTAAACTGTTGATTTTTAATTGCCTTTCAAGGAGCTATTACACCGGTAATCTCAATTTTTACCTTGTCGCCGGCTTTGAATTTTAACCCTGCATTTTCGCAATTCCAATAACTGACAGGCGCGGTCAAACTACTGCCTTTGATAGTGACTTTTGTCGATTGGCCAGTCTTGGTATTAGTACAAACCAATTCTGCTTTATGTTTAAGACGGGGAGAGATTGTTCCACTTAGTGATTCAAGGCCATGCAACTTTACAGCATCTATTTCTTTATAAACAGTTTGGCTGGTATTGGTAAAAATAGTTACCTTTACCGCTTTTACAAGATAACGCGTGGCTGGCCAGCTTATACGAAAATTATTAATAACATCGGGGAGGCTTGTATCTTTCCCCGTCCATACCCTATGAACAATGTTATTTGTGTCTATTGCATCAATTGCCCTAACAAAACCTGAGCCATATGTTTCTCGAATGGTTACACCGGTAGCGATAATGGGCGTTTTAAAACCCAATGTCAAAAACTCTGAACCTGCATTTGTAGTTTTTGGAGTCCAAGCTGTTGAATGATCGCCATAGGTAAGACTATTGGGCGCGCCTAAAGCTTGACTTGCAGACCAGCTATCTGAACTGTATTGAGTACTAAAACCGATTACTGTTGAAGCCCACTGATCAACCGCAGCATAACCAGAAATGGGTAATCCCAAGAAAAAGATTGCTAAAGATAGGTTTAAACGGAACTTTTTCATAAGAATTACCCCAAAAAAATTTTAATTATTAAATTCTATCAGAAATACCCTGTAAATAAATACGTACAAATGCCTATATAAGCCCTAAGTTTACGGGAAAGATCCGTACTTACCTTCTGAGGTAAATACCCGAACTCTAAGTGGGCAGGCGAATTTTTCTTGGTTAATCCAAATTATCAGTCACAGCACCCAGCGATGCGGAATTGACTAACTTGGCATATTTTGCCAATACGCCACGGGTATAACGCGGGGCTGGCTGTTGCCACTTAGCCAGTCTAGCAGCTATTGTTTGCTCATCAACATGCAATGTTAGCAGATTTTTTTCGGCATCAATCGTGATGGTATCGCCATTTTCAACAATAGCCAACGCGCCGCCGACATAAGCCTCAGGGGTAATATGTCCCACAACAAAACCGTGCGTACCACCGGAAAATCGCCCGTCGGTAACCAACGCCACTTCTTTACCCAAGCCTTTACCCATAATGGCCGACGTAGGGGAGAGCATCTCGCGCATACCCGGGCCGCCTTTAGGGCCTTCATAACGAATAACGATGACATCGCCTTTAACTATATCGCCGTTCAAAATGCTTTGCAGTGCCTGTTCTTCGGCATCGAATACTTTGGCTGTGCCAGTAAATACCAAGCCTTCTTTGCCGGTAATTTTAGCCACTGCACCACCCGAAGCCAGATTGCCATATAAGATAACTAAATGACTGTCTTTTTTAATCGGGTTATCCAAAGAACGGATTATATCCTGACCATCAGGGTACGGATTTACGCCAGCCAAGTTTTCTGCCATAGTTTTGCCGGTAACGGTTAAGCAATCACCGTACAATAAACCGCTGTCCAGAAGCACTTTCATCAGCGGTTGAATGCCGCCAATTTCAATCAGTTCCGCCATCTGGTATTTACCGCTAGGTTTTAAATCAGCAACCAACGGGACATGTTTACCGATGCGGGTAAAGTCATCCAGGGTAATATCCACATTGGCGGCATTGGCCATCGCTAATAAATGCAGTACCGCATTGGTGGAGCCGCCTAAAGCAATCACCACGGTAATGGCATTTTCAAAGGCGGGCTTGGTCATGATGTCGCTGGGCTTAATGTCTTTCCTCAGCAACTCCAATACCGCAGCACCGGCGCGTTCGCAGTCCAGACGTTTGTCATCTGAAATAGCGGCTTGCGCTGAACTGTTTGGCAAGCTCATGCCTAGGGCTTCAATAGCAGAGGCCATGGTATTGGCAGTGTACATACCGCCGCAAGAGCCGGGGCCTGGAATGGCTTTGCTTTCAATTGCCGCAAGTTCGGCATCATCAATCTGGTTATTGGCTCTGGCACCAACCGCCTCAAACACCGACACCACATCCAGTTTTTTATCTTTATGACAGCCCGGCATAATAGTGCCACCATAAACAAACACACTCGGGCGATTTAACCGTGAAATTGCCATCATACAGCCTGGCATATTTTTATCGCAGCCGCCAATAGCAACAATGCCGTCAAAACCTTGGCAACCGACCACCGTCTCAATGGAGTCAGCAATAACCTCGCGTGATACCAGTGAGTATTTCATGCCCTCGGTACCCATGGAAATGCCGTCGCTTATGGTGATGGTGTTAAAAATCACCGCTTTTCCGCCGCTGTTATTAACGCCCACAGCTGCGGCATCCGCCAGCTTATTAATATGCATATTGCACGGCGTCACCATACTCCAGGTGGAAGCAACGCCTATTTGTGGCTTTTTAAAATCGTCGTTGCTAAAACCGACAGCGTGCAGCATGGCACGACTGGGCGCACGCTCCATGCCGTCAACAACTAAAGAAGAATGGGCGCGGGTGTTTTTGTCACCGGATTGACTCATGTGGGTATTTCCTGCGGAATGATGCGTTTAACGATAAATTGCGAACGGGGTCAGTAAAGTGAGGTGCTGAAATTAAAAAGAACCCCAAGTATTTCTGCGTCCCCAGCTTATTTTAGGAATGATAAAGCCCAAAAGCACACCGGCTAGTGCCAGACCGCCACCATACAAAAACCAGTCTTGGTTGGCACTGTCTTTTAAAGCCTGGTTTTCAAGCTTGAACTGTTGCAAATCGCGTTCAACGTTAACTACGCGCTCTTGAAGGCTATCGCGCTCATTCTTGATTTGTTGCGCATTAGCAGATGTCTTCTTCAATTCGGTAAGTTCTCTGTTTAACAGCTCTTTGTCTTTTGTTAAGGAAAACTCCAAAGGAGTTACCGGCGCGTTAGGATCTTTTACGGCTTCTCCATTGGCATTAACGGTTTGGGCTTGGTCGGCGACGGCTGCTTTATGCTTACTATGGCCACGTTGATGTTGTTTAGCCTGAGCTACGCCACAAATCAGTATTAAAACGAAAAATGTACTGAGTATTTTCTTCACTGGAATCACTTGTTATTAATTTATATGGGGTTCAGTATCTGCTATTAGTTGCACAAAAGAAACTCTAGGAGCGCTTTTTGCGCATGTAAACGATTTTCAGCCTCATCGAAGACAACGCTTTGCGATCCGTCTATAACATCGGCGCTCACTTCTTCACCGCGATGGGCTGGTAAACAATGCATAAATAAAGCGTTGTCGTTAGCGGCCATCATGGTTTCAGTATTGACTTGATAGTCTTTAAAAGCTATCTGTCGTTGTCTTTGTTCCTCTTCCTGTCCCATGCTAGCCCAAACGTCGGTAACGATTAAGTCCGCATTTTGGGCAGCCGCTAAAGCTGAGTCAAAAAACATAATCCGGTCACCGGCCGCAGCAATGATATCTTGCTCCGGTGCGTAGCCTTCAGGACAGGCGATATTGAGCTGAAAATCCAGGAGCATAGCGGCATGAATATAAGAATGACACATGTTATTACCATCACCAATCCATGTCACCTTTTTATTTTTAATGTCACCCCGGTGTTCGAAGTAGGTTTGCATGTCGGCAAGCAGCTGACAAGGGTGCTGTGTATCTGTTAAACCATTGATGACAGGAACGCTGGAATGTTGCGCAAAGGTGGTGACGGTCTCATGGGCATTGGTTCTTAACATAATGCAGTCCACCATGCTGGATATCACCCGGGCACTATCTTGTAGAGGCTCGCCGCGTCCCAATTGTGTATCTCTAGGCGACAAAAACAAGGCGCTACCACCAAAATGACTCATTCCTGCTTCGAAAGAAATGCGTGTGCGCGTGGATGATTTTTCAAAAATCATCGCCAAAACCTGGCCTTTCAGCGGCTGATAATCAGGGTCACGGTGTTTTTTTAGCTGTATGGCTCTTTGAATTAAAAAACGAAATTCTTCGCTAGTCAGATCAAGTAAACTAATAAAATGTCTAGGCTGACTGCTCATAATAATTGTGCTGTGTATTCGGTAATAATCATGGATAACGTATCTACGAGTTGATCGATTTGTGCTTCGTTAATAATTAATGGCGGTAGCAAGCGTATGGTTTTTTCGTTGGTGACATTAATCAATAAATGCTGATGTAAAGCCATCTTTACTAATTCCGCACAGGGTGTGTCGAGCTCAATCCCTATCATCAAGCCCTTGTTACGTACATCAATAACGTGTTCATGGCCTTGCAAGCTGTCTTTAAATTTAGAACAGATGGCATTACCTTTTTGTGTGGCCAAGGCGATTAAATTATCATCTTCCAAGGTTTTTAAGACAGCCAATGCCGCACTGCAAGCCAATGGATTGCCACCAAAAGTAGAGCCGTGTGTGCCTGCGGTTAAAACGTGCGCCGCTGCGCCACGTGCTAAACAGGCGCCAATGGGTACACCATTGCCTAATGCTTTTGCCAAGGTACATACATCGGGCAGAATATTATTGTGCTGAAAAGCCAAAAATTTTCCGGTACGGCCAATGCCGGTCTGGATTTCATCGAGCATCATTAAAATGTTGTGCCGATCGCATAATTCCCGTATGCGGGTCAGATAATCCGCTGCGGGTATATTAACCCCGCCCTCGCCTTGAATAGGTTCAACCAAAATCGCTACGATGTTTTTATGGGAATTAAGGGCCAGTTCAATCGCGTTAATATCGTTGTAAGGCACACGGATAAAACCTTCTACCAACGGCGCAAAACCTTGTTGTATCTTAACGTTGCCAGTGGCGCTAAGTGTAGCTAAAGTGCGGCCATGAAAGCTTTTTTCCATCACAAGTATAGTTGGGTTTTCTATACCTGATTGGTGGCCAAATTTACGCGCCAGCTTAATGGCCGCTTCATTGGCTTCGGCACCGGAATTGCAAAAAAACACATTATCCATGCCGCTTTTTTCAGTCAGCTTGTCGGCCAACTGTTCCTGAACGGCAATACCGTAAATATTTGAAGTGTGCAACAAGCGCTTACTTTGCTCACAAATAGCCGCATGAACGGCAGGATGGGCATGCCCTAAATTGCACACTGCAATACCAGAGAGTGCGTCTAAATAACGGTTATCTTGTTCATCCCACAACCATGCGCCTTCCCCTCTGTAAAAGGTGACAGGTAAACGACCGTAAGTGGGCATAATGTTGCTGGCCATAGCATTGATCCAAAAGGAAGAAATAAGTAGCCAACTTTGGCTACGCTTTAAAAAAAAGCGTTGATTATAAATTTCAATGCCCTGATAAGCAAGAACAGGCTTGTAAGATTCGCTTCTTAAAGCGCTTTAAAGTTGATAGAATTACCTTAATCTATTTTTGAAAAATTGGTAAAGAGGCCAACAACATGTCTGTTATAGAAAGAATTCAAGAACAACTTGCAAACCCTGTCGTGTTATACATGAAGGGTTCACCGGATTTCCCACAGTGTGGTTTTTCGGGTCAAGCAGTGCAAATATTGGGCGCGTGTAAAGCTGAATACGCACATTTTAATATCTTTGAAGACCCTGAGTTGCGCGAAGCATTGAAAGAATACTCAAGCTGGCCAACATATCCACAGCTTTATATTGGCGGCAAACTGGTCGGTGGCTGCGACATCATGATTGATTTGTACAAAAAAGGTGAATTAGCTACATTGTTATCGTCTGTGGGTGCGGTTGCCGCGTAATTAGTTGCAGTTAACGAGCGTGCAGACTATGTGTGCGCTCGTTTAAAAGATATATTTTAATTTTCGTGGACAACTTGTTAAAAAGCCGGAATTTGCAATGCCCGCCAGCGATTCACCATCATACAAAATAATTCCGCCGTAATCTCCGCATCATACAGCGCGGAATGGGCTTTTTCGTTATCCCATTTTAGACCAGCCGCTTCGGCAATCTTCGCCAATACCGTTTGCTGATAAACCAAGCCACCTAATGTCGCGGTATCAAAGGTACTGAACGGATGAAAGGGGCTGCGTTTGATTTGTGCACGCTGTATGGCAGCATTTAAAAAAGCAATATCAAAGGCCGGATTATGGCCGACCAGAATCGCCCTTGAACAATTATTGCGCTTTATCGCTGCTTTTATGGGTTTAAAAAGCAGATCCAATGATTCTTTTTCTTCCAGCGCCATGCGAAAAGGATGATAAGGATCGATGCCATTAAATTTAAGCGCCGCCGGATCCAATTCTGAATTTTTAAAAGGCACGACGTGCGTGGCATGGCGCTCGGTAATTTCTAAATCATTTTCATCGTTAAATTCGACAATAATGGCTGAAATTTCCAGAACCGCATGTTTTTTAGGATTAAAGCCCGCTGTTTCAATGTCTACAACAACGGGAAGATAGCCTCTAAATCGTTTATTTAGAGGAATAGCAGATAAATTCATGGGGTGTTATAACGCGAAGGTGGCGAAGGGTAGGCGAGCTTTATGGTAATGCCTTTGTAATCAGAAGTCATTGTATTTTCCAGCGTAACATTTCATTGGCTTTTAACGGCGTAATAGACAAATCGCCTGTGCCGTAGGTAGCAGGCACTTGCCACGGCTCTTGTTTTAAGATGATTGTTGTGGTGTTGCGGGGTAATCGGTAGAAATCGGGGCCGTTAAAACTGGCGAAACTTTCCAGTTTATCCAAAGCGTTCTCGGTTTCAAAAGCTTCTGCATATAACTCAATAGCGGCATGGGCGCTATAACAACCCGCACAACCACAGCTGTTTTCTTTTAGATGGGACAAATGCGGGGCACTGTCTGTGCCCAAAAAGAATTTTGCGTTACCGCTAGTTGCAGCCTCAACTAATGCAACACGGTGTTTTTCACGTTTAATGATAGGCAAGCAATAGTAATGCGGCCTTATACTACCCGCCAGCATGGCATTGCGATTAAACAGTAAGTGCTGCGGGGTAATGGTTGCAGCAATTTTATTGGATGATGCTTGCACAAATTCTACCGCTTCTTGTGTGGTGGCGTGTTCAAAAACGATGCGCAAGTTGGGGAAGTTTTTTACCACATCCACTAAATAAGTCTCGATAAAGACTTTTTCCCGGTCAAAAATATCGCATTCTGCATCGGTGACTTCACCGTGCAGCAACAACGGCACATCGTGTTTTTCCAGCGCTTCCAGCAGCGGGTAAATGGCTTTTACATTAGCAACACCGGCATCAGAATTAGTGGTTGCACCGGCTGGATACAATTTAAACGCATGGACATACTCAGAATCCGCCACGCGTTTAATTTCTTCCGGCGTTGTGGCGGCCGTTAAATACAAGGTCATTAACGGAGTAAAGTTTAATCCTGCCGGAACCGCTTGCAAGATTTCATCCCGATATGCCAAAGCTTGTTCCATGGTGGTTATTGGAGGTTTAAGATTGGGCATAATAATTGCCCGTGCGAATTGCCTGGCGGTATGCGCGATAACGGCCTTTAAGATTGCGCCCGATCTGACGTGTACATGCCAGTCATCTGGCTGGATTATGGTTAATGTTTTCATGATTGAGGTTTAAGTCTGTAAAATAGCACCTATTATTATAGAAGCGACTTGAAAAACCAACTATCGCCCGCTATATCTGTTCATTTTAGGAGTCATCAATGCCAATTTACGAATACCAATGCCAGTCTTGTGGGCATGCGTATGAAGCTTTACAAAAACTCAGTGCCGAGCCGTTAACGCAATGTCCTGTGTGCAATAAGCCAGATTTGCTTAAAAAAATCTCGGCAGCGGGTTTTAGGCTAAAAGGCGCGGGCTGGTATGAAACCGATTTTAAAAGTGGCACGAAAAAGAATGTTGCAGGGGAGGGTGGCGCGCCCACCCCATCAGTTGCCAAAGCCACTGAATAACAGTATGTCATTGCCCGTTGCAAACCATCATCAATTATTTTAGTTACCATCATTACATAGGAAAAAACATGCGTACCCACAAGTGCGGAGAACTTAATAAACAACAGCTAGGAGCCACCGTTGACATCTGTGGCTGGGTACACAGACGACGTGACCACGGCGGCGTTATTTTTATCGATTTGCGCGACCGTGCCGGTTTGGTGCAGGTTGTCGTTGATCCAGACGTTGCAGATACCTTTACTATTGCCGAGCATGTCCGCAGTGAATACGTATTGAAGATCAGTGGTATCGTGCGCGATCGCCCCGCCGGTACGACTAATCCTAATATGCTTTCCGGTGAGATTGAGCTGCTGGCCAGGCACATCGAAGTGCTGAACGAGTCGGAAACCCCGCCGTTCCCAATAGAAAGCGACATCGAAGTTAACGAAGAGCTGCGTTTGCGCTACCGTTACATTGACTTGCGCCGCACCGCCATGCAAGAAAAAATGAAAGTGCGCCGTGATGTCACGCGCATCTTGCGTAACTTTTTGGATGACAATGAGTTTTTCGAAATCGAAACCCCGTATTTGACCAAAGCCACGCCGGAAGGCGCACGCGATTATATTGTGCCTAGCCGCACCCACGAAAATTCGTTTTTTGCGCTGCCGCAATCACCGCAGTTGTACAAACAAATGCTGATGATTGCCGGTATGGACCGCTATTATCAGGTCGTGCGCTGCTTCCGCGATGAAGACTTACGCGCCGACCGTCAACCTGAATTTACCCAGTTGGATATCGAAACTTCGTTCATGAACGAAGATGAGATCATGGTCATCATGGAAGAGATGATCCGCCAGTTGTTTGCTAAGGTCATCAACGTGGAACTGGATGCCAAATTCCCGCGCATGAGCTACCAGGAAGCCATTTCGCGCTACGGTATTGACCGCCCTGATCTGCGCATTCCGCTGGAATTGGTCGATATTGCCGATGACATGAAAGACGTGGATTTCAAGGTATTTTCAGCACCGGCCAATGATCCGAAAGGCCGTGTTGCCGCCATGCGCGTACCGAATGGTGGCGAGTTGCTAAGCCGTAAAGACATTGATGATCTGACTAAATTCGTCAGTATTTACGGAGCGCGGGGCTTGGCGTATATTAAAGTCAACGATTTGGCGGCAGGCATTGACGGCTTGCAATCCCCGATTGTTAAATTTGCCTCCGCTGAAGTGTGGGCGAGTGTGATGGCCAAAACCGGCGCACAAGACGGCGATTTGATCTTTTTTGGTGCGGACAAAGCCAGTATCGTCAATGAAGCGATGGGCGCGTTGCGGGTTAAATTAGGCCACGACCTTAAATTGCTGCAAGGTGAGTGGAAACCAGTGTGGGTGGTGGACTTCCCGATGTTTGACTGGGATGAAAAATCAGGCCGCTTTAATGCTATTCATCATCCGTTTACTGCGCCCAGTTGTTCGGTGGAAGACTTGGTGGCGAATCCAGCTACAGCGTTGTCACGGGCTTACGATTTGGTGTTGAACGGCACAGAAGTCGGCGGTGGTTCGATTCGTATCAACCGCACTTCTATGCAACAAACTGTGTTTGAGATTTTGGGCATTGGTGAAGTGGAAGCTCGCGAAAAATTCGGTTTCTTGCTGGATGCATTGAAGTATGGCGCACCGCCGCACGGTGGTTTGGCGTTTGGTCTGGATCGTTTGGTGATGTTGATGACCGGTTCTACATCAATCCGTGATGTGATTGCTTTCCCGAAAACGCAGTCGGCGGCGTGTCCGTTGGTGAGTGCGCCTGCTGTTGTAACTGACGAACAATTGAAAGAGCTGGGTATACGCTTGATTAAACCAGCGGGTAAGGAAAAAACGCCGCAAACCAGTTAGGTAATAGACTGCTGATTGGGCGGATTATCACGGATTTTATGCTGATCAACCGTCACCTTCGTGTTATTGAGGTTGGTTTCTTGAAAAGATATACACGCTTTTATATCGTTAAGGTAACTACATGAATACGCTCGAAATAGCAAGAATGAGTACGGTTGAAAGGTTACAGGCAATGGAAGCCTTATGGGATTCCTTAATTCATGAAGAAACAGAGCCTGAATCACCAGAATGGCATCAAGGTATTCTTGATGCCAGATCAAAAAAAATTGCAGAAGGCAAGGCTGAATTTATTTCGCTTAAAGAATTGAAATCAAAACAGAATAGATGATTATCATTAATCACATTCAAATACTCGCTGATGCTGAGTATGATCTTTATGAAGCCCGTGACTTTTACGATAAGCAAGGGAAAAATATAGGGGATTATTTTTGGGACAGTATTTTGTCTGATATAGAATCTCTGATGATTTTTGTGGGTGTGCATAAAAAAGATTACGGCTACTATAGAATGCTAGCCAAAAGATTCCCATATGCAATTTATTACGATGTAAACCAAGATGTTGCTTCTGTTATTGCTGTGTTGCCATTAAGAAGAAATCCAGTTTGGATAAAAGATAAGATGAGTAATAGAAACTAAAATTATTGGTTTGTTAGGTCAGTAATTACAAGAGGGCTGTTATGAAAAAACTCACTAAAGAACAAACAGAAGAATTAACTCAACTGGCGCTTTTGTCAGATGAAGACATTGATACCAGCGATATTCCAGAACAAACTAATTGGGAGAACGCAGTTGTTGGGCGGTTCTATTTGAAACACAAGTCAAAAATCAGCACAGATATAAGCTCGGATGAAAGTAACGAGTTTCATCGCCGCTTAGCTGAACACCTTGCTGACCCTTCAAGTGGTATACCGTGGGAACACGTCCGAGCAGCATTGCTCAAAGAACAACAACTAATCCGCTAGCATTATCCCACACCAAACAAAAGGACGATCCAATGGAAAAACAATTACCTTATTCAATGGCCGTATTGGGTTTGTTGCTCGCCTTGGGCATGTCCGGCGCGGCATTTATTTTAGGCGTACAGGCTAAAAAAGCTGTATCGGCGCAACAGTCTGTTTCTGTAAAAGGCTTGGCAGAAAAAGCCGTGCAAGCTGATAATGCCGAATGGACAGTGACTGTTTCGGTAACCGCCGAAACTTTCTCTGATGCGTTAGCTAAATTACGCCAAGAACGCCCAGGTTTGGATACGTTTTTAATTGAACATGGCTTGGATAAAACCAGCTGGCAAGAAGGCGCTGAGTCGGTAACGCCACACATGATTGATATTCCTTTACCCAATGGCGGCACACGCTCTGAACAAAGAGGCTACGATGCCAGCCAAAACATTGTGGTAACTAGTAAAGACTTAGTAAAAGTCACTGCCGCCAACAAGGATATTCTGAGCGTACAAGCTACTGGCAAACCATTTACTGCCAGTGCGCCGTTGTACTTGGTGAGTAATCTGGAAGACGTTAAAATGTCGCTCATCGGCGATGCAACCGAAAACGCCCGTAACCGCGCCAAAGAATTTGTTAAACATGACGGCGTAAAAGTCGGGGTGATGCGTTCAGCTTCGCAGGGTGCGTTTTATATATTGCCGCCTGGTGGTACGTCGGATGGTGATGATTACGGCGGTACGTATGACAAGACTACCATTAATAAAACCGCCAAGGTAGTTGTTACTATCGTTTATAACATTGAACAATAATGCTGTTTTTTCATCTAACTTTCAGTTGTCCCTTTTTGTGAGCTTTTAAATGACTTTTCCGATTCAAGATTACGCCTTACTCGACGATGAAGAATGCGATACTCGCATTATTGCCGCCAAAGCCAAATTGGGTAAACGCTGCGTAATACTCGGCCATCATTATCAACGCGATGAAGTGTTTAAACACGCCGATTTTTCAGGGGATTCTTTGCAATTATCCCGCGATGCGGCTAAATCCGACGCTGAATACATCGTGTTTTGCGGTGTGCATTTTATGGCGGAAGTGGCGGATATATTGTCACGACCTGAACAGATTTCCATCTTGCCCGATTTGGCAGCAGGCTGTTCAATGGCGGACATGGCCAACTTGATTAAAGTGCAAAAATGCTGGGATGAATTGTCGCAAGTACTGGATGCCGACAATACCATCACGCCGGTTACCTACATTAACTCAGCTGCCGATTTGAAAGCGTTTTGCGGCAAGCATAACGGTATTGTTTGTACGTCGTCCAATGCGCAAAAAATACTGGAATGGAGCTTTGCCCAACGTGAAAAAGTGCTGTTTTTCCCTGATCAGCATTTAGGCCGCAATACCGGCTATCGTATGGGCATTCCGCTTGAGCAGATGGTCACCTGGGATTTTACTAAGCCGATGGGCGGGCTAACAGAACAGCAAATTCGTGATGCTAAAATTATTTTGTGGAAAGGCTATTGCTCCGTGCATCAAGCCTTTAAGCCCGAGCAAATCGATAATTTTCTGGCTAAATACCCAGATACCAAGGTGATCGCTCACCCAGAAGCGCCGTTTGAAGTCTGCCAAAAATCGGATTTTATGGGCTCTACTTCGTACATCTTAAAAACCATACGTGCCGCTGAACTCAATACACGTTGGCTGGTGGCCACGGAATTAAATTTAGTGAACCGGCTGCATGAAGAATGTAAAGCTGACGGAAAAAGTGTGCATTTTATGTCACCAACACTGTGTATGTGTTCCACTATGTTCAGGACTGATCCACAGCATTTGGCGTGGGTTATGGAGAATTTAGCAGCAGGGAATGTGATTAACCAGATTTCTGTGCCTCCGGAAGAAGCTAAATTGGCTAAATTGGCGTTGGATAACATGTTGCTGGTGAGTTAAGCTACTGAATATTCTATCGATTTAATATCCTACAAACGAATCAAAGCCGCTCAATTTTAACGCTTTTGCCTAATCCAGGCGTTTAGCTTAATAGGTGAGCGGCATCCACAACATTCAGCCCAAATCTTGGCTCTTAACGCCAAGGCTACTCCTTTGTTTATAATAAACAATATCGATCACTTATTACGTGAGACTATGAAAACGCCGTCTATCACTCTTTGCTTTTTTTTATTGATTACTTTGACAGGTTGTATGCCCAAAATTTATCCACCCGGTGAAAAAAGTCAGGCCGCACACATCAGTGATGGCATTTTTGTAGCTGAAGATGGCGCAAATTTGCCCTTACGCCATTGGCTACCTGAAGATGAACCGAAAGCCGTATTAATCGCACTGCATGGTTTTAACGATTACAGCCATTTTTTTGATGGCCCTGGACGTTATTTCAGCAGCCAGGGTATCGCGTGTTTTGCCTATGATCAACGTGGTTTTGGCGCAGCACCCAGGCGTGGCTTGTGGGCTGGCGAAGCTGCTTACACCAGTGATTTAAAAATACTGGCGAGCCTGTTAAAACAGCGTTATCCCAATCGGCCTATTTATTTATTAGGTGAAAGTATGGGCGGTGCGGTGATTATTACGGCCATGAGCAAAACCAAAATGCCGAAAATAGATGGCATTATTTTGTCTGCACCGGCACTGTGGGCAAGGTCTACAATGCCTTGGTATCAAACCAGCCTGCTGTGGACTTTAGCCCATAGTATGCCGTGGCTAACCCTGACCGGTAGAGGTGTACGCATTACTCCATCAGATAATATTGAAATGCTGCGGGCATTGGGCAAAGATCCGTGGATTATTAAAAAAACCCGTGTGGATGCTATCCACGGCCTAACTGATTTAATGGACACGGCCTATAGCAGTGCAACCTCGTTGCAAGGTAATACCTTACTGCTTTATGGTGAAAAGGACGAAATTATTCCTAAAAAACCCACGTATAAGTTTTTGCAAAAATTTATGGAAACCAATGCAGCCGATAAAACTGTGGCGTTTTACCCCAAAGGCTATCACATGCTATTACGCGATTTGCAGGCATCTACTGCCTGGAAAGACATTGCGGCCTGGATTTACAGCACTACCCAAAAATTACCTTCCGGTGCTGATAATCGGGCGCAGCATGTACTGGCACAGCTGACTTCGCCCACATCAAAACAATAAGCGGTATTGGATAAGATGCTTACGTTTTAGGTGAGACGATCATAGGAGACTAGCGCCCACATTAACCGTTAACGCTAAAATGGTGATGTTGAAAAAAAATACAATCACACAATGCAATGTAACTAAGCGACGAAAGACTTTGGAAGTGATATTAATGTCAGCGGTTTGTGCGGCAGTACCAATAATGAAGGAAAAATAAACAAAATCCCAATAATCAGGTTCAGGGTTATCGCCAGGGAATTCTAGCCCGCCATCGTTAGTTTTTAAGCTGCTATTGTAATATTCATGGGCGTAATGCAGTGCAAACATTATCTGCATAAACATCCACGATAATACGACCGTAATCCCAGTGATTATAATGCGTGCGTTTGAAGTATCATTTTGGGCTTTTGCATTGGCAAGTTCTGTCATAATGGCTCCCAAACTGGCCCCCACCGAAATAATCGTAAAAATAAGAATGAGTAAAGCGCCTTCATCTTGAGTGGCAGCACGCGATCTTATTGTTTGGGAGTTAGATTTAAACATCATGACTGAGGTGAGTATCAGATAAAGAAATATTCCTGAATCCCAAGAAGTCAAAAATTTAGTAACACTTCGCCAGTCTTCGGGTAAACCCCAAAAATAGATTATCGCTATCACGAAGACAGTGACGGTCAATCTTGGCCGAACTATGAAATGTCGCAACATATTTTATATTTTCATAACAAGTGAAAAAACTTGGCATGGGGCAAGGTAAGCTAGGGCAAGAAAGACGTCAAGTTATTTGTGCAGACTTAGTTGCTTGCCAAATTAACGTGCTAAATTCCGTTAGCGTACGCTTGAAGCAGCTTCCTTATGGTTGTTATTTCCAGATAATTATCCCGCCTAAAGATTCGCATAATGTATATTATGTTAAATTAAGCTTATATTTTAGGTGAAGCCGCAAAAACATTTCTCAATGCAAATTTCTGCCTATTACTTCACACTGCATCGCCATCATGACCAATTCAGCGAGGTTTTCGGCCTGCATTTTTTCCATAATGTGCGCACGGTGTATATCAATCGTGCGCTTGCTGATATCCAGTACTCGAGCAGCTTCTTTATTGGAATAGCTGCTTACAATCAAGCACAGCACTTCTTTTTCCCGCTCAGTGAGATAATTGAGCCGGTCTTGTAGCTTGCGTTTTTCAACCCGTTTGCGTCTGCATTCTATATCCTTTTTGATGGCTTCAGCAATACGCTCTAACAAGACTACGCTATCAAAAGGTTTCTCCAAGAAATCAACAGCACCGGCTCTAAACGCCTTTGCTGAATCTGGAATATTGGCGTTACCACTAATGAATATAATGGGTATGGAAATATTCCTTTTAGTGAGCTCTTCCTGAAGTTCAAGGCCGTCCATTATGGGCATTCTGACATCCAGTAACAAACAGCCTGGCAAGGTCGCATTGTAGTTTTCTAAAAAAGCATCCGCAGAATCAAAGCTTTTAATAGATTGTCCTGTAGACTCAATAAGAAGCGTTAATGAATCGCGTACAGCAAATTCATCATCGACCAAGTAAACTAAAGTAAGTGGCTCATTTTGAGTCATTAATGGGGTTCCATACCGGTAACGTAAAGTAAAAAGTTGTGCCTTTGTTTTGTTTAGAATTGAAATGCAGCACACCTTCATGTGCTTCTACCAATGAGCGACTAATCGACAACCCCATACCCATACCTGTTGATTTTGTTGTGTAAAAAGGTGTTAATATTTTTTCACGCTGTACATCATTTAAGCCGGAACCATTATCTTTAACCTTGATTTCTATGAAGTTTTGCTCATTCAAATGAGTCTGAATGGATAAAATCCGCAATGCTTGTGCGGGTAAATCACGTAACGCATCAAGGCTGTTTCTAATTAAATTGATGATGACTTGTTCAATTTGTACGTTATCAATATAGACAAGAGGCAGGTTTTTTTCCAGTTCAAAACTTAATTTAATGCTGTCTTGTTTAAGATCAGCATCCAGCAAACTAATGGCTTCAAAGATCAAGCTGTTGATATTGGCGGCGGCACGGTGTATTTTGCGAGGTTTTACGAACTCGCGCATGCTGTGAATTATCTGGCCGGCCTTTAATGCTTGTTGATGTGTTTTATAAAGAATTTCGCTGAGTTTAATTAAGTCAGGATTAGGCGCATCAATGTAACGTAAACACACTTGCGTGTAGTTAACGACAGCAGTCAGCGGCTGATTGACTTCGTGCGCAATCCCTGAGGCCATTTCTCCCATAACACCCAGGCGGGTAACATGAGCCAGCTTATCTAAATGTTCTTTGTTTTGCTGCTCTTGCAGTTTACGCAAACTCACGTCGCGAAGAATGCCGGTAAAATAATTGATGCCATCAATGGAATACTGCACGATAGACAAATCCAGCAGTAAAATTGAACCATCTTTGTGCATGCCCTGCACTTCTTGAATTTTACCAATAAATGCCGATATAAAAGTGTGTAACTTATTTTTTGAATAGTGCCGTGGTCTTTTACGCTTTAATAAAGGTAAAAGCTTAACAATGCTGTCTTTAATCAATTCCGCTTCGGTATAACCGAAAATAGTTTCTACCGCATTATTAACAGAAATTATCATCCCTTCACTATCAATGGTAACAATGCCTTCTACAGACGCATTAAAAATAGAATTCAGCTTGGCTTCGCGTTCCAGCAACTGATTACGGACTTTTTCTGACAGCGTTTCGTTATGATAAACCACTGCTTGTTCGGCCTGCCGACGTTCGGTAATATCACTGATCGTTAAAAATACGCTATTGACAGAACCGATGGTAGCTCGGCATTCAAGGTGTGTTATGGGAGTATTTTTATGTTTCAGCCGGATCTCCAAAGGATGCCCGGCTTGTTGCTTTGTAAAATTCCGAATGTAAAAAAAATAGCTGCTGTGATC
Source organism: Crenothrix sp. (assembly GCF_043729335.1). Lineage (NCBI taxonomy): Bacteria > Pseudomonadati > Pseudomonadota > Gammaproteobacteria > Methylococcales > Crenotrichaceae > Crenothrix > Crenothrix sp. The sequence continues at coordinate 55,906 of NZ_JAYTLQ010000028.1, read as the reverse complement.
AATTGGATTAATGAAATCATCCAATTTCCTATTCACTAACTGTTGAATAGGATGTGCCAGTAACCGACTTGCTTCAGCATTAACCTGTTGAATAACACCCGCCCTATCCAGAACCAAATAGCCTACAGGTGCCAGATTAAAAATAGCCTCAAAACTGTTATGCTTTAGGTCGAGCTGCTGTGTTTTTGAACCAGGGCATATTGTTTGTATGGGTTGCATTTCTTGGTTTCTTATCAAGATAATGAGTTAAAACAGTCGGTTTTAATTTAAAAACGGCACTATCGTGAATGTGTTAATAACGAACACCTGTACTCAGTCAATTTTATTTTGTCGAACTACAAATACTCCGTTCGTCCTGAGCTTGTCGAAGGACTTGTGCTTCATGGTTCGACAAAGCTCTCATGAGCTTATCCAATGGCTCAGCCTCTATGCCCTTTGGGCACGAACGGTTTTTTAAAATATCTGACCGACAAATCAATATTGATTAAGTCTAGTATAGACTTAACTGTAAAAGTTGTTTAAAACGGGATGTCGTCGTCATAAGGAGTATCAAAATTATCGTTACTTTGCGCCGATACCGGCGCTGGGGCAGCTTGGTGCGCTGCTTGTGGGGGATAAGCTTGTTGCCCTTGCCCCGATTCATTTTTCTTGCCCACTAAATCAACGATATTGGCATTAAGCTCCAGACTAGTCCGTGTAGTGCCATCATTAGCTTTATATTCGTTTTGTGTCAGCTCACCGGAAACAAATACCTGCTGGCCTTTTTTTAAATAATTGGCTAATTGTCCTTCTGCGCGTTTACCAAACAAGGCGACTCTAATCCACAGCGTTTGTTGCTTGTCGCCAAAACCTACGTTATTAGCTACGTTTACACTCAGTACCGCTAAGCCTGCGGGGGTATAACGGACTTCTGCATCTTTGCCGACTGTACCGGTAAAACTAAAAACATTGCTCATTTTTTATCTTCCTGGTGTTAAAGTTTATGGATAGTGCTTGGTTTTTAAAGAATAGTTTCGCCGCGCGCAAGTTTAGGTAAATTACCTTCTAAGCCCATTGCGTTGCGCATAATTTTATTTTTAGCCGGTAAAATACGCTCCGCTAAGCCTAAGCCTAGATTACGTAATATTTTTACCGGCAGAATTTGATTACTGAAGACCTGATAAAATACATCCATCGCGGTCATCATTTTTAAATTTTCATAACGCCTTAGTTTTTCATAACGTTTTAATACGCTGACATCACCTAATGCTAAATGATTTTTATGTGCTTCCACTAAAACCTCTGCCAGCACAGCAGCATCCAGCAAACCGATATTAGCGCCCTGCCCAGCTAAAGGATTAATGGTGTGTGCGGCATCACCTACCAGTGCAATACCTGGCTTGATATAATCTTGTGCATGTTGTCGTTTTAATGGAAAACTGGCTGAGCTGATAACACGCTTAATACCACCTAGACATTCAGGAAATACGCCATGCAACTCCTGCTTTAGCTTGTCGTATGACAATGATTTTAAACGGTTAATTTCATCAGGTGAGTTATACCACACCAATGATGCGTAATTGCCTGTTAACGGTAAAAAAGCTTGCGGTCCACTAGGTACAAAACGTTGCCAAGTAATATCTTGCTGCCCGTAATCGGTTTCAACATAAATAACTAAAGCGTGCTGTTTGTAATCCCAGCTGGTAACGCCCAAACCAACAGTTTGCCTAACTTTGGATTGCCCGCCATCTGCGGCCACTAAAACGGTTGCTGATAACACACGACCATCATCCAGCTCTACAGTGGTGGCTTTTCCGGTAGTATAGTTAATTTTATTAATCTGTGCAGGACACATCACTGTCACATTCGCAAAATCTTGTAAACGATCTAACAAGGCTAATTGCGTTATTCTGTTTTCAACAATATAGCCTAATTCGGGATAATTAATGTCATTGCTGCAAAACTCAGTATTACCCGCAGTTTCCCAGACCCGCATGCGTCGGAACGGACAAAAGCGCCGTGCCGTGATACCTTGCCAGGCACCTACTGTTTCAATAATGTTTTTTGAGGCAATGCTGAGCGCAGAGACCCTTAGATCATGCGGTTGGTCAGCATTAAAGGCTTCAGGCCGCATGCTTTCTACCAAAGCGACTTTCAATCCACTACCGCCAAGGCCAGCAGCGACAGCCGCGCCTACCATTCCACCACCTACGACAACAATATCAAATTCTTCTTTCATAACGATTCAATTGGCAATAATGCGGTTAAAGATAACACAAATCATCCTGAGCATCGGTGAATTCCTGGCAGGGCCGAAAGCAAATATTTTGTAGTATTCACATTAACGGAGCTAACTTTATTTACAAAATAAAAACACTACGTGACAAAATTGCTGCCGCTCCTTATAATTTAGCGGTTTTGCTGCGAAGTGGACGTTGAGAGCAAATATCAGCGTAGGCGCAGTGCGAGGGCTATTAATCGGAAATTAATAATCCTTTTGTAACATACTTTTTGAGGTGACAATGAGTCAAAGTAATCTACCATCCAGACAAGGTTTATATGATCCACGCAACGAGCACGATGCGTGTGGAGTCGGTTTCGTTGTCCATATAAAAGGCAACAAGAGCCATACAATTGTACGTCAGGGATTGGATTTACTTACGAACTTAACCCACCGTGGCGCAGTAGGCGCAGATCCTTGCGCAGGCGACGGGGCGGGAATTTTATTGCAAATCCCTGATCAATTTTTAAGAGACGAATGCGCTAAGCTTAGCATCAGTTTGCCCGCCAGTGGCGATTATGCCGTCGGCATGGTGTTTTTGCCCAGTAACGCCGATGACCGCGCCCGTTGCGTGGCCATCTTTAACGATTTTGTAGCCCGCGAAGGCGCAACACTGCTGGGTTGGCGTGATGTGCCCGTTAACAACACCGAGCTTGGCTATTCGGTAAAACCGGTTGAGCCGTTTGTCGGGCAAATCTTTATCCAACGGGGTAGCAACTGCGCCGATCAAAACGCTTTTGAGCGCAAATTGTTCGTGATCCGCAAGCAAGTTGAAAATGCCATCCGCGAGCTGAACCTGGAGCAAGGTAATTTCTTCTATGTGCCATCGTTGTCGTCACGCACTATTGTCTACAAGGGCATGTTGCTGGCCAATCAGGTTGGCTCGTTCTACCCAGAACTGAGTGATGAGCGCATGACCAGCGCCTTGGCTTTGGTGCATCAACGTTTTTCCACCAATACTTTCCCCACCTGGGATTTGGCGCACCCGTTCCGCATGATTGCCCACAACGGTGAAATCAACACCTTGCGCGGCAACGTCAACTGGATGGCGGCGCGTCGACATTCCATATCATCGCTGGTGTTAGGCGATGATATCCACAAATTGTGGCCATTAATCGCCGAAGGCCAATCCGATTCTGCCAGTTTTGACAATGCGCTGGAATTGTTGGTGGCCGGTGGGTATTCGTTAGCCCATGCCATGATGTTGCTGATCCCCGAAGCCTGGGCCGGCAACGATTTGATGGACAAAAAACAGCAAGCGTTTTATGAATACAACGCCGCCCTGATGGAACCTTGGGATGGCCCTGCCGCTGTTGCGTTTACCGATGGCTGCCAAATTGGTGCGACCCTGGATCGTAACGGTTTGCGTCCTGCGCGTTATTTGGTGACCGATGATGACATGGTCATCATGGCTTCCGAAATGGGCGTACTGGATATTCCCCAGCACAAGATCATTAAGAAATGGCGTTTGCAACCGGGTAAAATGCTGCTGATTGACACCGTGCAAGGCCGAATTATTGATGATAGCGAGCTGAAATCAGAATTGGCCAACCACCATCCGTATGCGGATTGGTTGGATAAAACCCAGATATTGCTGTCCAAATTGCCAGCAGAAGTATCGGCAATGACACCGGATGCCCATACGCTGTTAGACAGACAACAAGCGTTTGGCTATACCCAGGAAGACATCCAGTTTTTACTGAAACCGATGGCGCAAACTGGCCAGGAAGCCATCAGTTCTATGGGGATCGATACCGCATTGGCGGTGCTGTCTGATCGTCCGCGCATGTTGTACGATTATTTTAAGCAAGGTTTTGCGCAGGTGACCAACCCTGCTATCGACCCGATCCGTGAAGAATTGGTGATGTCCTTGGTGTCATTTATCGGCCCGCGTCCTAACCTGCTGGGACTGGATGAAGGCGGCACGCACATGCGCCTGGAAGTCGAACATCCGATTTTGACCAATCAAGACCTGGAAAAAATCCGCCGTATTGAAACTCGGACCGCCGGTGTCTTTAAAACCAAAACCTTAACGCTGTGCTACCCCACCGATTTGGGTGCGAGCGGCATGGAAGGTGCTATCGACAAACTGTGTATTGCGGCAAAACAAGCGGTGGAAGATGGCAATAATATTCTGGCGCTGTCTGACCGTGACATGGACAGCACCCATATTGCCATCCCTGCCCTGCTGGCTACTTCAGCGGTGCATCACTTTTTAACGCACGAGGGCTTGCGTACTCAGGTGGGTTTAGTGATTGAAACCGGCGAAGCCCGCGAAGTACATCATTTTGCTTTATTGGCGGCTTACGGTGCAGAAGCCATTAATCCTTATTTGGCCTTTGATACGCTATCTAATTTGTGCTCAACCGTGCTACCTGATTTAAGCGAATATGAAGCCCATAAACGCTATGTCAAAGCAGCTGCTAAAGGTATTTTAAAAGTCATGTCCAAGATGGGTATTTCCACCTATCAATCTTATTGTGGTGCGCAGATTTTTAATGCCATAGGCCTTGCTGAACCGTTTTTAGACCAGTATTTTACCGGCACCACCAGCACCACTGAAGGCGTGTCGTTAAAAGAAGTCAGCGAAGAGACCATGCGCCGCCATCGCGTGGCCTTTGGTAATGCGCCGATATACCGTGATGCTTTAGACGTTGGCGGCGAATACGCTTACCGTATCCGTGGTGAAGCCCATGCCTGGACACCGGCAACTATTAGTAAATTGCAGCATGCAACCCGCAGCAATAGCAAGGAATTATACGACGATTTTTGCCGATTGATAGACGAACAAAACGAAACCCTGCTGACTTTGCGCGGCTTGATGACCTTCAAGGAAAACGCCGAACCTGTGCCGTTGGATGAAGTGGAATCCGCTGCCAGTATTGTTAAACGTTTTGTTACCGGTGCGATGTCGTTCGGTTCGATTTCTTACGAAGCGCACACCAATCTGGCTATCGCTATGAACCGGATCGGTGGTAAATCCAATACCGGCGAAGGCGGCGAATTGGCGGAACGCTTTACGCCGATGGCCAACGGCGATTCCATGCGTTCGGCGATTAAGCAGGTCGCATCGGGGCGTTTTGGTGTTACTACCGAATATCTGGTCAATGCCGACGATATTCAAATCAAAATCAGCCAGGGCGCAAAACCTGGCGAAGGTGGCCAGTTGCCTGGCCATAAAGTCGATGCGGTGATTGCCAAAGTACGGCATTCTACCCAAGGCGTGGGTTTGATTTCACCGCCGCCGCACCACGATATTTATTCGATTGAAGATTTGGCGCAGCTGATCCACGACCTGAAAAACGTCAACCCGCAAGCCCGCATCAGTGTTAAATTGGTGTCTGAAGTCGGTGTCGGCACGGTTGCAGCGGGGGTTTCCAAAGCCCATGCCGACCATGTCACCATTGCAGGTTATGATGGCGGTACCGGTGCAAGCCCGATGACATCGATTAAACACGCCGGTTTGCCGTGGGAAATAGGTCTTGCCGAAACCCACCAGACCTTGGTGCTCAACAAGCTGCGTGGGCGTATTGCTGTGCAGGTGGACGGCGGTTTGCGTACTGGCCGCGATGTGGTCATCGGGGCTTTATTGGGTGCGGATGAGTTCGGTTTTGCTACCGCGCCGCTGATTGTTTCAGGCTGCTTAATGATGCGTAAATGCCATCTGAACACTTGCCCTGTCGGTGTTGCCACCCAAGACCCAGAGCTTAGGAAGCGCTTTACCGGCCAGCCTGAACATGTGGTCAATTACTTCTTTTTGGTCGCCGAAGATGTCCGGCAGTGGATGGCTAAACTCGGCTTTAGGACTGTCAACGAAATGATAGGCCGTTCCGATAAACTGGATATGCAGCCTGCATTGGCGCATTGGAAATCAGAAGGCTTGGATTTTAGCCGCATTTTCTACAAGCCAGAAACCGATGGCAACACCGCTGTGTACCAAACTGAACTGCAAGATCACGGTCTGGAACATGCGCTGGATCATCAGCTCATAGCGCAGGCGCAACCGGCGCTGGGAAAAGGCCAACCGGTTGAAATCAATATTGATGTCCGTAACATCAACCGTACCTTTGGCGCGATGCTGTCCGGTGAAGTTGCCAAACGCTACGGCCATAAAGGCTTGCCGGAAGATACTATTGCAATCCATGCCAAAGGCACGGCGGGGCAAAGTTTTGGCGCGTTTTTGGCGCAAGGCATCAGTATAGAGCTTGAAGGCGACGGCAACGATTATGTCGGCAAAGGCATGAGTGGTGGCCGCATTAGCATTTTTCCACCCAAAGATTGTCCGATTAATCCGGCCGATAACATTATTGTCGGTAATACGGTGTTATACGGCGCGATCAGTGGCGAATGCTATTTTAACGGTATCGGCGGTGAGCGTTTTGCCGTGCGCAACTCAGGCGCCATTGCGGTCGTTGAAGGCGTGGGCGACCATGGCTGTGAATACATGACCGGCGGTGTCGTCATTGTGTTGGGTGCGACAGGCCGTAACTTTGCTGCGGGCATGTCTGGTGGTATTGCTTATGTGCTGGATGAAGACGGCAGCTTCAGCCGCCGTTGCAATATGGCGATGGTGGAACTGGAACCTATCCCTGCCGAAGATGATTTGCTGGAATCGGTGGCGCACCAGGGCGGCGATATGGAAACCCATGGCCGCGTCCATCTAATGAGTGACATGACCCGTAACGATGCCAGCCGTTTGAAGCATTTCATCCAAAACCACAAGCGTTACACCAACAGTCCACGGGCGCAGCAGATTCTTGATAATTGGGACAGTTATCTGCCACGTTTTGTTAAGGTCATGCCGGTTGATTACCGCGAGGCGCTCAAACAAATCCAGGCACTGCAAGTATCCGCGACTGCGTAACCGTTTATTAAAAGAAGGTATTTAAGATGGGTAAACCAACAGGGTTTATGGAATTTCCCCGCACTGAGCGTCGTTACGTAGCGGCGAGTGAGCGTATCCAGAATTATCGTGAATTTATACTGACTCCTGAAGATTCCGAGATGAGTCAGCAAGGTGCGCGTTGCATGGATTGTGGCATTCCGTTTTGCCATAACGGCTGTCCGGTCAACAACATCATTCCTGACTGGAATGAAATGGTGCATCGCGGTAACTGGCAACAGGCGCTGTCGATTTTGCACAGCACCAATAACTTTCCTGAATTTACCGGCAGGATCTGCCCTGCCCCATGTGAAGCCGCCTGTACGCTGAACTTAAATGATCAACCCGTCACGATTAAATCCATCGAATGTGCGATTATCGACAAAGGCTGGGAGATGGGCTGGATTACTCCGCAAATCCCCGCGCAACGCTCCGGCAAGCGCGTTGCTGTCATCGGTTCTGGCCCTGCGGGCATGGCTAGCGCACAACAATTGGCGCGTGCTGGCCATGAAGTGGTGGTGTATGAAAAAAATGATCGTATCGGTGGCTTGCTGCGTTACGGTATTCCTGATTTTAAGATGGAAAAGCATTTGATCGACCAGCGTATCGCACAAATGCAAGCCGAAGGTGTCAGGTTTAGGCCAAACAGCCATATTGGTAGCGAGATTCCCGTGCAAAAAATCATGGATGATTTTGATGCTGTGGTATTAGCGGTGGGTTCTGAAAAACCGCGCGATCTTGAAGTAACAGGCCGTAATGAGCTGGAAGGCGTGTATTTTGCAATGGACTTTTTGCGTCAGCAAAACAAACGCAATGCGGGAGATACGGTTTCTGACGACATAACCATCAGTGCCAAAGGTAAGCGTGTGGTGGTTATTGGCGGCGGCGATACCGGTTCGGATTGTATCGGCACGTCCATCCGGCAAGGTGCGGCATCTGTGGTACAAATTGAAATTCTGCCCAAGCCACCGGAAAAAGAAAACAAGTTGATGACCTGGCCATTATGGCCAAACAAGCTGCGGACTTCCTCATCTCAAGAAGAGGGTTGTGAGCGGCATTGGTCAGTCAATACCCGCAGCGTGACCGGTACAGACGGCAAAGTCACCCAGCTGAATGCAGTTGAAGTGGAGTGGAAGCAGGAAGCTGGCCAATGGAAAATGTCCGAAAAAGCCGGTTCAGAGTTTTCTTTGGACGCTGATCTGGTGTTATTGGCGATGGGCTTTATGCATCCAGTACACGATGGCCTGTTGCAGGGATTGGGTGTTGAACGTGATGGCCGTGGCAATATTAAAGCCAACGAGCAAAAATACCAGACTTCTATCGATAAAGTATTTGCTGCAGGCGATGGCCGCCGTGGCCAATCGTTGGTAGTTTGGGCGATTAGAGAAGGTAGACAAGCCGCTCGCGCGGTGGATGAATATTTGATGGGTTCTTCAGAACTGCCAAGATAACGCATCGTTAACTATACCCAAAAAAGCCTACCAAACGCGTCTGCTTGGTAGGCTTTTTGTTTTAAAGTGCCGTGTAAAATAACTTGAAAAACACATCCACTCAATATCAAGATTTTGCGTCTCTACTCGCCATCAAAATTGACGCGACTTCAAAGCTAAAGCGCATAATACAACATAGTCACCCACACTTAATCATCCTCATCAGGAATTTGTCGACGCTGCTCTTCGGACAACAACATTTGAGCGCCGGTAGTGACAATTTCTTCGCCGGCATCAAAACCTGACACAGCAAAATAGCCTTCCGATGTTACCTTATAATCATTGACCAGCCGCCGACTAAAGGTATCCTTGCCAGATTTCACATAAACAAACAGCTGATCCAGCATCCAAATCGCCGCCGATTTAGCGAGCATAACGCCAGATGCTGCTTGTTTTTTCTCGGCAATCCACGCCACGACCCGCATTCCAGGCTTTATGGACTTACCTTGTGTCTGAAAGAAATAACGTTGTCCTGGAAAAGCAGAGTCCATTTGCGGCGCATCTGAAATAAAAACGGCTTTACTGGCTTTATGACGATAGCCTGACGCTTCAACATAAATCACAGGATTGCCGGTGACTAATGTTTTATCGGCAGGTAAAGTGATTTGCAGTAAAACGCTGCGACCTGATAAAAAATCAGTTAATTGAGTAGAATCGGAAGTCACCACCCATGCCGTTAGCGTGTTACCCCACATAAGACGTGCTTCATCGACAATGGCTTTAGTTTGCAAGCTATTGGCTGCCACAACAGATTTTTCGGTGTGCCATTGCAGTTGCTGCTCTTGTAAATTATGCTGGGAAGTCACGCCGTGGCGGAATAAATCTTGCTGGCGCTGCTTATTTTGCTCTGCCTGTTTTAGCTTGGCTAGCGCTTGCTGATGTTGAGCCAACAGTTCCAGATAGCGATTACGCAGCACCAGTAAAGGCTGTAGCGTAAGCGCCTTACCGCTGACGGAATACTCTGCACCAAAGTGACTGGCTTCAAGAACTGTAGTTTGCAGTCCGGTTATTGCCTGGGTTTTTTCATTTAAAACAAGCACTGAACGATTTTGACCATCATCGTCCATGGCTTGCTGCTGATCACCCGCATCGGCAAACGCCATTGTTATCATTGATAACCCCATGGCCATGAACAATATAAGTGAGCGCATAAATCCAATCAGGAAAAAAAGCATGTTTTGAATAAGTCGTTTGTAGTGGCGTTAAAGTATAATGCCTGCATACGCTGAATGAACACCTAAAATACTAGTATTCAGTCAATTTTATTTTGACAGGTATAAATTTAAAAAACCGTTCGTGGTGAGCCATTCGACAAACTCATGAGAGCCTTGTCGAACCATGAACCACAAGTCCTTCGACAAGCTCAGGACGAACGGAGTATTTTATATTACTCGACAATGTAAGATTGACTGAGTACTAGGCTAAGCAAATCCCACAAAAATTTAACGCACATACTCGAGAATCCGATATGATTGATTTACCGAAAAACCTAAAGTATGCCAGCACTCACGAATGGGCAAAACTGGAAGATGATAATATTGTTCGTGTGGGTATTACTGACTTTGCCCAACAGGAGCTAGGCGATCTGGTTTATATTAAACTACCGGTTGTGGGCGATAGCTTTCAGGCGCAACAGCATTGTGCGGTAGTCGAATCCGTTAAAACTGCATCGGATTTATACAGTCCCGTCACCGGAAAAGTGGTAGAAGTTAACGAAATACTGATGGATGAAGCGTATCAGGTGAATGACGAACCTTATAAAGCCTGGCTGTTTTGCATTAAAACGCAGTCGCCTTCAGAGCTGGATAAATTAATGGACGCTGATGCTTATCAAACACTCATAAATAAATAAGGAAAATTGACGAATGGCCTATCAAGATGCCAAAGGCGTTAAACGCCTGATTAATGCTTGTTATTTTTCCGCCGCAGGTTATAAAGCAGTATGGCAACATGAAGAAGCTTTCAGGCTGGAAGCGATAATCTTTTTGATATCCACACCGTTAGCAATCTGGCTGGGACAATCTAACATTGAAAAGTTATTGCTTATTGGCAGTATGGTACTGGTGTTATTGGTTGAGCTGTTAAACTCGGCAATAGAGGCTGTGGTTGATCGTATAGGTTTTGAACATCATGAGTTGTCAGGCCGCGCCAAAGATATAGGTTCGGCGGCGGTGACGACATCGTTAGTTTGGGCGGCAATCACTTGGGCCTTGATTTTATTTAAGTAAAAAGCAGTTTTGTTCAGCTATTCCAAATAATGGCTATTCACTTAAGACGGGACAGTTTAAAAAAAGCCGTTCGTGGTGAGCTTGTCGAACCATGAACAACAAACCCTTCGACAAGCTCAGGGCGAACGGATGTCCCGTCTTAAGTGGGTAACCCAAATAATTACCGATTAAAGGAAAGAAAGTAATGAGTGCGTTAATCTGTGGCTCTATGGCCTACGACACCATCATGGTGTTTCATGATAAATTTAAAAATCATATCTTGCCGGAAAAGGTGCATATTCTTAATGTATCGTTTTTAGTGCCTACTTTACGGCGTGAGTATGGCGGCTGTGCCGGTAATATTGCCTACAACTTAAAACTACTGGGTGAGCAACCGGCAATTATGGCTACCGTAGGCCATGATTTTGAGCCCTATTCACAATGGTTAGGTCAAAATTGCCTGTCCAGTCCCTACATCCGTATTCTAGACAATAATTACACCGGCCAAGCCTATATTACGACTGACGAAGACGGCAACCAGATTACCGCGTTCCACCCTGGCGCCATGAACTGCTCGCACCTTAATTCAGTACCTACCGATGACCCCGACATTGCGATTGGTATTGTGTCTCCCGATGGCAAAGAGGGCATGCAATTACATGCTGAACAATTTTGCGAGCTGGGCATCCCGTTTATTTTTGATCCTGGCCAAGGCATGCCGATGTTTGATGGCGATGAATTACGCAAATTTATTGATCAGGCTGCCTGGGTGACGCTAAACGATTATGAATCTGAACTTATGCAGGAACGTACCGGCTTAACATTAGATGAAATGGCCGAAAAGGTCGAAGCGCTGATTATTACTTTAGGTGGCAAAGGCTCAAAAATATATACCAAAGGCCAATGTATCGATATTCCAGTCGCCAAGCCCAAAGCACTGCTTGATCCTACCGGTTGTGGCGATGCCCACCGTGCGGGTTTGCTATACGGGCTCATGAATGACCTGAACTGGGAAACTACCGGCAGAATTGCCTCGTTAATGGGCGCCATTAAAATTGAACATAACGGTACTCAAAACCATGCGTTTGACATGGATGAGTTTCATCAGCGCTACTTTGAAAACTTTGGCTCTTCATTTTGAGCGGCTTATGCTAAATAATACCCAGCAGCTACTCGACATCATGGCACGTCTGCGTAATCCAGACGGCGGTTGCGCCTGGGATCTTAAACAGAGCTTTAGTAGCCTGGTGCCTTATTTAATTGAAGAAGCCTACGAAGTTGTAGATGCCATAGAACGCAATGATTTGGACGAACTACGCAACGAACTGGGCGACTTATTGCTGCAAGTGGTATTTCATGCGCAAATTGCCCAGGAAATGGGGCATTTTAACTTTGAACAAGTGGCGCAAGGCATCAGTGAAAAATTAATTCGCAGACACCCGCATGTATTTGCCGATGCTGTTTTTAATACGGATGAAGAACGTCACCAAGCCTGGGAACAAATCAAAGCAGAGGAACGTCAACAAAAGAGTTCATCTGACCTAAAAGAAAGCGTATTATCAGGTGTCGCGGCGCATCTGCCAGCATTGATAGAATGCAAAAAAATACAAGATCGTGCCGCTGACCATGGCTTTGATTGGCCGGATGTGTTGCCGGTGTTCGATAAGGTGCTGGAAGAATTGAATGAAGTGCGGGAAGCGTGGGCATCAGGCGATGTAAAACACATTGAAGAAGAAGTCGGCGATTTGTTGCTGGTTACCGTAAATCTTGCCCGCCATCTTAACCTGGATGCAGAAACCACCTTAAAGAAGAGCACTAAAAAATTCGTTAAACGCTTTCAATATATTGAACAACAAGTGGAAGCATCAGCGCGAACCGTGAAGGATTGCAATCTGGATGAATTAAATGATTACTGGAATCAAGCTAAAGTAGCCTTAAAACGCTAGCCGACAGACAGGAGAGAATAAAATGCGCCAAGATAACGAACGAGAAAGTGATAATATCGAAGACCGCCGTGGCATGAGTATGGGAGGAAAGATGCTGACGGGCGGCGGCTTAGGTACGGTAGCATTAGCCGTCATCGCGCTGTTTATGGGCGTCGATCCATCCATCGTATTAAGCGTATTAGGCGACAATATACTTGCGCCGCAACAACAGACTCGTCAGGCTGTTCCTAGTAATCCACAGGACGAGAAACTGAAAAAATTCATGTCGGTAGTGTTGGCCTCTACCGAAGATGCGTGGGGTGATATATTCCAAAAGTCCGGCAGCCGTTATGTTCCGCCCAAACTGGTACTATACAGTGGCCAGATTGAATCCGCCTGCGGTTTTGGTGAAGCAGCGATGGGACCTTTTTATTGCCCAGGAGATCAAAAACTCTATCTCGATATGGACTTTTTTAACGAGCTGGCTAATCGGCATAACGCACCTGGCGATTTCGCCCAGGCTTATGTGGTCGCTCACGAAGTCGGCCATCATGTGCAAAAGCTGCTGGGCACTGCGGATCAGGTACAGCAAGCTATGCAACGAGGCAATGAAGTATCTAACAATCAATTGCAAGTCCGTATGGAACTGCAAGCCGATTGCTATGCCGGCGTTTGGGCTAACCATGCTAACGAAATGCGGCAAATTTTAGAGCCAGGCGATATTGAAGAAGCGCTAGGCGCTGCCAGTAGCGTTGGCGATGATATATTGCAAAAACAAACACGGGGTTATGTCGTACCGGAGTCTTTTACCCACGGTTCTTCAGCGCAGCGTATGCAATGGTTTGGTATTGGCGCTAAAACCGGTGATCCTAAAAAATGTAATACCTTTAGTGCGAGATAATACCCATAAAATTTCACTGCCGCTAAGTTCAGCCGTTTATGGTGCGCCTGTAAAATCATAAAGGGCTGAACAACGTATCGCTGTTTTTCTCGTAATAACCTGCTATCTCATCAAGCGTAACAACACACGACATGTCTAGCCAAATTGATTCAAGCGCTAACACGCCATTGCTGTTAGTAGAAGGACTTACTGTCGCCTTCAATCCGCAGCAACCCGTTGTTGATGCTATTAGCTTTGCGATCTACCCCGGTGAAACCTTTGCCTTGGTGGGCGAATCAGGTTCTGGCAAATCCATAACCGCCTTGTCGGTGTTACGCTTATTGCCCAATAACGCCAAACTCAGCGCTGATACTATCAATCTAGCTGGCGATAATTTGCTGGCCCGCTCTGAATATGATTTGTGCCAAATTCGCGGACGGCGCATTGGCTTTATTTTTCAAGATCCCATGTCATCATTAAACCCTGTGATGACCATCGGCAGCCAGCTCAGTGAGGCAATTAGCATTCACTTTACCTTGCCTAAGCACGAACTGAATCAACGGGTACTGGAATTATTGCAGCAAGTGGAAATCCCCCTGCCCCAACAACGCATTCATGATTATCCCCATCAACTGTCCGGTGGACAACGGCAACGGGTGATGATAGCGATGGCGCTGGCGGGCAAGCCGGATTTATTAATTGCCGATGAACCGACCACATCGTTGGATGTCACCCTGCAAGCGCAAATAATAAGCTTGCTAAAAAAACTTCAGCAACAAACGGGTATGGCGCTATGGTTTATTAGCCATGATTTGGCGCTGGTGTCTACTATTGCGGATCGCGTTGCCGTGATGCAAAGAGGTAAAATTGTAGAAACCGGTTTAACCGACGATTTTTTTAACGCACCTAAACACCCTTATACCCAGAAATTACTCGCGGCATTGCCGTCAATCAACCATGTCGGCAACAAACCCGAAAACAACGCCGAGTTAAACACGCCATTACTAGAAGTTAAGGATTTTTATTGCTATTACCCGATCCGAAAAGGCCTTTTTAAACGTATCGTCGATTATGTGCGTGCGGTTGATGGCGTTAGTTTTGATATTCCACGTGGCAAAACCCTGGCTTTGGTGGGCGAATCCGGCTGTGGCAAAACCACATTAGGAAAGAGCCTGTTAAATTTAATTCCAGGCGGCACTGGCCAAGTGACAATTGATGGTGTGGAGTTGCATAGTTTAACCGGTGAGGCGCTACGCCAACAACGCGCCAATATTCAGATTATTTTCCAGGATCCGTTTTCGTCGATGAACCCCAGAATGCTGGTCGGTGATATCATCGCTGAAGGCTTACAAGCCTTACAACCTAATGTAACAGCTAGTGAACGCCTGCAACGCGTGCAACAATTACTCTTGCAAGTGGGTTTGCCGGAAGAGTCTGCGCTGCGTTACCCGCATGAATTTTCCGGTGGTCAGCGCCAGCGTATTTGTATAGCGCGAGCATTGGCCGTTGAACCTAAACTTATCGTGTGTGATGAACCGACTAGTGCCCTGGATGTTTCCATACAAGCGCAGATTATTGCTTTATTAAAAACCCTGCAAAAAGAGAAAGGCGTTAGTTATTTATTCATCACGCATGATCTGGCTGTGGTGGCTGAAATTGCTGATGATATTGCGGTGATGTATCAAGGTAAAATTATTGAGCATGGCAGCGCAGTGAGGGTTTTAAAGCAGCCGCAACATGACTATACCAAGAAGCTGTTGGCGGCGGTTCCAGTAAAAAAAGAACTTCATGATTGAAGATGGGCGTTGTCAGCATAGCCTCGGTAATTTTGGCAACATGAAACCTGTCGATAATGACATTAACACTACGTATTAGTTAGGGATTGAACTTGATGAGGCGGCCAATCAAGCTGGTGAATTATCCATTTCAACCTAAATTCAAAAATCTCAACATGGGTCGTATTTACCGATGAAAATTTAATGATTGCTCTACACACATAGGCTTGTGCGCATAAATAATGTTTAAACAATGCAAAATTTGAAGGATAGCGTCGAATTTCTCACCTCAAAAATTCGCAGTCAAACTTAAACGGAAACTAATAGGTTCAACCGGATGAAAATGAATATCGTTAACGGGTGAAATTTCATTACGCAACTGCGAGGCGTAATAGTAATCAATAGCGCTGTCTTTTCTGTTCAGTAAGTTAAACATTTCCGCCTGCACAGTCCACGTCTTATTAAACTTATAACCTAACATGGCAGACAACAAAATGGTGGGCTGTGACCGCACACTGTTGTTTTCAATCAATGGACGCGGCCCAAAATAACGCAGGCGCGTGCCGCCAAAAAAGCCGCCGTACACATCATGAAAAGTTGCGCCAGCGGCAATAACCGTTTCAATAGATCCCGGGATAAAATTTCCTTCCGAAACATTACCCCTAAAACGGGATTTGGAAAAGCTCACGTCAGCATCGAACGTTAACCAATCGGTTGGTGAATAAACATTGCTAAATTCCACGCCATAACGCCGACTAGGGCGGCTGGCTTTTGTGGTGCCAGCATCGCCAGCAAACAACAACTCGGAATCAATATCCAGCCACCAGACGGCCAGCGTAGTTTGCAAGCCTTTTATCCAGGTCGTACGCACACCGATTTCCGCACCATAACTTCTGGCAAGTGGCACGGCCCTATCCACGGCTTGTCCGGATTTAGGATCAATGCGCGTGTTTACCCCGCGTGCATCGTTACTATGAAATCCAAGGCCACCGTTGAGATAAAACTCAGTTTCCGCCCAAGGCCCAAAAATAATACCGGCTTTAGGGCTAAAAAGGCCATCGTAACGTTCGCCATTGTTATCGGCAATATTGCTATTGGCAACGTTGAAACCAAAGCCGTCAAAACGCACACCGACATCAGTGCGCAGCCAGTCATTCCAGCGAGTTTTGTTTTGCACGTAGGGGCTGATGCTGGTTTGCCAGATGTTATCTTTTCGCACGGTGTTATAGGTTTGTTGCGCTTGGGTTAACAGCAGCGCGTTATGGATGTTATCGTTACGGATTTGTAATCCAAAAGTGCTTTCGGATTCGGCCTTGCCAATCGTATGAAAAAAAGTGTGCGTGGCCTTAAGACCGGATGTGAAGCGTTCATCGGGCTGAGAAAATTGATCGCCACGCACTGGATTATCAAGAAAATAAGTAAAATTAGAGAATAGATCCAACTTGGAATAAGTCCCGTAAACCAAGACTTTGGTTTCGCTGGTCGCAGACTGACGATGCCATTCACCGGTCACGCTGTAACGCTGGCTGTTGCCGCCATCGGTGGGATCAATGCTATCAAATCGGCCAATTGCACCTTGATTTAGCGCACGTTTTGGAATCTGGTCGGTTGACTTCCAGTCGGCTTTATAAGCCATAGCAGTTGCGCTCCAGCCCGAGTCACCGTGCTCTTGGCTGTAACGTAACACGCCGTTAAACTTAAGGTATTCGTTACCCAATGTCCAAGGGCCATTATTGTGGATGGTTTCACCGGCAAACATCAGCTTACCGTTGCCAAGCTTTTGTGATCTGACGATTAGTCCACGGTAATAATCAAAACTGCCGCCGGTAAATTTGATGATGCTACTGGGCAGATCACTAAAATACTGAATATTGGCCGAACCTGCGCTGGAAAAGTCGCCATTGTCGGCGTAGTACACGCCTTTTTTATAATTGACGGTTTCGATCAATTCAGGAATAAGAAAATTGGTGTCTGTCCAGCCCTGGCCATGTGAATGAGACGGCATATTGACCGGCACACCATCCACTTCCGTCAAAAAATCGGTACCATGATCGAGATTAAAGCCGCGTAAATAATACTGGCTGGCTTTGCCTTCGCCGCTGTGTTGCGAGGCAATAAGTCCCGGTACGGTTTCGAGAATTTCACCTGGACGGCTAATGGGGCGGTATTTTAATTGCGCCTGCCCGACATTGCCTTGAGACGCGCTATCCGCTATGCCTATTTGAGTGTCGGCACGTTCGGTAATCACCATTTCTTCAAGCTCGACAGGTTGATTGTCATTTGGTTTTGATGTTGATGTTTCACTTTTTACGCCAGCATCGCCGGTGGTTTGCTGTGCATAAGCGTTGCTGCCCACCAAAAAAGCCATCGTTAACACCATCAATCGCGCAGTCAATATACCAGCACCGTGCAACAGTAATGTTGCCACCATAAATCCCAAGGTGTATGAGAACAGACTGACTGAAGTGGCTATTTCTTGTCCGTGGGCATAACCGTGAAAAAAAGCAAAAAATACCACAATAAGAGTATTAATTTTGCTACTGAATCGTAGCTTTTGCACAATCAATGCACTGAAGACAGCGCACGAAAGCAGTACAATTAGTTCTACGCCAGGAATCGATAACCCTACCGCACCGGCAAGACCACCCAATCCCATAACACTAACAAAGGCGAGCGGCAGTAGCCATATAGCTTGCCCACGTAATTGCGCCGCCCAAATACCTACTGCAACCATGGTTAACAGATGATCCCAGCCTTGCAAGGGATGATTGAAGCCATTGTTCCAGTCGCTTAAAGCGATTACTACTGTGGGGCTTAAGCTTAAAGAAACTGAGAGTAAAAACACGACGAATAGGGGCATCCATAGTCGCTGCCAATACAGCCCCCTTAAAACCGGTTGATCCGCTTGAGTTTTCATTGCTCCCTCATTAATTCAAAAATTATTAGCGTTATTTATAAAGGCTATACGCACAAAAAAACCGTTTGGATGCAATGAAGATTAACGGTACATTTATAATGCGGGCAGAATTTAATAATCTGATTTTTATAGGAATTTTATGGCTCTGCGTTCCTATTAAGGGTCATAGGATATCGGGTAATGCAAGCTGTGGTCTGTACGCTAGAGCACAAAGATAGCGACACGTTTTTTGTGGCTAAAGAGCCTTTATTTTGTAAGTATTCACCTCCCCCTTTGAAAAAGGGGGATCGAGGGGGATTTATTTAAAAATCTCCCCTAACCCCTCTTTTTCAAAGAGGGGGACTGAAAACGGTTACTTTTTTTAAAAATTAATGATGGGCAATTACAGCTTCAGGTGTATCCACCTTTAAGGCTGTAAGGGTATTCAAATAATCGTAGAAGCTGATGCCTTTGAATGAGAACAGATGCTACACTTAAATCTCAAACCCAAGAGGTATCACCCATGTCTTTGCCCCAAAATAAGCAAGCCTTAACGCCCGATGCCAAGCAGGCGTTGAATGAAATTTTAAGGCGAATTAACTTTCGTGCGGAGGTTTTTTACCGTGGACAGCTGTGTGATTCTTGGGCGCTTGATACCTCCGGCACTGGCAATGTTAATTTTCATATTGTCTGTCACGGTAACTGTTGGCTACATCTGCCAACCTGCAAGATTCCAACCCGTTTGCAAAATGGTGATATTGTGGTTTTTCCACACGATGCGGCACATATCATAGGTTCGTCTGAAGCGCAGCCCGATGCTTTTGGCATGCAAAATATTACCCGACAAGTTCCCTTAGATCACGCAAATCCAGGCACGGCACTTATTTGTGGTTTTCTGGAAATCGACCATTCAGTGCGGCGGCTGCTGATGGGCGCATTGCCGGAATTTATCGTTATCGGCGCTCAATCCGATACCCATAATAGTGCAGTGCGTACACTTCTCGATCTCTTGTTTACCGAAGCGGGACTCGATGCTGTCGGCGCTACGGCGATTTTAGATCGACTTGCCGATGCCTTGTTGTTTTATATTGTGCGTGATCTTGTCGAAAAAGACTTACCCATTCCAGGTTTGCTGGGTGCGTTTGGTGATGCCCAGATTTGCAATGCAGTGCTGGCTATACACACCAATCCTGGTTGGCATTGGACATTGGATAATCTGGCAGAGACGGCTTATCTGTCCCGCTCAGTTTTTGCGGAGCGATTTTTTCAGGCCTGTGGAATGCCACCGATTGAGTTTTTAACCCTGTGGCGTATGTATTTTGCCCGCCGCTGGCTTGAGCAAGACAAAGCGAGTGTGATGGATGTTGCCGAACGCTGCGGTTACGAATCAGCAGCAGCCTTCAGCAAGGCATTTAAAAGAGTGATGGGCGTAGGGCCTGGGCAATTTCGAAAAATTGGCGGGATGCGTAACGTCAACCGGTAGTTTGCCCGTATAGCTTATTTATAAGGCCGAAACGTAGAGCGCAAGTAATCTACGCCTTCACTATGACAACCGGCACACGCGGAAAGATTCCTGCCCAAAAGAGCGTTTTGTCCGGTTTTATCGGCTGTTTCATAAAACAGCCAGTCTGGTCCTTGTGTGTTAGCGTGTTTTTGCACTTTGACCATAACAGAATAGCCGGTCACTTTATTACCCGAATAAAGCTCCTTGACCATTGCCGCGCCTTTGCGAAAAACTTTTCGTTTGGCGTGCAGATCACCGGCCAGAATAGGGTTGTAATAGGTTTTAACAGTGCCGTGTACGGGGCTGGCATGAATTTTCGGTTCGGGAAGAAAGTTTTCTTTGTAACCACTTTTATTCAGCCAGTTAAGCAAGGTCGTCTGGCCAGTAGGAGGAATGATATTCGGCCAACTGGTTGCATCGGGTGCTGATTGGCTTTGCAAGGGCGTTATAACGGCTAACGCGCCGAGCAGCAATGTTACTGGTGTAAGGTAGCGCATGTAATGTACTCCTGATTTGTGAGACTACAGGCGATCTTGCTTGTAAAGACCACCTGTAAAAACAAGATTAAGCCATTTAGCAAGCGACCATAATCAACCCGCTAAACAGCAATCCTGGTACTTTATTGTACGACCAAACCATTAGCGCCGTCTGGTAAACCTGTTAATGTTTTTACTAAGGTAAGATCGCCATTTAAACCCACTGAAAAACTGGAAATGGTTTCGTTGCCTGAATTTAACGTATACAGGATGCGGCTGTCAGGGCTAATATCCATATCAATGGGCGCTGTGCCTGCTCCAGTAATACCAGAATCATTATTCTCTACAGCGACAGCGCCATTAAAACCGATGCGAAACGAAGAAATCGTGCCACTGCCGGTATTGGTGGTAAATGCGTAACGGCCATCGGGGGTTAATGTTACCCAACACGCTGCGGTTTCGCCTGCGCCAACCGTTGGACTAATCGTGTTCAATTGGCCGGAGGCTAACAGCTTATATGAGGACAATGAAGAACCATTGGCTGCACCACCAGCGGCATTGGAGACGAAGAACTGGTTGCGTTTGCCGACAGCGAATCCGAAGGGTGTCGCACCGGATGAGGTGTTAGATTTTGGCCAGCTTGGTCTGTTATAGTCGTTTAACCGGTAGGTCAATATCAAGTTAGTGGCTTTTTCGGTGACGATAAGTTGTTTTCCGTTATCGCTAAAGCTAATTTGTGCCGCCCCGGTTCCGGCGGCGGCATTGCTTAAAGGTCGTCTGGAATTGTGGATAGCTTCTAAATCACCGGTATTTTCAGTCCAAAAACCACTGATGTTACCCCCATGTGTCGCATCACCAGCATTCAGTACGAACAGTCGGCCACGATCTTCCGTGAGGCTCACAGGACTTACACCCCCAGATGATACGGTTTTAACAAATTCCAGCCCTGTTGCAGTAATACGAAACGATGAAATTGAGTTATTGCCAGCATTGACAGCAAAAAGCAAAGCACCATCGCCGCTCAGTGTTAAAGCACTTTGGTTGCCAAGACCAGTTCCAGTTCCCAAGCCATAAGTGCCAACATGATCGGTCTGCGATAAACTGCCATCGGCACGGCGGGAGTAAACTAATATTTCATTGCCTGTTGTGGCATTGCTCATGGTATATAACTTACCGATAGGATCAGCGGCCAAGGCTGATGATAATGGCAAGGCTGACAGTAATGCGATACCTGAAATGGATCGAAGTAAGATGTTCATGTGAAATCTCCAAAATATTATGAGGGGGTAACACCGTCCTGATTGGTGTTGTGGTTTATAGTACACTTGGTAAATCAACTCCTCTATGTGCGTGCATCCTGATAATATGTCCGAGCGTATGGAAATAATGCTGTCGTTAGGAATTGCCTGGAGAACAAACTTGCTTGGCCGTATACTTATTTGCGTTGTTACTTTTTGCATCCACTTTTACTGATTTTGCGTATAGATAGATAAGATTTAATGAATGATAAAATTGGCCGCGAAAATAATCAAAATATGGATATAGAATCTGTTGAGTCCTCAGCTTCTCAGTTGCTTGATGCTGAGTTGCAGCGGATGGATGATTCTATAGCGGATGACTTGGCAACAGGCGCTATGCGTGATGAAAAACAACTGCTCGGCGATTTGCTGGATAAAATTATTGATCAAGACCAATTAGCCTTTGCCACGCTTTATAAGATAATGATGGCGCGTGTCTACAGTTTAGCCTTAAGAATTACGCGCTGCGCGCAAACCGCCGAAGAAGTTATGGAAGACACTTTTTGGCAGGTGTGGCGGCAAGCGCCGCGTTTTGATCCAGCACGCGGCAACGCAATCACCTGGATCATGACTATCGCCAGAAGCCGCGCTTTAGATGCCCTGCGCCACAAGGATAACCCAGTAGCAGATAACCAAGAGATGATTGATAGTGTCCCGAGTTCTACTGATAATCCGCTAAACTTACTGGAAGCCGTGCAAGAAAACAGTAGCTTGCACACCGCCTTGGCAGCACTGGACCCCACTACCCAGCAAGTGATTGCGCTGGCATTTTTTCAAGGGTTAACGCATGAAGAAGTCGCCCATTACAGTGGATTACAGTTAGGGACGGTTAAGTCTATGATCCGACGTGCGTTAATACATTTAAAACAGGTGCTGGGTGATGGCAATTTATCTTAAGGAATCAGCTGATGATACAAAATCATCTCTACAATTATGAACAGTCATTTAAAAAATAAATTTTCGCCCGATGACTCGGAGCAAAGCGAACTAAACCGCCTGTTATTGGCGGAAATAAAGCCTTTTGAGCCCTCGCAGATCAATCAACAAGCCATTGAAGCTCGGCTAAAAGCGCGTGTTGCCCAAAGCGTTGCCAATCATGCAGCACTGCTTACGGTCAGGGCAAAGAAAGGTGTTTGGCAAACGTTAAAAACCGGTATTCGCTTCAAACCGTTGTGGAGTGGTACGTGTGGTAATTCGGTATTAGTTGAATTTTCTGCGGGTGCCACTTTGCCGGTGCATCGTCATAACTGGCTGGAAGAAGGTGTTGTTTTGCGTGGTGATCTACACATGGGTGACTTGCAATTAAAGCAATTTGATTATCATGTATCGCCGCCCGGTAGTCGCCATGCGTGTATTGGATCACGGCAAGGTGCGTTGGCTTATTTGCGTGGTACTTCCATTGGTGATAAATCTGCTACCTTACGCGAGATAATCGGTGGCTTGTTACCTGTGCAACGCGGTGTGGCTACTACGGTTTATAACGATGATGAAGGCTGGCAAGAGTTACAACCCGGTGTTTTTAGAAAACAATTGCTTACCGATGGAATATCAGCGTCTTATTTTTACCGTTTAGAAGCGGGCGCAAGTTGTGCTGGCCATCTTCATAGCCAAAACGAAGAGTGCATGATGTTAAGCGGGGAAATTTTTCTGGGTGATGTGTTGCTGCGCGAAAATGATTATCAGTTTGCGCCTAAAGGCAGTGAGCATGATGTTGCGTATACTGATGTAGGGGCGCTTTTATATTTACGGGGTGCAGCAGCTTAAAGCAAATTATTACAGATATATCTGATAAATTTACCAATACTAAAAACCAGGAACCAATAGAGTTTCCCTTATTGATCCCCGGTTATTTAAAGTACTATTTTACTCGCTTAATTTTATGGCTTGTCGCAATAGTTATTCCATTTAGTTGGAACGCAAGCAGGTGTTGCTGGTGCGGGTGCTGCTGGCTCAATGCAAATTAACTCGAGGCCTTTAAGCTTATAAGTTTTGCCATCGATTTCCACTGTTTTGGATTTATTAGGATGTTTATTGGCTGATTTTCCCCAGCTATCCCACTGCCCATGAACAAGTTCTGCTTTATAGCATGGCTCAAGAATAGGCTCGACCTTTACTGGCTTATCCCACGTTGGTTCTACTGGAGCTGGAGCTGATTTGTCGCCAGCTACAGCAGCGCTCGCAGCAAATAAACCAACAATTAAAGCTGATAATAAAACTTTAGCATTCATAAACTTCTCCAAAAAATTTTCAAATAAAAATACCTCTAAATAAAGTACGGATGTTCTAAATAACCCTATTGCCTAGCTCTGGCTGAGAACAATATCATCCGCACGGTTTGTAGGTTACCGACTACGGCTTAACTTAACAATGATGCAATTGCATCATTTTGAATCTTTATTGATAGTTTTTTTGAGTTATTCATCTATACTTATCCGCCCAAAAAATAGTAAATATTTGCTAACGCTGTTCTAGCAAATAGACCGAACAGACAAGGCTTGGAAGGAAACGCTGTTTATGAATTAATAGAAAGATTTAGCCATGTATTGCATAAGAAGCGAGTTTTAGATAAGGAAGCTTGAAAAGTATGATTTATGGAAAATAATTCACTATTGAATGGAAATTTTCGACACTCTTAACCGGAAGTAAACATGAATTGCCTACTTTTAAATTAAAAATAGGCAACACATCCATTAAAGATTCAAGAGTCAATTGAGTTTCCTTATTGATCCTTGGTTATTAAAACGCTATTTGAAGGTTATTTTGGATAGCCATTATCCGTGCCGGTATCAGGGCAGGTATTGGTTTTATGGCAATTACCACCACCTGCTGGTGGAGGTGCTACTACGGGTGCCGGAGCTGGCTCTACGCAAATTAGCTCAAGACCTTTGAGTTTATAGGTTTTGCCACCTATATCTACGGTTTTGGATTGATGCGCATATTTATCGCCTGACCTCTTACCATAATTATCCCATTTACCATGTACAAGTTCTGCTCTGTAACAGGGTTCATAGACTGGGGCGGGAGTTGCTGGTGCGGGATGGGAATAATCAACCCCGCTTGTGTCTTCGGGAGTGGGTGCGGGATATTTACCTGCTTGGACACCAGTAACAGCAACTAAGCCAGCAATTAAAGCGGGGAGTAAAATTTTAGCTTTCATACAATATACCTCCAAAAAATGTTTTAAGTAAATCACCTCTAAGTTAAATTTAAGTGCGGGGTTTCATGCCAATATATTGTCTAGCTCTGGCTAAAAACAATATGAACCGCACGGCTAAAATATTAATCATATTTCTTTACACTTGCAATAATGCGATCGCATCATTTTGCAATAAAGTCAATGTTTGGTATCAGAATCTAGCCAGCCTTTTTCTTCGGCTGTTTTTAAGGCAGCGTATCGAGAATGCACGTTCATAAGCACGAGAATCCGCTGAAATTCGTTTCTGATAGTGGCAGGGGAACGATTTAAATGATCTGCTATTATTTTGGTTTCTGTTGTTTTTAGACTAACACAGGCTTCCATAACCCTGCACAGAGCAGGCGTTAGTGGGTTATTATTATTTTCGTTCATATACTTGATCTCTAAAGTAAGGTGTCATGCCTCGTAAAAGATTCGTTCGCCACTTTAAAAAAGAAAAATTGAAAGACCCTAGTTTTTCTTTTTTAAAAAAGGATTCAACGGATTACGAGGCCATTGGCCACAATCAGATAGATGGCATGCCAACCTATGAGCCTAGACTCAGTTGATGCCCATAAGAAAAAATACTACTACAGATAGAAACAAGCATTTTTTAAGCCATCTTTAAAAGAGATGTTTTTTAGTGGCATAGTTTTTGCCGAGGTGACTATATAACGTATTAATTTAAATAAACTTAAAAAAATCGTGGGGTATTATTTTGGATGTCTTCATTTTTTCAAAAATCTGTTAAAAATAAATCAACAGTTGGATTGTGCAAATAAATATGACACCTAGGATTAAAGCCTTTTTCAATATATTGTTTAAGATTCACAATGCTGAACAAGACTTGTATTATTTTCATACAAAATTTATTTTATTTTATTTTAAGGGTCTGTGTGCGTTTTTTCTTACATACTTTGGTATGCGATTTAGAAAAAGATCATAATCTGGTAGCAAATGGAAGGCATTACAATTACTTGTTAAGCTTAATCATTGTAAAATTAGTTGACTTAGTAGCACTATAAATCACCTTAATGTTTTGCGAAAATCGGCTATTCATTCCACTATTGGCGCTATTGTCTGCCGCCCTAAAGCATTATAAATATCTAATTGAGTGTTAGAATACCCGCCAGCATCTATGCGTCAGCTACGCTTGTTTTTAATAGCTTATCTACGCAGGGTTAACATACACGCAGCACATACGGGGGCATTATGCAGAAATTAAAATCAGTACCCGCGTTGATTGGAGCAACACTGCTTCTAGTGGTCGTCCTGATTGTCGCCTTTCATTTTATATTTTTGGATCTATTCGTTGATTTATGGTGGTTCCAATCTTTAAAGCTCGAAGGGTATTTTTGGTTACGACTGCTGTACAAATACTTTTTGTCTGGTGGCGTTACCCTCACTTTTTTTGTTATTTTCTTTTTCCATTTTTGGGTTGCTTCGTCTTATTTAGGATTAAACCCACGCGAAGAAGTTTTAAATAACTTTACTAAAAACCAACGCTTTCAAGGCTTTGCCGATGCTTTCATGTATGGTTCGGCAAAAATATATACGCCCGTCTCCCTGCTACTCGCCATATTTATTGCCATTCCTTTTTATAATCAATGGGAACAATCCTTACTGTATTTCTTTGGCAGTGATTCTGGGGTAAAAGAAACCATTTATGGCAATGATGTCAGCTTTTACATGCTGTCCTATCCCATTTACTCACTTATTCAACAGGAATTGTTGATAACAGCGATGTTATTATTCTTTATGGTGGGTACGTTGTATTGGCTGGAACATATTTTTGTTCCGGATCAAAGTAGAGAATTTCACATGGGTGCAAAAATTCATCTGAGTATTTTGATGGGTTTTGTAGTAATTTTTGTAGTCTGGGGATTTTTACTGCACCGCTTTTCGCTGTTGTACAACAATAGCCACGAACCTATCTTTTATGGCCCGGGTTTTACAGAAATTCGCTACCAGTTACCTTTAATCTGGTTGGGCATTGCCTCGTTTTTGGCCGTAGCCATTGCGGCAAGTCTGTATATTTTTTCAGACCGCCACCGTATAAAATCGCCGCTGATTATTTCATCTGTTCTTTTTGTAAGTTTTTTGATTTTACCCAAAATAGGCTTTATTCCCAATAGTATTCAGGAATATATTGTTAACCCTAACCCTGTCAAAATGGAAAAACCATTTATTCAGCATAATATTAATGCCACCATAAATGCCTACGATTTAAACAACGTTAAAAACGTTGATCTTCCTATTAAATTGAATGCTGCACCAGACATAGAAAAGTGGAGTACGCAAGCACGCTTTGAGAACATTCCCGTGTGGGACAGGGAATATTTACTGGACAGTTACCAGCAATTACAAGCCATCAGGCCTTACTACAAATTTTTATCGGTTGACGAGGATCAATATTCTATTCTTAATCAAATCCGACAAGTCAATTTGGCAGCTCGAGAGATCAATATCTTAAAACTGCCAAAAGAAGCGCAAAACTGGGAAAATACCCATTTGCGTTATACACACGGTTATGGCGCCGTAGCCACACCTGCTGCGCAAGATGCTGAAAAACCGGTGGTCTGGCATTTGCGTGATCTTGATATGCACTCTGATATGGGTTTTAGTGTTAAATACCCCGATATTTATTATGGTGAGGGTAAGTATAATTACGCCATTGTCCCCAATAATTTAAACATTAAAGGCATAGCCGGTACTGATCCAGATAATGAGTCGGCTTACCATGGTAAAGGTGGCATTCCAATTCCGTCTTATTTTAGAAAAGCTTTATTTGCAGTTTATTTTAAAGAAAAAAACGTGTTTTTTTCGACCAACATTTCTACTGAAAGCAAGGTCAAAATCTACCGGAATATTCAGGAGCGCATTAAAAAGTTAACACCGTTTTTGCATCTGGATAAAGATCCTTATTTAGTGATAACGCAAGACAGATTTTACTGGATACAAGATACTTATACGTTATCGCCCTTTTACCCGGCTTCAAAACCGGCTGATGATAGTTTTTTCCCAGGCCAGGCAAAATTCAACTATATCCGCAACTCGGTGAAAGTAGTGGTTGATGCACTGGATGGGGATGTTGATTATTATATTTCTGACCCATCAGATAGCCTGATTCAGGCCTATAACAATGCTTATCCAGGGTTATTTAAAAGTCTACCGGAAATGCCCGAAGAATTGCGTAAGCACTTACGTTATCCGCGTGATTTGTATTATCTGCAAATGAAAATTTTTGCTAAATACCATCAACAAAGCCCAGAATTGTTCTACGAACAAGCAGAAACCTGGACACAAGCCCAGGTGAGGGATGCAGAAGTGTTGCCGTACTACCAAACCGTAAATTTTGGCAACTGCAATGGTAAAGAAGAATTTGTCATGATCAACCCCATGACACCCATTAATAGGGATAATCTCAGCATGATAGGCGTAGCCGGTGTCATGGATAGCAAGCAATGTAGCCGCCTAGGAGAATACAAGCCCGGCATTACTGTTTATAAATTTAGCAAAGATGTGCAGGTAAATGGCCCTGCTCAAGTAGAAGCCTTAATTAACCAAAGTCCGGAAATTTCTGCTCAATTTAGTTTATGGGGAAAATACGGTTCTACGGTAGAAATGGGTCGCATGATTATTTTGCCCATGGGCAACAGTATTTTATATGTGCAGCCGGTGTATTTAACGTCAGTCAAAACCAAAATACCGGAATTATCCAGGGTTATTGTCTCTATTGGTAACGAAGTGGTTATGGACACTACCTTGTGGTCGGCATTTAAACGTTTAAAACAGACTTACCTTAAAGACGCGGCAGAAAGTATAGGGCCTGGAACATCTAGGGCGATTGTTGAGCCGACTGTTAAATAGGGATAGGGGGCAATACGCTTGCCCAAGCAATGTAGGTTGGAGTGACGATAGGAACCCCAAAACTGGATTTAGTATTGTTGGGGTTCGTTACCTCACCCCAACCTACATCTGTACCATTGCTTTTGTTCCGCTTTAAATTGGAAGCCCAATGCAGCTGCACTCAAAGCAGGTTGTACATTTTTTATAACAAATGATATCGGTATTCGTTCTACTGATGCTCTCGAAACTATTTTACTGGAAGATTCTATTAATTAGTTTTTCTGGGTCAAAACAAGCAAATATAAACTATGCGCATAAAATACCTGGCTGCGTTTTTACTGATAAGTGGCGGCCTGTTTTTCTGGTACAAAATAAACCTACCCCCTACCCTTTCCCAGCAGCGTGAGTATTTTCTAACTGCGGAAAAACTACTGGCTAAAGACAAAGAAAAGGATTTTCTGCGCTTATCAAAAAGGCTGGCTAATTACCCTTTATACCCTTATTTACAGTATAAATGGCTGAAAAACCGTTTGTCGCAAACACCCGCCATTACTGAGTTTTTAACGACATACAAAGAGAGCTATTATGCCGATTTACTGCGTCCAAAATGGTTAAACCGCCTAGCTGAGCAACAACGCTGGCCTGAGTTCATCGAATATTATCAAGCTAACAGCGATAAAAATCTAAATTGCCAATTTCAATGGGCTAACTACCAAACCGGCCAGCAACAACTAGCCTTGGATGCAGCGCAAGTTCTTTGGGCAACAGCAGAACCGCAGCCTGAAAGCTGTGCGCCCTTATTTGATGCGTTGACCGCTTCTGGAAAACTGACATCGGATATTATCTGGCAACATTTTGAATCGGCTTTAACGCAAAATAATACTACCGAAGCCAACGCAACGCTCAACCTGCTCAACCCCAACGATCAAGCGATTGCGGGGCAGTGGCTACAAGTTCATCAAACGCCTGAAATCATTAAAAACAGTGGCTTTTGGAAAACCAAAACGGGGTTAATGGGGCGATTGTTTGCCTACGGTATTGATAGAATGGCCAAAGCCAATCTTGAGTTGGCGTTAAATCTTTGGGATAGTCAAAAAAAATCCTTCACAATAGACAACAAAACCAGTCAGCACATTGAACACCAACTCGCACTGCTTTTAGCGGTACGTAGAGATCACCGGGCTTTCGAACGCTTGAAAAAAGTCAATGAACCAGATGAAGAGTTAAGAATCTGGAGCGTTCGATCCGCCTTATTTGCACAAAACTGGCCACATGTTATTGAAGCTTATAAAAAACTATCCGCTAAAGAACAACAAGACCCGCATTGGCAATATTGGTTTGCCAGAGCGCTGGATAAAACCGGCGCTAACACTCAAGCACAAGCGATGTATTCAACCGTTGCCAAAGACAGGGGGTTTTATGGTTTTTTGGCAGCAGATGTGCTTAACCAAGCGTATCAATTTACCGATAAACCTATTATTTTAACACCAGAAGCACTGGCAACGCTGCGTCAAACTACAGAGCTTAGCGCCATAGAAGAGCTTAATGCCTTGCATCGAGACGCCGATGCCAGACGACACTTTGCAGGCATTTTAAAAAAGCTTAGTAAAGAACAGTTGTTACTGGCCGCTAAACTGGCACAGCAATGGCACTGGGAGCAAACGGCAATCATTACTTTAACCAAAGCCGATTATTGGGACGATTTAAGTTTGCGCTTTCCTACCCATTACCAAGCCCAGGTTGAACATAATGCCGCTTTGCAAAATCTTGATCCTGCACTTATTTTTGGCCTGATGCGCCAAGAAAGCATGATGGATAAAATGGCTGCATCGGTGGTTGGCGCTAAAGGATTAATGCAGATAATGCCGGCTACAGCGCAACAAATCGCCAAAAGCTTGCAGGAACCCTGGAATTCGGACAATGACTTATTTAATCCTGACCTTAACATACGGTACGGCAGTTACTATTACAAGCAGTTACTGAGTCAGTTTGACGGCCATGTCGCTCTGGCAACAGCGGCTTATAATGCAGGTCCCCATCGCGTCATAAAATGGCTACCTAAGGGTAAAGCCCTGCCGATTGATCTTTGGGTGGAATATATTCCTTATAAAGAAACCCGAAAATACGTCGCATCAGTGCTTTCTTACACGATTATTTATCAATATCGCTTGCAAAGAAACACCTTAAAACTAAAAAACTTGCTACCAGAAGTTGCTGCCGCTAAAAATTGAGCTGATTTTTTTCGATGGCTGTAAGATAATAGACAGCTCAATTATAAGTATAATTCTAAAGGGTTAAACATTATGGATAAGCAGCATAGTTTTACGCGCGAAGAATTGCTGATGTCCGGTAGAGGGGAAATGTACGGGCCGGAAAATGCACAACTGCCCCTGCCTAACATGCTAATGATGGATAGAATTACGTTGATTACCGATGAAGGTGGCGCGTATGGTAAAGGTCAAATCGTTGCAGAACTGGATATTACGCCGGATTTATGGTTCTTTGCCTGTCATTTTCAGGGTGATCCGGTCATGCCCGGCTGCTTAGGTTTAGATGCTATGTGGCAACTGGTTGGCTTCTTTTTATGTTGGATGGGTGGCCCAGGAAAAGGCCGTGCATTAGGTGTAGGCGAAGTTAAATTTACCGGCCAGGTTTTGCCCACGGCCAAAAAAGTCACTTATCGCCTTGATATGAAACGGCTCATCATGCGCAAACTTTATATGGGCATTGCCGATGCCACGATGGAAGTAGACGGAAAAGTGATTTATACAGCAACCGACTTACGCGTTGGTTTATTTACGTCAACCGCAGACTTTTAGGATTTATCACCATGAAAAGAGTCGTAATCACCGGTTTGGGCATTGTTTCCAGCATAGGCAATAATCGGTCAGAAGTATCAGAATCGCTAAAACAAGGCCGCTCTGGAATCGTTTTTTCCGATGTCTACCACGATATGGGCTTTCGCAGCCATGTCCACGGGCCCATTAATATTGATTTTGATGCGCTTATCGACCGCAAAATCAAACGCTTTATGGGCGATGGCGCAGCCTTCAACTATATCGCCATGCAACAAGCCATTGATGATTCTGGTTTAAGTGAATCGGATGTCTCCAACTTTAGAACGGGGCTGGTGATGGGTTCCGGTGGGCCGTCTACCTCCAATCAGGTTGATGCAGCTGATATATTGCGCGAAAAAGGCGTAAAACGCGTTGGCCCGTATATGGTAACCCGTTGCATGTCCAGCACCAATACGGCTTGTTTGGCCACGCCGTTTAAGATTAAAGGTGTCAACTACACCATTAGCTCAGCGTGTGCAACCAGTGCGCATTGTATTGGCCATGCCATGGAGCTGATTCAATTGGGCAAGCAGGATGTGGTGTTTGCTGGCGGCGGCGAAGAAGTACACTGGACCTTGTCGGTATTATTTGATGCGATGGGAGCCTTGTCCTCCAAGTATAACGATACCCCCGCAACTGCATCTCGGCCTTATGATGCGACCCGCGACGGTTTTGTTATTTCGGGAGGCGGCGGTGTGTTGGTAGTTGAAGAACTCGAACATGCCAAAGCCCGTGGCGCTAAAATCTATGCTGAACTGGTCGGTTATGGTGCAACTTCTGATGGCTACGATATGGTGCAGCCGTCTGGTGAAGGCGCGGTACGCTGTATGCAGCAAGCGATAGCGATGACGGATGGCAGTAATATTGATTACATCAATGCTCACGGCACTAGCACATCAGTGGGTGATACTAAAGAACTGGAAGCGTTACGGACAGTATTTGGTAAAGATAAAGTGCCGCCTGTCAGCTCTACCAAATCATTGACAGGCCATGCACTCGGTGCCGCTGGCGTTAACGAAGCCATTTATTCTTTATTAATGATGGAAGAAAACTTTTTGAGTGCTTCTGCCAATATCACCCAGCTTGATCCAGGCGCGGAAGGCATCCCCATTGTGCGTGAGCGTCAGGATAACGTCACCTTAAATACCATCATGTCCAATAGTTTTGGCTTTGGTGGCACCAATGCAACGTTGATTTTCCAGCGTTATAACGGATAAAACCGTCCACCCTCTTGCACCCTTTACCTTGCACCTCATGCAGGGTAAAGGGTGCAAGGTACAAGGTACACCCCCTTTATGTCAGACCCCAATCAAAAATCCAGGATTCAGTTTAATAAACTGCAAAAGCGGCTGCGCCATTATGTGGGCGACGCTATCGCTGATTACAATATGATCGAAAACGGCGATAAGATTATGGTGTGCTTGTCGGGCGGCAAAGACTCTTATACGCTACTTGATGTACTGGTTAATTTACAGAAAACCGCGCCCGTAGAGTTTGACTTGATCGCAGTGAATCTAGACCAAAAGCAACCTGGTTTTCCCGAACACGTATTGCCTGCTTATCTGGAATCATTAGGCGTGCCTTATCATATTATTGAAAAAGACACCTATAGCATTGTTAAGCGGGTAATACCAGAAGGTAAAACCACGTGCAGCCTGTGTTCAAGGTTACGGCGTGGTACATTGTATGGCTATGCCGAAGCCAATGGCATTACTAAAATAGCGTTGGGGCATCATCGAGATGATATTCTGGAAACATTTTTCCTGAATATTTTTTACGGTGGCAAACTGAAAGCCATGCCGCCCAAGTTGTTAAGCGATGATAAGAAAAACATTATTATCCGCCCCCTCGCCTATTGCCGCGAAAAAGACATTGAACGTTTTTCCGCATTTAAAGATTTTCCGATTATCCCGTGTAATCTATGCGGCTCACAAGAAAATCTGCAACGCAAAGCTATGAAAGTGATGTTAAAAGGCTGGGATAAACAATTTCCCGGTCGTCTGGAAACTATATTCACCAGCTTACAGAATGTCGCGCCTTCGCAATTAGCCGACAAACAATTGTTTAATTTTTCAGGATTAATCCAAACTACAGCAGCAAGCAATCATCAAGAGACTGCCTTATGCGGCAGCGGCAGTTCAGCAATAAACGGCCTGGATGTACTTATGCAATAATTCTGGGCTAATCCTTTTCTAGCCGCATCTTTTATTAAGCTAAAACAACAAGAACCTATTGCTTACAGAGTTTTAAAGCTCAAATAGCATTCATCTGGTTGATTAGTAAAATCTACCTTTTAAAAACAAGAATAATCCACTCAAATTCATGCATTACCTAATATCCAACCAAGACAATCGAGAACTTCCCCCCGATGCCGACTTAACCGGCAAAACCTTACGCAAAGAAACCGCTGAATATTACGATGAATGCTATTGGGATTATTTACTCACCTGGTGTAATCGGGATAATTTGGCCTACCACTACGGCTATTGGGATAAAACCACGCCTTATCAGCATCATCAAGCTTTGCTTAATAAAAACCAGGTGCTGTATGACGCTGCCGGTATTAAAGCCAGTGATCGAGTATTAGATGCTGGCTGTGGCGTAGGTGGAAGTAGCATCTGGATGGCGAAAAACTATGGCAATCGAGCTACCGGCATGACGGTTAGTAGTCAACAGGCTATCTACGGCGCACAACACGCTGATCGTCAAGGTGTGGGCAAGTTAGTAGATTTTGAGGTTGCTGATTTTTGTCAAATGCCGTTTGAAGATGAATCCTTTGATGTGGTTTGGGCTTTAGAAAGCTCTTGCTACGCTCTGGATAAAGGCGTTTTTTTAAAGGAAGCCATGCGGGTATTGCGCAAAGGTGGTCGCGTGGTAGTGTGTGATGGCTTTTTTACACGCCGCGAATTTAATACTGAAGAATGGCGAGAAATTATGACCTGCTTAAATGGTTGGGCCGTCCCTAATCTGTGCCTTAAGGATGAGTTCAGTGGCTTACTGGAACAACAGGGCTTTCATAGCCCAACCATGCGCGATCTTACCCCGCAAACTATGCAATCTATAGAGTATATGCTCAGTGTTGCTAAACGGTTACAGCCGATGCAAAAATTGGGCGAATGGCTAGGGTTGCGCACTAAAGGCCAAACTGCGAATTATTGGGTCGGTGTTGCACAGCATTATTTGTTTACTCAAAATTTAACAGCCTACTGTATTTTTACTGCACAAAAATAGATAAGGCTTAAAACGTTTATAAACTTACGCAATTTGGATTAAAGCCTATTTAAAATTGATTTTATAGATCAGTTTGTTTTATAATGCACGGCTTGGAGAGGTGGCAGAGCGGCCGAATGCGGCGGTCTTGAAAACCGTTGAGGGGTAACCCTCCCAGGGTTCGAATCCCTGCCTCTCCGCCATTCTATCAATACAAGCTACTGTTTTATCATGGCTTTCGTGTTATCAAAAAATCCCATCCATACCTTTGGATTTTGTGAAGGTATTTTCAAGCACTCTGTGCTATCTATGTAACTCTTCTCATTTCATTGGCTATTCTTAGCGCCAGTTTATAATTCGCGGCACTTTCAGCCGATTGGCATCCTCCCCCATTTGAATTTCTAGCCTGCATTTTTTTTCAAGGCCTTAACAAAATATAGACAGTTTCCATGCTTGGAACGGGTAATTAAATTCCCTGTCACTATTTCATCACTGACGCTTGCAATTCATCGTATCTTCACCGCGCATAATCTGTATTAATCAATTTATAAGTGTAATTTTATTTTTGACCCACGCTTGAATAGTTGTATTTTGATGTTATAGTGATGCTAATGAGAATGATTATTGATTCCTCTTTGATCATTCGTTTTTTATACTTTTCGTGTGGTGTTGAAAGATGTCGTTAAACCTGAAGCAACTTGCGGTTGGTGATTTGGCAAAAATTACTGGCTTTGATAAAGCCGGTAAAGCGTATCGTAAAAAATTATTGGCGATGGGTTTAACCCCAGGAACGCCGTTTAGTGTGACGCGCTTTGCTCCAATGGGTGATCCGGTCGAAATTAAATTGCGCGGTTTTTCATTGACGCTAAGAAAGGATGAAGCTGCGGTTTTGTTGTTAGAGAGAATGTAATGTCAACTGATTGTAGTACGGTCGGTGTTGTCGGCAATCCTAATTGTGGCAAGACAACCCTGTTTAATGTGCTTACCGGTTCTAACCAACATGTGGGTAATTGGCCGGGTGTTACCGTAGAAAAAAAAACCGGTCAATACCGCCACGCCAACAAAACCATAAGCTTAGTTGATCTCCCAGGTACTTATTCACTAGAAGCTGCCGATGATCACATCTCCCCGGATGAAAAAGTGGCGCGTGACTTTGTCGCCTCCAAAGCCGCTGATTTAATCATCAATATTGTTGATGCCTCCAGTCTTGAGCGCAACCTTTATTTAACCTCGCAACTCATTGAAATGCGCGTACCGATGATATTGGTGCTCAATATGATGGATGCCGTTAAAAAGCGCGGCATTAAAATCGATATTGATGCCTTAAGCATCCAGCTAGGTTGCCCTGTGGTGGCTATTTCTGCGGCCAATAAGCACGGTATTGATACTTTAAAAGCCGTCATTAATAAAAGCGTAACCAGCCAGCCGATACCCACAATCACCATTCCTTATACTGGGGCTTTGGAGCATGCGGTCGATACACTTTCGCCTTTATTAACCGACATTGCCGCACAACATAATTGTAATTTACGCTGGCTGGCCTTGCGTTTGTTAGAAGATGATACGCTTGCCAAACACTATGCCGGAGCTGATTTGCTCCCTAAAGTAGCGCAATTGCAACGCCAGGTAGAAACCCAAACCAACGATGAAATTGATATTCTAGCCGCTGATGCACGGTATGGATTTGTTAATAAAATCACCCAAGATACTGTATGTAAAATACACGAAATCAGTCAACACCGCACCGAACAAATAGATCAGATTGTTCTCAATCGTTTTCTGGGTATTCCGGTGTTTTTGCTGGTGATGTACACCATGTTTATGTGTACCATTAATGTCGGCAATGCTTTTGTGGATTTTTTTGATCAAGCCACCGGCGCTGTGCTGGTAGATGGCCTGGGCGCATTATTAACCAGCTTACACAGCCCGCAATGGCTGACGGTGTTGATAACCCAAGGTATCGGTAACGGCATACAAGTGGTTGCAACGTTTATTCCGGTGGTTGGCTTTTTGTTTATGTTTTTGTCCGCCTTGGAAGATTCCGGTTACATGGCCAGAGCGGCTTTTGTTATGGACAGATTTATGCGCATGATCGGCTTGCCCGGTAAAGCCTTTGTGCCGATGATTGTCGGCTTTGGCTGTAACGTACCGGCCATTATGGCGACCCGCACCCTTGAAAAACAACACGACAGAATTTTGACCAACTTGATGAACCCGTTTATGTCATGTGGCGCAAGATTGCCGGTTTATGCCTTGTTTGCCTCGGCATTTTTTCCGGTGGGTGGACAGAATCTGGTGTTTGGTTTATATCTTTTTGGTATTGGCGTGGCGGTTTTTACCGGCTTAATCATGCGCCATACACTATTTAAAGGCGAGACCACGCCGTTTATTATGGAGCTGCCCGCGTATCACATGCCCACTTTAAGTGGCGTGTTTATTAGAACCTGGGATCGGCTTAAATCGTTTTTGTTTAATGCCGGTAAGGTTATCGTACCGATGGTATTGGTGTTGAATTTACTCAATGCCATTAATACCGATGGCAGCTTTGGCCAGCAAAATAATAACCGCTCTGTGCTGAGCGCGATTGGTCGGGGTCTAACACCGATATTTCAGCCTATGGGCATTGCGCAAGATAACTGGCCAGCCACCGTGGGTATTTTTACCGGTGTATTGGCTAAAGAAGCGGTAGTCGGCACACTGGATGCACTGTACAGTCAGCAAGCCGGTGCAAAGACAACGGATAGTGCCTTTAATTTACAGCAAGCTTTGAGTGATGCGTTTTTAACGTTGCCTAAAAATCTAATGGCCATTGCCGATAATTTGTTAGATCCTTTGGGGTTAGATGTGAATGCCGCCGTGAGTGAGCAAGATGTCAAAGCGGATACGTATGCGGCCATGCGGCAAAGTTTTGACGGCAAAGCCGGTGCTTTTGCTTATTTGCTGTTTATTTTGCTGTACGCACCGTGTGTGGCGGCAACGGCAGCCATTTACCGCGAAACCAATTTAAACTGGACGTTGTTTGTAGTGTTGTGGACCACTGGCCTTGCTTACGGTACGGCAACTATTTTTTATCAGGCCGTCACTTATATTCAACATCCGGCTTACTCGCTGTTTTGGATTACCGGCTTGCTTGGGCTATTTTCGTCGGTATTATTTGGGCTTTGGTTGTATGGCAGATATGGCGTGGTAAAGCCTGTTTCGGGAGCAATGTCATGATTTTATCTGATTTACGGGACTATTTAAAAGAGCGCAAGCGCATTGCTTTAAAGGATTTAGTTGATCGTTTTAATATGGATGAAGATGCGTTGCGCGGTATGCTGGGCAAATGGATCAGTAAGGGCAATGTGCGCAGATTGCCTACAGGTACGGCTTGTGGTTCTGGTTGTGGTAAGTGCGATCCGGCGTTGACCGAGCTTTATGAGTGGGTGGAAAAGATAAATTCATAGTCCACATCAACGATCAGCATTATGTGTAAAGCGTGCTTTTAATACGGTTTTTATACGTTATGCTTTATCCCCCTTGGCCTCAGTGGGTGGTAAAAATACACTCAAGAAGTTAATTAAATTAACAGCTCCACATCAGATGTCGCCATACTGCAACAGGTATAAATAAATCCTGCTGCCCTGGTTTTTTCGTCAATCCCGCAGTCCGGCAAAGCATACGTATTACCGTTGCACTTTACTTCACATTCGCCACAACTCCCTATCCGGCAGCTGTAATCAATCTCGATGCCATGGGCTTCAGCCAGCGCCAGCAAGGTCGTGTGTCCATCCGTTTCTACCGTTTTCCCTGATTTGGCAAAAGTGACTTTATGCAACATCCCCTTCAATTGAAGTATCTTGCTGACATCAGTACCGGATTGCTGGGCAGAACGGCCTGAACCAAAACTTTCGGTATGAAAGCGTGCCATATCGTAATTCAGGTCGCGTAGAATATTTTTGACATTATCGGCAAACGGTTCAGGGCCGCACAAAAACACATCACGTTCGTGAAGATCCGGCACAAACAAATTCAACATATGGTGATTGACCCGACCAGTAAATCCCGTCCAAAAATCCGAACCATGCCAACCGGATGTGACACTGATGGCGACCTGAAAGCCCCGATTACGCGCAGACAGCATTTCAAATTCCTTGCGGAAAATAATGTCGGGCGGCGATTTGAAAGAGCCCAGCAGTTTAACGTCGACATCCGAGGCAGTATCGGCAATCCAACGGCTCATGGACAACAACGGAGTGATGCCGCTGCCAGCGCCCACAAACAACATCTTGCTGGATGGGTAATTAAAGCAGGTGAATTTCCCCGCAAGGCCTTTGATGATCAATTCATCACCCAACTTCACATGGTCGCAAAACCAGTTGGATACCAAACCGCCAGGTACGCGTTTGATAGTGACTTCCAGCAAATGCGGCCTGGAAGGGCTGGATGACATGCTGTAAGAACGTTTGACTTCCTTACCATCCAGATTCAGGATGAAAGTAATAAATTGCCCCGGTTTATAAGAGAACAACAGAGATTGCTTACCAACCAAACGAAAAGTCTTGCAGTCGGCGGTTTCTTCGATAATGTCAGCTACTTTAAGGATGGACGTGCCTTCAGACCAAATTTTCAGGCTGCCCAGGTTATCAACCAGATTGCTGAGCAACGGACTGGCGGCAGGCGGTGGCGGCTGGTAGAAAAAATCCGGTATTTCCAATAATTCTTCGGCGTCAAAATCCAGCTCATCGCTATTGGGCATATTGGCAATAGCAAATTCGAGCCTAAATCCTGGCATATCAATTTGCATACCATCGCGCAGTTGGACGCGCGTTTTCAGGCTTAGCTTCCTGTTTTTAATCAGAATACCGCTGTCGCTGTCCAGGTTTTCGATGTACAACTTGCCATCGACTTTTCTGATGAGGGCATGGAACATGGCCATTTTATGTGATTCCAGCTGCAAATCGGCATCGGGGTGACGGCCAATGACGGTTTGTGAGCCCAGATTATCCAGCGGAATTTCATGCACAATGCTGCCGGATTTAAAAACCCGCAGCTTGTCACCGAGGGTAACGTGATGATCCGCCCAAAAATAACTGCCTGAGCCAAACCTCACCGGAATTGCCTATTTTATCAACCGGCTGAGCCGTCAGATCATGCTTGGTACGCCGGATAGAACGCACCGGTTTGTGATCAGAAAAAAAAGTTTTTTGCCAAAACAGGTTTTCGGCCTGGTCGTGTTCTTAACTTAATGGCAGTGAGCACTAAAGTAAAATGCAATTAGCGTTTTGCGCTACTGGTTTAGTGATGAGAATTATTTACTCTGGCTCTCCAAATAATCTTCATAGTTACCATTAAAGTCAACAATACCGTTAGGCGTTAATTCAATAATGCGTGTTGCCAAAGATGAGACAAACTCACGGTCATGGCTGACAAATAGCAAGGTGCCCGGGTAGTTTTCCAGCGCGGTATTAAGCGACTCAATCGACTCCATATCAAGATGGTTGGTCGGCTCATCCAGCACCATAATGTTATTTTTTTGCAGGATCAGTTTACCGAACAACATGCGTCCCTGCTCGCCCCCTGAAAGCACTTTTACCGGTTTATTAATATCATCTGACGTAAACAATAACCGGCCTAATGTGCCACGTATCGATTGGTCGTCATCGGATTCCTTACGCCATTGCCCCATCCATTCAATAAGGGTAATATTTTCAGCAAAATCCTCGGCATGATCCTGTGCGTAGTAACCCACTTCCGAATTTTCAGACCATTTGACTTTACCGGTATCGGGTTTTAAATCACCGACCAGTGTCCGTAAAAGTGTGGACTTACCGATACCGTTTGGGCCAATAATGGCCACTTTTTCACCTACCGATACCATCAACTTCAGGCTTTTGAATAATGGCTTTTCACCATAGCCCTTGCTTACGCCTTCAACTTCTAAAGCTAACCGGAACAGTTTTTTAGTTTGATCAAAACGTATAAAAGGATTAACCCGACTGGAGGGTTTAATATCGTCTAATTTGATTTTTTCCAGCTGCCGGGCACGTGAAGTGGCTTGTTTGGCTTTAGAGGCATTCGCGGAAAAACGGCTGACAAAAGTTTGTAACTCGGCCATCTGGGTTTTTTTCTTGGCATTACCGGCCAATAATTGGTCACGCACCTGCGTTGATGCGGTCATGTAATCGTCATAATTACCCGGATAAACACGCAATTCGCCAAAATCCATGTCTGCCATGTGCGTACAGATGCTGTTTAAAAAATGCCGATCATGGGAAATAATAATCATGGTGCAATTACGGTCGTTAAGCACATCTTCAAGCCAACGGATCGTATTGATATCCAAGTTGTTGGTAGGTTCGTCGAGTAGCAAAATATCAGGCTCAGCAAACAGAGCCTGCGCTAACAATACCCGTAATTTCCAGCCTGGCGCAACCGCGCTCATCAAACCGTAATGTTGCTCCTGCGGTATCTCCAAGCCTAGTAATAACTCACCGGCTCTGGATTCAGCGGTATAACCGTCCATTTCCGCAAACTCGACCTCCAGATCAGCAACCTGCATACCTTCTGCTTCGGTCATATCCGGCAGCGAGTAGATACGGTCGCGTTCCTTTTTAATGTGCCACAGTTCTTTATGCCCCATGATGACAGTATCTATAACACTAAAGTCTTCATAAGCAAATTGGTCCTGGCGCAAAATCCCCAAGCGTTCACCCGGCGTAATGCTGACGTTGCCGGCAGAGGGTTCCAGGTCGCCGCTTAAGATTTTCATATAAGTGGATTTGCCACAGCCATTGGCACCGATTAAGCCGTAGCGGTTGCCGTCGCCAAATTTAACAGAAACGTTTTCAAATAGGGGTTTAGCCCCAAACTGCATAGTGATGTTTGCGGAGGTTATCAAAGTGTTGTTCCGAGAAAATAATAAAGAATAGGATGAAAGCTGCGCAAAGTGTTGAACTTTGGCTTTTGAGTCTGGGTCGCATTTTACTCTATTTGCTGGTAATGCCGTTATACAATATCAAGCTGATTGACTATAGTCAGTGCCTATTAGGGTATAGAAATATGGTTTTGTATTTCAGGTTTTCAGATTTTTACCATTAATAAAAATAAGGATTTATGCGATGTCTTATCCAGGAATAGGTCAAAAAGCGCCATTATTGCAGGTTTCTGAATGGGTGCAAGGCGAGCCGGTTAATCTTGATCAATTACAAGGTTATGTTGTTCTGGTGGAAGTTTTTCAGGTTAATTGCCCGGGCTGCTTTATTTACTCTCTTCCGCAAGCTGTTGATTTACATCAACGCTACCATAATCAGGGCTTAAAAGTCTTAGGTGTTGCCACCGCATTTGAAGACTATGATAAAAACACCTTAGAAAACTTACAAAAGCTATTATTGGATGGCGAAACTGTCGGCGCAACGCTTGCTGCACTTAACGCTTATGGTAACGGACAGTTTCCCTACAAAATTCCCTTTCCAGTGGCTATGGATAAATTAACCCAGCAATCTAATCCGCCGACTGACGAAACCATCAAGGCATTTATTGATACTCACCTCGCGCAATTTGAACGCCAGTCTGCTGCTGGGCAACAAAAAACCCGCCAACGAGTCAGTCAGTATTTACAGGCCAAGTTATTTAATGCGGCTA
The DNA here is from genome assembly GCF_043729335.1 of Crenothrix sp. NCBI lineage: Bacteria > Pseudomonadati > Pseudomonadota > Gammaproteobacteria > Methylococcales > Crenotrichaceae > Crenothrix > Crenothrix sp. Next base: position 13,619 of record NZ_JAYTLQ010000028.1, on the reverse strand, counting down.
CTTTTGATAGCTACGCCTTACAAGGCACACCCTCGCATTTACTAATAGATAAACAAGGGATATTACGCGCCCGTCATTTTGGCCATTTTGCTGAACTTGAATCTGACATCCAAGCCTTGTTAAACACGTAGCTTTACCTAAAAGAATGCCACGTTTTAAGTATATGTACGTATTGCTATTCCGAAACTTAAGTTGTAGTATTTAATTTTTAGGAATGAACAGCTGAATACAATGTTTTGCTGTGTTCTTCATGGACTAATTGTCTTCAACACTATCAGGTGTATGTCATGAAAAAAAATATTTTTGTTAAACTTTTGTGGATAGCTTTGGCTTTATGTGTGTCTACTTTGGTTTCGGCAGCGCCAAACCTAAACGGAAGCTGGAAAGGAGCTGCTAGAAAAGTCTCCACTACTGCTTGTAGCGTCCCTGTTAGTGTTGTATTGACTATAACCCAGTGCAAAATCGGTGGTTCACCCGGCAATCTTTTTAATGGCACTTTAAAAGTGGGGTCTAATTCCCTAAAAATTGTGGGTAGAATTGATCCCGATTCTACTATTCAAGCGAATGGTATTGACGTTTCCCTCACTACGGGTTCTTCAAAATCTGTATTTTTAAGCGGAAAACTTATATCAGCGGGTAAGATACAAATTACTCAGTTCAATTTTACCTCAAGCGCCACTGCTGCATTTGGTAATGAGATGTATGACATCATCACGTTGTCAAAATAATAAATAAGACTTTTCACAAAAGCGCATTATTCGCGAATGATGCGCTTCTTTTAGCTCAGCTCTCTGAAACCTTATTAGCCTTTTTTGACTCCGGCAAAACAATAACGGCTGTTCGCAATCTGTTTTTACCAAAACACGACATCCTGTCAAAATCCTCACGCGCCACCGGAATAAACTGGCAATCGAGTTCATTTTGACGGCCTTCTTCAGGATCAGAGTCGTGCATGTACAGGCAATCATCATCAAAACCACTCATCACTACCCAATGTGGGGCTTTTTTTCTATCCAAAGAAAATGTACTAATTAAGATCAGAGGAATGGCACCGGCTTTAAAAGCAGCAATCAAATCATTTTGAGTGATGTTGGCATAATGTATAGGAATACCCTGCTCTGCCGCTTCGCGCTTAAAACACGCATCAACCAGTTCAACAACCTGTTTTTTTTCATCATTGCGTACCCCATCAATAAACAAGGTATCAGTTTTATTAATCCAGACTTTTACTTGAAAACCACGTCGCTTAGCTGCTAACGCCAAACCTATCGGATGACACCCCCCATGCCCTGAGGTCATAAAAATAGTGGTCGCTTCTCGCCATAAATTAATTTCTTCTTCGCGGGACGGGTGATATTGTCTATCAAGACCGTGCATGGCCATCATTAAAGCCGCCGGCCCACAAGTAAACGGCGTGGTTTGTTTTAGCCAATGGACAGACCGATGTTGCAGCACATCGGCAAAATAGCGAATACGCTTTTGGTAACGCAAAGCATCTTTATGGTCTTCATAATAGCCCCGGTAAATACCAAATTTTTGAAATCCCAAGCCTTCATACAACTGAATTGCAGCGATATTATCGATGCTCACCTCAAGGCGCAAATACAATCTACCACCCTCACTGGCGGCTTTTTCACCCGCTATTATCAGCTGCTTGGCTATGCCCTGCCCTCTAAATACCTGCAATATTGCCAGCGAATAAACTCGCGCCAATCGCGTGCCAGGATGATAGATAACCAGAATATAACCGACAATTTGCTGAGCAAGTTCCGCTACCAGTAAAGCGCAATGTTCTGTGGTCAACCAGTGACGAAAGCTGCGGCGGCTGAGTTTATCCGTCTCAAAACTGCTATTTTCCAGCACAAGCAAATCATCAATATCGTCCAGATGCGCCGGACGAATCAAAGCTGTCATACAATTAAGCCTCGTAACGCTTGGGTGATAACTTGCCGTGAGCGAAACAACACCATTTCTTGCCAAGCCGTATCATTTGGGCAAAAATGCTGACGCATTAATAAGCTGTGCGCTTCTTTCGCTTGTGGGTTATCAGATTGCGCCCATAACTGATGGTCGCGTAGCAAAACATCAAATAATTGGTCAGTGCTGTAAGTGCCAAACTCCAGGGTAATATAACAACTGTGGTCATTCATAATGGCATGCCACAAATAATCTTGTAGGCCGGTTTTGGCGACCGAACTGGAGGTGCCCAGCGCGGGCAACGTTACAGAATCACCGTACCAAAGCTGCGCCATCTGTGTAGCTGGGCTTTCTGGCGCATGGTCACATATAATTTCACCGTAACCATAAGCACCTAAACCACTGTGTAAATCAATGACAGCGAGATTACGTTCTGCTAAATTATAATGCTGGATAAGTTCCTCGACCACCAAGCGGCCATGCGCGGGCTTTGCACCCCCGTAAAAAGGGCCGCTAGGATCGTGATATTGCCCGCCACTGATGGCTTTTTCAAAGGCGACTCGGCCATGATGTTGTTCAAATACTTTAAATAATTGCGTTCTTTCAGTTTTATCTTCTAAAAATAAGGCTGACCGAAGTGCATCATAATCGGGGTTTTCCGGCAGGGGCTTGGGAAAATCAACCGCATTACGGTTAAGATCAACGCCATCTTCATCACAGCGCCTTTGCCAGGCATAACCCCACGGCGTTAAAGCGTGAATGACCAACACCGCAACATCCGGTGGTAACGTGAGACACTGTGATCTCAATAACCGCAAAAAATCGATTTCTATTGCACTACCCGCATAGCCTTCAATACCGTGGGTTCCGGCAATTAACACCAGTACATTTTTGGCATCACTCGCACCTATCCATACGCTATCGGTAATCAGTGCCTGGCCATCGGGGGTTGTACCGGCACAGGCAAACGCTCTGCTGTGCTTAGGCAAAGTTAAGCGTTCAACTTGGGTTAACCAGTGCTGCCTGCCTAGTACGTAACTTGCCGGGAAAACCCCGGTGTAAATTTCAGCTACGGGCAATACAATAGAAAACATAATTAAAACAATCCAGTTATTTTGCCAGTATCATCAATATCAATGCGTTCAGCGGCGGGATATTTGGGCAAACCCGGCATGGTCATCATGTCGCCTGCAATAGCAACGATAAAGCCCGCGCCATTGGCCAATCTCACTTCACTGATTTCAATGGTATGGCCAGACGGTGCGCCTTTTAAACCTGGATTGGTAGAAAATGACATTTGTGTTTTAGCAATACACACCGGAAACTTGCCATAATTTTCATCCCAGGTATTAAGTTGGGCTTTAATTTTGGCACTGGCAGAAATCCCTGAGGCGCCGTAAAGTTTAGTGGCTATGGTTTCAATCTTGTCCCAGGCGCTGAGATTTTCATCATAGACAAAAGTACAGCCAGGTTCACGGTGATCGACGATATTGATGACTTCCTGCGCCAGGCTTTCTGCACCCGCGCTGCCCTGCGCCCAGTGTTTTGAAACCACACACCTGGCTCCTAAAACAGCACATTTAGCCTGCAACAGCTCAAGTTCGACTTCGGTATCAAAGGTAAAATGATTAACACACACCACACACGGTAAGCCGTAATGCTGGGTGATGTTGTTATAGTGGCGCTCCAGATTTTCAAAGCCTTTTTCCAGCGCGGCCAAATTTTCTTGATTCAAATCATCTTTGTTCACGCCGCCATGAAACTTTAACGCACGTATGGTAGCCACTAACACCACAGCAGAGGGTTTTAAGTCAGCCATGCGGCATTTAATATCAATGAATTTTTCCGCGCCTAAATCAGCGCCAAAGCCCGCTTCTGTAATGACATAATCGGCTAATTTTAACGCCGTTTTAGTGGCGGTCACCGTATTACAACCATGCGCAATATTGGCAAATGGCCCGCCGTGAATAATAGCAATATTATTTTCCAGGGTTTGCACCAGGTTCGGTTTAATCGCATCTTTTAGCAGCGCCGCCATTGCACCTTGTGCGTGCAAATCACTGGCGTAAACCGGGGTTATTTTATCCGATTTATAACCGATGACGATTTTACCCAGACGGTCTTTAAGATCAACACGGCTGGTAGCCAAACATAAAATTGCCATTACTTCCGAAGCGACAACAATATCATAACCGTCTTCGCGCAGATAACCATTAGCGGCTCCGCCCAACCCTACAATAATGTGGCGTAAAGCACGGTCGTTCATGTCGACCACACGTTTCCATTGGATGCGCCGTGGATCAATATCCAAGGCATTGCCATGATGAATATGGTTGTCAATTAGCGCTGCCAGCAGATTATGTGCCACGCCAATGGCGTGAAAATCACCGGTAAAATGCAGATTAATATCTTCCATCGGCACAACTTGCGAATAGCCCCCGCCTGCCGCCCCACCTTTCATGCCAAAACACGGCCCTAAAGAAGGCTCGCGTAAACACATGATGGCTTTTTTACCCATGCGATTTAGAGCATCGCCCAAGCCTACGGTAGTGGTGGTTTTACCTTCTCCCGCTGGCGTAGGACTAATGGCGGTCACCAGAATGAGTTTTCCATCGGGTTTATCCGCCAAACTAGCGACATATTCCAAGGAAAGTTTGGCCTTGTAGTGGCCAAAAGGATCTAAGTGCTCAGCATCAATGCCGTAGTGTTCTTTGACTAAACCGATAATCGGCTGCATTTTTGCTTTTTGGGCAATTTCAATATCAGACATCGTATCCTGGAAGTTGATAAGTTATAATAAAATAATAAACAAATTGACTGTTTGTGTGAATAGAGTAACGCTTTTTTATAATGATTTTATGATCAGCAAAATCCCCGATATAAATAAAAACACCGCAAATAATTTACTGTATTTGTCGTTATCAATCTGGTTGTACAGCATTTCTTCAGTTAATAAAAACATAATAGTTCCTACTTGCATCAAGCTGATTTTGTCAAAGTAAGACACGGTAAATTCACTGCCGACCCACAATAAAGTAAGCAGTTGACATAACGCAACGGTCGCATAACTTGCAGCAGCAGTTACACGGGTTTTATTTTTAGGATAGTGTTTGCTGTAAATAATGACGGTTAGCAACGAACCGCCTAAATTACTGATGCCATGAACTATCCCCATGACCATTAAATACACTCGCTCGTATTTAACTATCGACTGTACCTTATGCTCAATAAATACTGAAATACTTTTTAAAGCCACAAAAATCAACAAGACACCAATGACGGGAGTAACGTTAATTTTAACCGACGTGACCAACGCTAGAAAAATAACCACTAATGGCACACTGTAAATGAGTATGTTTTTATAAAAACCTACATCAAGTTCGCGATGATGCCTAAGTACTTGTAAGGTATTAATGGAGATGGAAATAGGCAGCAATACACCCAAGGCTTCAACAAAATCATATCCCAACAATAGTAATATCGGGGTACCAAACAATAATACGCCCACACCAAAAATGGATTGAATAACGGATACCGCTATAACGGTAAGTAAAATATCAACGGGCATCGTCTGTCTCGTTAGTGTTTTGTTCTAAATGACTGGATTAGACAAAACGATTTTTAGTAGGAAAGGTGTGCTAAATCATGACTTCAAAAGAAGCATCACAGATGAGTGAGTCAGCATAATAAGCCAATACTGCTGTTTAAATACTGGCATGAGCAGTAACAAGTTAATATTAATCATGTAATGGTGTCGATTGTAAGGCAATTCTTGTGTTGAGTGCTACCACCAGACAACTTTAGGTATAGACCATTAACGGATGCGCTTTTGCTTAACGTATCTCAGTCGACAGCAAACTACCGCCTCTAAAGCTCCTCTTGCTATTAGGCTTAAAGGAAAATTCTAGAAATGGCACACATACAGGATTATTCAAAATCTATAGATCGTATAAATCTTTAAAAAAGCCCAGTCTTCTATCGCGTTGCGCTGGCCACATCTGTTGATGATATTCTAAAAATATAAAACACCTGTAAATATGACCTTAATACACTATGCTTCTGTGCAAAGAACCTTCAGCAAATATCGACAACTTAACCAGATTGAATTAAGCTTTGGTAATGGCTGCATCATCTGACGCAGCCATGATGCCTAAACCTGCAATACCCGCTTGGCTAGGAGGGCTAGTACTCGCAAAAATAGGGATATAAAACCCGACTATTCCGACGTTAACTTAATAAAACGGCTGTGAATCCAGCTGGCGTAAGTTATTTGTCAAAAATTTACTACACATATAATACATAGACTTATGAAAATACTCACCGTATTTGGAACGCGACCGGAAGCGATTAAAATGGCTCCGTTAGTTAAATTGCTGGCTGAACAGCCAGAATTTGATAGCCGCGTCTGCGTAACGGCACAACATAGACAAATGCTGGATCAAGTTTTAGAGCTATTTGATATCAAACCAGATTATGATCTTAACATCATGAAGCCCGGACAAACATTATCGGGTATCACCACTGAAATTTTAAACCGCATAGAACCTGTATTGGTTGAATTCAAACCTGATCTGGTACTGGTGCACGGCGACACTTCCACCACGTTTTGCACCACCTTGGCGGCATTTTATCAGCGTATTGCGGTTGGCCATGTAGAAGCAGGGTTGCGTACTGGCAATATTTATTCGCCGTGGCCGGAAGAGGCCAATCGCAAACTGACCGGTGCGCTTGCACAGCTGCACTTTGCACCGACTTTGCAATCACAGTCCAATTTACTCAAAGAAGCTATTCCTGCAAATAACATACACGTAACCGGCAACACCGTTATTGATGCCCTGCTGTGGGTAAAAGCCAAGCTTGAGGCTGATAATACGGTCAGTCAGGCACTGCATAAGAACTTTCCGTTCCTGCGTGATGGCGCTCGCTTAGTACTGATTACCGGCCACCGGCGCGAAAACTTTGGCGATGGCTTTGAGCAGATCTGCATGGCTATTAAAGGCTTGGCGCTTGATTTTCCGAATGTGGATTTCCTGTACCCCGTGCATTTAAACCCGAATGTCTTGGAACCTGTTAACCGCATTCTACAGGATGTGACTAACGTGCATTTGATTGAGCCGCAAGATTACCTGCCGTTTATTTATTTAATGACCCGCGCTACTATTATACTTACCGATTCCGGTGGTATTCAGGAAGAAGCGCCCTCATTAGGTAAACCGGTTCTGGTGATGCGCACTACGACAGAACGCCCCGAAGCCATTAGCGCAGGCACGGTGAAGTTAGTCGGCACCGATGCTGCCGTTATCACCGAAGCGGTGACTGAACTGTTAACCAACCCCGATGAATATAACCGCATGAGCTTTGCCCATAACCCTTATGGCGATGGCAAAGCCTGTGAACGTATTGTCGCTATTATTAAAAACGATAACAAAAAGAGCCACTATGCAAGCGTCTAGTATTACCACCGCCTCCGTTATTGGTCTTGGCTACATTGGACTGCCAACTGCCGCCATGTTTGCCTCCCGCAAAATTAAGGTGATTGGTGTCGATGTTAACCAGCACGCGGTAGATACCATTAATCAAGGCAAAATCCATATTGTTGAGCCGGAGCTGGACATGATTGTCCATGCCGCCGTTACCCAAGGTTATTTACGGGCAACAACAAAACCGGAACCCGCCGATGTTTTTCTCATAGCGGTGCCTACGCCATTCATGGGCGATCATTCACCTGATTTAACTTACGTAAAAGCCGCCGTTGAATCCATTGCGCCGGTATTAAAAAAGGGCGATATTGTTATTTTAGAGTCCACTTCGCCCGTAGGTACCACAGAAAAAATGCTGGCGTGGCTAACGATAGCCCGCCCGGATTTACGTTTGCCTGTAGACAATGCCGTTGATGTCGATATTAATATTGCTTATTGTCCTGAGCGCGTATTACCTGGCCATGTGGTACGTGAACTAGTGGAAAATGATCGTATTATTGGTGGCCTGAGCGCTGCATGTTCTCAAAAAGCGGCAGATGTTTACCGCATTTTTGTTAAAGGCAAATTACTGATTAGCAATGCCCGCACCGCAGAAATGTGCAAACTCACCGAAAATGCCTTCCGTGATGTCAATATTGCCTTTGCCAATGAGCTGTCGCTGATTTGCGATAAACTTGATATTAATCCGTGGGAACTCATTAAGCTGGCTAATCACCACCCACGGGTCAATGTCTTGCAGCCTGGTTGTGGTGTTGGTGGCCATTGTATCGCGGTTGATCCTTGGTTTATTGTCGATAAAACACCGGATGAAGCCAGAATAATCCGTACTGCCCGTGAAGTTAACGACCATAAACCCACCTGGGTGCTTAACAAAATACACACTGCGGTTGCGGCTTTAACAACCACTGGCATTGAAGAATCGACTATTAAAGTGGCTATTTTAGGGTTGGCCTTCAAACCTAATATTGACGATTTACGCGAGAGCCCTGCCCTGCACATTGCCAAGCAGTTTGCTGAAACGACGCAGGTACAGTTATTGCTGGTAGAGCCCAATATTAAAATCTTACCGGACGTCTTGGCCGACCATAAACTTGTGCTGTTAAGTGATGCCATTGCGCAAGCAGATGTTGTGGTATTTTTGGTCAATCACCGGGAATTTTCCGGTATTAAAACGCTACTCAATCCTCATGTACACTTGGTTGATGCGATAGGTATTGATTTTATTTAAACCTCGTTCTAAAAAAATTACCCCTGTTTTTCCAATACCGAACTTAAACAGATAGCGCTTTCTCTTCTCAGAAGGCGCTTTTGCCATCTTCTATTCAGTTTCCTTGATTTTCCCTTCAAATCACACGCTTTATTTTAGTTATTACAAAAGCTTAGCGATGACGTCAGAACACGATTTTATTATTGAGTTTTGACATTACTTTACAAACAAACAAGCCATAAAGCAAAACTTTGCTGTTGTCTAGTTAATTTGTATGGCGTCCATTTGCCAATCCATCAGAAATTGCCCGCAAATATTAGAAAAATATTTTCATACAGACCACAAAATCAAAATTGCTGTACTAAGCTTCCAATAGTTTATTAGCTTTATTGGTTTATCGATCGAGCTGATACCAATTATTATCTAACTCATAAAGGGAAATCATCATGGTAGCACTAAATACAAATCCAACAGGCGCAGCAGACCTTTTGTTAGCAGCGGGTACAGAAGATTTTAATTACACCATTACTGCAGCTGATTTATTGCACGGTTTTAGTGATGCAGAACAAGGTACTAATCTATTTATTGACAACCTGTCTGCAAGCACGGGTACCGTGTTAAACAATAATGACGGCACATGGACATTTGTCCCTTATGCAAACATTAACGGCACTGTAAACTTAACTTATGACGTAATTGACGGCCAAGGCGGTAGCGTTGGAGGCGCACAAAGCTTTACCATAACCGCAGTAAATGACTCCCCAGTCGCTGCAGCAAACCCAGTATTGCCTAATGCTACAGAAGACACGCCTTACAGTATTCTTGCTTTTGATTTATTGAAAAACTTTACTGATGTAGACAGCAATGCCTTATCCGTTGTAGGTTTAACAACTAACCATGGCACACTTACCGCTGTTCCTGGTGGTTGGACATTCCAACCTGCGCTAAATTACAACGGCCCGGTTGTTTTAAATTATAGCGTAACCGATGGCAGTACCGGCATTACTCCAACCACACAAAGTTTTAATGTAACCCCAGTTAATGATGCGCCTGTAGGCCCCGCAACGGCTGTATTAGCAGCCGGTACAGAGGACACTCCTTACACCATCTTGACTTCAGCTTTATTACAAGGTATTAGCGACGTTGAAAATGACACATTTTCAATCGACACTGTAGTGGCTAGCCACGGCAGCGTAATAGCTGCTATTACGGGAGGTTGGACCTATACACCCGACCTTAATTATAACGGCCCAGTTCAACTGACCTATAACGTAACGGATATCCATGGCGCTAGCACCGAGATTACACAAAACTTTAGCTTAGCTGCGGTAAATGATGCGCCAACAGCCGCAGGTCTAACTATTTCGGTTGATGAAGATAGCACCTACATATTTTCAGCTGCTGATTTCGGTTATGCTGATATTGACGAAGATGCGATGGTTAGTGTCAAAATCACTGCCATGCCTAGTTCTGGTTTGTTAGAATTTGATGGAACGGCTGTTACTTTAAACCAAGTCGTACTGGCTGGTGATATTAATTTATTAACCTTTACCCCTGATTTAAACACGAATGGACTAGCCAATAGCGGTTTCAGCTTCACGGTCAATGACGGCGAGCTAAACAGTGCGCCTTCTGCCATTACCTTTGATGTTAGCGCCGTGAATGATGCCCCTAAAGGCGCAGACAAAACCATTGCCGTTCTTGAAGATAATATCTACACCTTTACATCCGCTGACTTTGGTTATACTGATGTTGAAGCCAGTCCTATGGTCAGTGTTAAAATCACGACCTTGCCCCCATCTGGTTTTTTAGAATTTGATGGTGAGCCAGTCATTTTAAACCAAATCATTTCGACTGCCGAAATTGCTTTATTAACCTTCACCCCAGTCCTAAATACTAACGGAGTAGAAAACAGTGGATTTGGCTTTACAGTTAATGATGGAGAGCTAAACAGCGCAGCTTCTGCCATCACCTTTGATGTCACTGCTGTAAATGATGCACCTACCGCTGAAAATAAATCCATTACCGTCCCTGAAGATAATACTTATAACTTCACAGCAGCTGACTTTGGTTATGATGATATTGAAGCCAATCCTATGGTCAGTATCAAAATCACTGTCTTACCAGAATCGGGTTCATTGCAATTAGAGGGTGCGGTTGTTACCTTAAACCAAGTCATTCTTGCTGCCGATATTGCTCTGCTAACTTTCACTCCAGCTTTAAACACTAATGGAGCAGAAAACAGCGCTTTTAGCTTTACCGTTAATGACGGCGAATTAAGCAGTACTGCTTCAGTCATTAATTTTAATGTTGAAGCCGTAAATGATGCCCCTACAGGCGCAGACAAAGCCATCACTGTTCTTGAAGATAACACCTACACATTCACAGCGGCCGATTTCGGTTATGCTGATTTGGAAGGCGTTGCTATGGCTAGCGTGCAAATCACTACCTTGCCGAGCTCTGGTTTGTTAGTATGGGATGGAGACCCAGTCACTTTAAACCAGGTAATTGATGCTAGCGATATTCAGTATCTAACTTTCACCCCAGCTTTAAATGCGAATGGACTAGCCAACAGCGGCTTTGGCTTTACGGTTAACGACGGCAATTCATATAGCACCGCTTCTGCAATTACCTTTAATGTCACACCTGTAAATGATCCTACCACCGGTGCAGCCACTTTTGTGTTTGCCCCTGGTATAGAAGATCATACTTACATTATTCATCTTACTGACTTAGTACAAGGCTTTAGTGATGCTGACACCAATTCCTTATCAGTATCAAATCTGACAGCCACTGACGGTACATTATTCAACAATAACAATGGCACCTGGACATTTACACCCAATGCTAATTACAACGGCGCAGTAGCGTTAACCTATAACGTATTTGATGGTAGTAATGTCGGTGGCAATAGCATTGCGGCAACGCGGAGCTTTAGCTTAACGGCAGTCAATGACACCCCAACAGGCACAGCATCTGCTGCAATGATAAGCGGCACAGAAGACGCTGCCTATACCATTCTTGCCAATACCTTATTACAAGGTTTTAATGATGCGGATGGCGATGCGTTAACAGTGTCTAATCTAACTGCCAGCCACGGCACGCTTGTGCCTATAGTAGGTGGCTGGATATTTACACCCGCCGCTAATTACAGCGGTGCAGTAGCTTTAACGTATAACGTAATTGATGACAATGGCGGTAGTATTCCTGCCACACAAAGCTTTAGCTTAGCCGCACAGAATGACGGCGGCCCAGTTATTACATCAAGCACAACAGGCACTGTGGCAGAAAATTCAGCCACTAGCACGGTAATCTACACAGCCACTTCAACTGATGTGGATGAAGGTGATACAGCTACTTATAGCTTTAAAACAGGGTTGGGTGATGATGCGTCTCTGCTAACTATCAACGCTATCACCGGTGAAGTAACTCTGAAAGCGCCTGCTAACTTTGAAGCCAAAGCCAGCTACAGCTTTACCGTAGTCAGCACCGATGCCGGTGGTTTAAGCGCCGAACAAGCCGTAGTTGCGACAGTGACAGATGTGAATGAAGCACCCGTAATCACCTCCGGCACAACCGGTTCGGTCGCTGAAAATGCAGCTGTCAGTACGGTTATTTACACGGCTACTGCAACGGATGTAGATGCCGGTGATACCCGCACTTACAGCTTTAAAACCGTGGCCGGTGATGATGCGCCGCTATTGAGCATTGATGCCACTACCGGTGCGGTAACCTTGTTAATCTCCGCTAACCTTGAAGCCAAAGCCAGCTACAGCTTTACCGTGGTCAGCACCGATGCCGGTGGTTTGAGCGCAGAACAAGCCGTAGTGGCGACAGTCACCAATGTCAACGAAGGTTTAGCCATCACTTCAGGTACTACCGGTAGCATTGCTGAAAACGCCGCTATTAGCACGGTCATCTACACCGCCACTGCAACGGATGTGGATGCCGGTGATACCCGCACTTACAGCTTTAAAACCGTGGCCGGTGATGATACGTCGATGTTGAGCATTGATGCCGCTACCGGTGCAGTAACCTTGTTAAATCCTGCTAACTTTGAAGCCAAAGACAGCTACAGCTTTACCGTGGTCAGCACCGATGCCGGTGGTTTGAGCGCAGAACAAGCCGTGGTTGCGACAGTGACCAATGTCAACGAAGCGCCAGTGATCACCTCCGGCACAACCGGTTCAGTCGCTGAAAATGCAGCCATCAGCACGGTCATTTACACGGCTACTGCAACGGATGTGGATGCAAATGACACGGCGACCTACAGCCTCAAAGCGGGTGAAGATGACTCAGCGTTACTGAGCATTGATGCCGTGACTGGCGCTGTGACACTGAAAGACTCCACTAACTTTGAAGCCAAAGACAGCTACAGCTTTACCGTGGTCAGCACCGATGCCGGTGGTTTGAGCGCAGAACAAGCCGTAGTGGCGACAGTGACCGATGTGAATGAAGCGCCAGTAATCACCTCCAGTACCACCGGTTCGGTGGCTGAAAATGCACCTGTCAGCACCGTCATCTACACCGTAACTTCAGAAGATATGGATGACAACGACACGGCGACCTACAGCCTCAAAGCGGGTGAAGATGACTCAGCGTTACTGAACATTGATGCCGTGACTGGTGCGGTGACACTGAAAGACTCCGCCAACTTTGAAGCTAAAGACAGCTACAGCTTTACCGTGGTCAGCACCGATGCCGGTGGTTTAAGCGCAGAACAAGCCGTAGTGGCGACAGTCACCAATGTCAACGAAGCGCCGATGATGACTTCCGCTACCACCGGTTCAGTCGCTGAAAATGCGCCTGTCAGCACAATCATCTATACCGCCACGGCAACAGATGTAGATGCTGGTGATACCCGCACTTACAGCTTTAAAACCGTACCCGGTGATGATGCGCCGCTGTTGAGCATTGATGCCGCTACCGGTGCAGTAATCTTGTTAAGTTCCGCTAACTTTGAAGCTAAAGCCAGCTACAGCTTTACCGTGGTCAGCACCGATGCCGGTGGTTTG
>NZ_JAYTLQ010000027.1:0-16181 GCF_043729335.1 Crenothrix sp. | reverse complement strand
CCGCTATTGCATATCAGGTAGTCCGTGTATAACTCGTGTTTATTTTTTCCATACGGAAATGATACGCTTATTTGCTGGGGGCTGCGTAACATCAGTTATAAACATGGACGGAACTCCGGGCGCCAATTTTTACTTGGGTGCTCAACAACAAGCCATTGCCACTAAACAAGATGGTTATTCGATCAACCCTGCCAAAACTGGGGCTTACCCAAATTTACCGCAGCCGCAAACCACCTACGCAACTAACCTGACCCCTGGCGTTGCAGACAACCGTTACCCTAGTAATTTGCCTAATGGCCCTTTCCAGCTGACCAATGAATTGGCACCGGTCACGTCTTATTTTGGTGATCCACCGCATCGTTTTTTCCAGATGTGGCAACAAACAGATCAAGGGAAAAATGACTTGGTCACCTGGGTGGCTGAAACAGCGGGCATCGGTAGTGACAACAATTTTCCCGGCGGCCCGGTACCAGGCCATACTTTCCAGGGTGGGGAAGCGATGGGCTTCTTTAATATTAATATCGGCGATGCACCGGTCTTTAAAGATCTGGCTGAAAACTACGCGATGAGCGACAATTATCACCAGTACATCATGGGCGGCACAGGTGCTAACTTTTTAGCAATTGTGACCGCGGATGCCGGCTTTTATACCAAGGATGGCAAGGCCGCCATGCCACCGCTGTCGCAAATAGAAAATCCAAACCCTTTAGATGGCTGGAATAACTATTACACCCACGATGGCTATACGGGTGGTTCTTATGTGGAATGTGCGGATCGTCAGGAACCGGGTGTAGATGCCATCCGCAGTTATCTGGATGATAAAAAAACTTTTAACGACGGCAATTGCGCTCCGGATACTTATTATTTAGTCAACAATTACGGCTTGGCTTACGATGCAGTAGGCAATCTAAATCCGTTTGACCCTGCCGCGACACCCCCGAAAACCATTTTACCGCCCCAGCAAATTCCAACGATTGCTGATGCCTTATCCGCTAAAAATATCTCCTGGAAATATTACAGTGGTGGCCGTAATCCAGATAACACTTTAACCAAAGAGTATTGCAATATTTGCGACCCGCTCACTGGTTTTTCTTCAATTATGACAACCGACCTGAAGAAAAATTTGCAAGGTATGGATGCCTTTGATAAAGATGTTCTGTCGGAAGCCACGTTACCCGCCGTGTCATTTATCCGCCCGTTTGAAAGCCAAGCAGGTCATCCTGCCAATGCTACCTTGCCAGATCACGAGAAGTTTATTATGGATATCGTGAACAAAGTTAAAGCTAATCCTGAGTTATGGGCAAAAACTGCGATTATCATTACCATGGACGAAGGTGGCGGCTACTATGATTCCGGTTATATCCAGCCTATCGACTTTTTTGGTGATGGCCCGCGTATTCCTTTAGTGGTGGTATCGCCTTGGGCTAAGAAGGGTCATATAGATCACAGTTACAGTGACCATGCCTCCATTCTTAAATTTGTTGAGAAAAATTGGCACTTGGCACCTTTATCTAACCGTAGCCGCGACAATCTGCCTAACCCAGTGCATGGTGGACATAAGCATGTTTACATCCCAAAGAACAAACCAGCCATCAGCGATTTAACGACTTTGTTCGATTTTGATAGGAAATGGCATAAATAGAACTGCCATTGATAGGGGGTGATTGACCGTATCCTTATCTGGGACAGCTTTGTTTAATGATTTATTAGGGGAAACCGAGAAATCGATTTCCCCTTTTTGCATTGGCATGTTGTTTCATATTTTGGCTTTTTTTCCTTAACACAATTAGACTTGACGACAATATGTTTGCCCTACAAGTTGATAGCAAGAGAATTTTATGCCCAAAAAAATGTTCGCCGACAGTCAAGATAGTTATAGCGATACCCTCAAACAATTGCTGATAGAAGTTTCTGAATTACGTGATGAAATTGACACCCATTCAGCAGACAGGCTACAGAAATATAAAGACAATTATCGCTCTGGCGTGTTCACCCGAGGAGCACGTAATCTGGCGCATTATCTGGCACTAAGGCAATTTGATTTACGGCATTTGCAGGATCGCTTGGCACAGGTCGGATTATCATCGTTGGGCCGATCTGAAGCATCGGTCATGTCAACACTGGAGGCAGTACTTGACCTGTTAAAACGGGCGACGGATAAGGCCTATCATCCGGGCGACCAAAATCCCAGTGAGTCTGGGTTCAACAGAGGCCAACAATTATTGGACCAACACAGTATCGAATTATTCGGCCCGTTTCATGAAAACAGCAAAGTTCATGTCATGGTGACGCTGGCAACAGACGCTGCCTGGAATTATGAGCTTATTCAGGCTTTACTCGAAAAAGGCATGACTTGCGCACGCATCAATTGTGCTCATGATGACGCTTTGATTTGGCGAAACATGATAAAAAATATTCGCCGTGCGGAAACAGAAACCGGCAAAATCTGCCGTATTTTAATGGATCTGGCTGGTCACAAAATTCGCACAGGCGCTATTGCTTTGGGATCGCCTGTGCATCACATTAAAGTAAAAAAGAATGTTTACGGTAAAACGATTGCCCCTGCGCAACTAATTTTGACGGCACCCACCAATAAAAAATCAGAAAGCGAGCAAGATGCTCCGCCATTATTTAGCGTGTCTATTCCTAAAGCCCTGCACAAACGCTTGAGCCTCCAAAGTCGTCTGGGATTTATAGATGCGCGTTCCAAACAGCGCTACTTACAAGTAGACCAAGCCCTCTCGGCCACCGAGTGGCTGGTGACTTGCAACCAGAATAGCTATCTGATGTCCGAAACTGAATTAACGCTGCTTGAACAGGGGCAAGAGGATACTGAGACGGCAGATAAGTTTACGCTGGGTAAGTTTGCCGGTGAGCCGCTGGAAATACGTCTGTTCAAGAATGATGTCGTGTTGCTGACTGAAAATGATGTCATCGGTTCGCCTGCTGAATATGATGAAAGTGGCGCGCTGTTAAAACCCGCGCAAATTGGCTGTACACTGTCTTCATTTAGCAAAAAATTAAAGTGTGGTCAGCAGGTGTGGATTGATGACGGCAAGCTCGGTGCGGTTGTCGAGGCAATTTCTGACGCGGGTGTTTTACTGCGAGTCACCCAGACAAGGAGCAATGGGGTGCGCATACAAAGCGACAAGGGTATCAATTTTCCTGATACCGAACTGGGTCTGCCGCCCTTGAGTGAAAAAGATTTGACCGACCTTGATTTTGCCTGTACACATGCCGATTTGATTGGCTTTTCTTTTATTGAAACCCTGGCGGACATGGAATATTTGATAGCGGAGCTGGCAAAACGCAATGCATCCGAATTCCCCATTATTGCCAAAATAGAAACCAATCTTGCTGTTAAAAATTTGCCTGATATTATTCTCGGCACCATAGGTCGGCATAGTCTGGGTATCATGATTGCGCGGGGTGATTTAGCGGTTGAATTGGGTAGTGCAAGACTTGCCGAAATTCAGGAAGAATTACTGTGGTTATGTGAAGCCGCGCATGTGCCGGTTATCTGGGCGACTCAAGTCCTGGAGTCCATCGCCAAAAAAGGTGTCCGCTCACGGCCTGAGTTTACCGATGCGGCGATGGCCGTTCGGGCGGAATGTGTCATGCTGAATAAAGGCCCCTACATTCTCGATGCCATAGAAGCTTTGGTTAATGTCATGGTTAGAATGCAGGAGCATCAACGGAAAAAATTCTCCCGCCTACGGGCGTTGCATTGGTAAGCACTCGTCTATAGGCTCGGCTGTGTGAGATGCCGATCCCCTCATTCAATTCCTGGGTAGCTTTTACATGTACGTAATATTTTGAGCCAGCGACGCAGTCGTAGCGCACAGACAGCTGAAACTAATTATATTGAATTAACTAGCTAGTAACCTCGCACTTGAGCAGTTCTAAGTTTACATCCCTGTTAGATCAGTGTATTGTGTAAAGTCATCCACGAACAACAGATGTTGGTGGATGTTGATTAATTTTTTTAATATTTAAGGAGATGTTGCTATGTCTATAAAATATGGAAAAAAACAGGTAATTCGCCCCCTCCCCCCCCCCCCCCGAGATTCAAAAAACACCAAGCCCCTGAGTCTTTTAACGGGGAGAATTAAAATGCCATTAGCAGCCCTAAAAGTCATCGGGCCGATTTCAACACTTGTCACTTCAGTACGTGTGCAAGGACAATTGGCCGGAACCCACGTTTCAATTATTTCTCTTTTCGATAACCAGGTAAAAGCAAGCGGTATAGCCACGGACAGCGATCAACGCTTTAGCCTGTTGCCGAACGTAACACTGAATAACCAGGACACTTTAGTTGCAAGCCAAACCATTGGGGATGATACCAGCGAGCTGTCCGATTGTTTGGCAGTTACTGTACAGCAAGCACCTCAAATGGCATCAAATATCGGCTATGTAAAAATTGATACCGAACTGTGCGAAGGTGAACAGCATCTTTGGGTTAGCAAATGCATTCCGGGAGCCATAGTGGAAGTTTTTTTTAATGGCAAGATTCAGGGTCGCGGTATGTCAGAGGAAGGGGTTGTGCGGCTGAGGTTGGCGACTAAGCTGCAAAAAGATGCGCCGGTTTCCGCTTACCAAATGGTGAACGATGTAGGCACAGGGCCTAAATCGATAATCATGCCGCAATCGTTGCCGTTTTACCGCCACATTATTCAAATAACACGTTATTCATCTAAGCAATCATTTGGTTAATTAAGCTTTTGTTAATAAGTTTAGCTACCCCACTTAAGACGGGACAGTTTGAAAAAAGCCGTTCGTGATGAGCTTGTCGAACCCTGAACAACTAACCCTTCGACAAGCTCGCGAACGGATGTCTTAAATGGGCAGCCATAAGTTTCGACAAGCTGTGCTTGAAAAATAATGCATAACAACAATTAAAATTAATAAGGAAGATCTCGATGACTATAACAAAACCCCCATCAAAAAAAACACCCGCCAAAACATCAGACACTGAGCAACCTAAAAAAGTGAAAGCAGTCAGTAAGAAAACGCCAGGAGCAGCCTCTTTATCAAAATCAAGTGCAGCCTCTGAGCCGCCAGCAAACGTTGAGACAGTGGAAGTCGATGCAAAAAAATATAAGAAAGACACAAAAAACGCCAAAGTAAAAATCATCCGCGATAGTTTTCCTTTTCCAGAACAGGATTACGCAATACTGACAGAACTCAAGAATGCCTTTATGGCAGATGGAATTGCTGTTAAAAGAGGGGAAATTCTTCGTGCCGGATTACATCTGTTGACAACATTAAACGTATTTGAACTTCAACAAGTTGTCGGGCAAGTTGAAAGAATCGAAAAAATTAAAAAAAGTCGGCTGAGTTCTTCAGGAAATGACGGTTCGGGCGTTGCCGATTAGTAATCCGTTTATATATGAAAACTGGGGATGACCGTCAGAAAATACGATTGCTTTCTCTGGACAAATAAACTAGAAAAACTCGGAATAGTGTTGATAATTGGGAGCCACCGAATTCGATCCTGCTGGCGATCTTGAACGTGTTATCCAAGATGCGCGATCAGATTTCCCCCTGATCCTGGTCATGGCCATGCTTGTAGTTTAGCCAGGACATAGTGAATGATATGAATAGCCCAAACACAATGACAATGGTTTTTATCGGTATATCAGCCTCTACCATGAGCGCGTAAGCCCCCAGCATCAACAGGATGCTGGTGTTTTCATTGAAGTTCTGCAAAGCAATGGATTGTCCAGAACCCATCAGAAGATGCCCTCTGTGTTGTAACATGGCATTCATCGGGATTAAAAAACTACCTGCCAGCGCACCCACCAGTATTAACAAGAGTATGGCCAACTGCCAGTCAGTTATCCATGCCATCATCATAACCACGACGCCCATGGCTATGCCTAAAGGCAATACTTTTACCGCATGTTCCAATGCCACGCTTTTCGCCGCGATAAAAGAACCTGCTGCAAGTCCGATAGCCACTACCGCCGTTAACTGCGTAGCTTGTTGCAAATTAAAATCGAACGAGGCTGCCGCCCAGATGAGAATAATAAAGCGCAAGGTTGTGCCAGCACCCCAAAACAGGGAAGTGACTGCCAAAGAAACCTGGCCTAAAGGATCGCGCCACAACACTTTAAAGCCACGCCAAAAATCATTCCACAGAAAGGCCATATTCTGCTTAGGCCAGGGCTTTTCAATCGGCAGCACAGGAATCAATAAATTGATCAGCGCGGCCACCGTATACAAAATCAGGATGAATAAAATTGCGAACTGAGGCGCTGAATCAATACCAAAACTCCACCAGTGTCCTGTGAGATGTTCAGCAACAAAAATTTGAAAATACGGGCCAATCAATAAGCCACCTATGATGGCGCCAAAAATAATAGCCGCTACCGTCAAACCTTCCATCCAGCCATTCGCCCACACCAGACGGTCAGCAGGCAGATATTCGGTCAAAATACCATACTTGGCGGGGGAATATAACGCGGAACCCGTGCCGACAAAGCCGTAAGCCAGCAAGGGATGCACCCCTAAAAACAAGGCCAGGCAGCCAACAATTTTAATACTGTTGCTGATGAACATCACCTTGCCCTTGGGTATGGAATCCGCATACGGGCCAACAAAAGGCGCCAACACAATAAATGAAAACACAAAAAACTGTTGCAGTACCGGTATTTGCCAAGAGGGTGCAGCAATGTTTTTAAGTAGCTCAATGGCAGCAAACAGCAAGGCGTTATCGGCCAGCGAGGAAAAAAACTGGGCAGCAAGGATGATATAAAAACCGTAATTCATTGGATTAGGCCACTGATTTTAGTCGTGTAGTAAGAAAATAGACGTATGTTATTGTTCGTGTAATGTGGCTTCCAATGATTCATCTAGGGCATCAAAATTCACAGCGGGTTCGGCTTTAAGCCATTTCACCAGTTCCAGTGTGCCATTATTATGTTCGACAATAGCTGTGCAGCTTTCAACAAAATCACCGGTATTGACATATAAAAACCCACCAATATCCTTGATTTCGGCATGATGGATGTGGCCGCAAATCACACCGTCCACGCCTTCATGCCTGAGGGTATTGACAATATTTTCTTCGTAATCTGAAATGAACTGGACAATATTTTTAACCTTGTATTTAACGTAAGCCGCCAGCGAAAATTGCGATTGCGGTATGCCAAACACACGGCGCAGCCACCTTAAATAGCGGTTGATATCGAGCAGAATGTCATAACTTTGGCTGCCTAATTTAGCAATCCACTGATGATAATAAGCGATGGGATCGTATTCATCACCGTGGACTACCAGAAATCGCTTGCCGGCAGCCGTCGTGTGAATATCGGTTTTTTTAACAGTGATGTCACCAAACACATGGTTGTCGTACTCCCGGACATTGTCATCGTGGTTGCCCGGAATATAGATAATTTGGGTGCCATGCCGTGCTTTTCGCAATACTTTTTGGATGACGGTATTGTGGTCGCGTGGCCAGTACATTTTTTTGGACAGCGCCCAAAAATCGATAATGTCACCCACCAAATACAGCTTTTCGCTGTCGTTGAACTTTAAAAAATCCAATAAAACATCGGCCTGACATTGTGTAGACCCCAGGTGTAAATCGGAAATCCAGATGGTTCGATAAAGTGTATTCTTCATGCTATCCCAATTGACAATGAGTTATTGATGTAATCGCCTTTTCATCAAGATGATAAAGTTGATTACTGGCCTTAACTAAGATAACTGGATTCTAGTCTATGAAGATGAAGGTTATGTGACAACGCAACAATAAGCTGCGCTTTATAAATTAGCGAGGTAAGGAGGGATATTTAGTGCCTGACCGAGAAAGCCAAAAACATAAAATTCAGGGGCTAGCTTGGCCACATCTAAACCAGAAAATAGCTGGCTCATCGTGACAGGTGGCTAAAAAATACGTCGTTTCCGCCCATTGGCGAACGGGGCGAATTTTAGGCGCAGCTTGTCCGTGGCTGACAAAAACACCGTCAAAAAAGTTAGGCTGCGGGTCTTTGCTGGCGCTGTCGTATCCGTTCCCGCCCAAGGGTCAGGCGCTCGCGTTCGGCATCGCGCTGGATCTGGCCGATCTTTTGGATGTTCCGCGACACCACGGCCAGGGCTGATGTAGCGCTTGCAGCCGTCGATGCCGCGGTCACGGCAGATGTCCAGGCCGTGCACCTCCAGCGCGTTGATGCCGGACTCGACCGCCGGGTGCTCCTTGCGGGCGGCGACAAAGGGTTCGCTGGCCTCGCGTGCCTCGTCGCTGGCTGACCACTTGCCTTTTTTCGGCAAGGTCACCTGGCCGAGCAAAGCATTGAGGCCTGCCTGGTTGGCCGGACTATGGAAGCCCTTGTCAAAGCTGCAGGCCTTGAACGACGGGAACAGCACCTGCGTTTCCTTGACGATGCTGTGTTCGGCGACAATCATCTTGTCCGGTTTGCCGACAACTATCTTGACTTATGACCGGTGAGCTTTTCAATGTCATGCGAAGCTTGTGCGACTGTATGGGGTGGATGATTCTTAAAGTGCGCCTTAATAGTTTCGGTGTGTGGTTGCAATACACTGGTTGGGCAGTAATGATGGGAGGTACAAAGGGCGGCCAAACCATCTTTGGCATACTCTTGCAAATATCGCGTTACACTGTCCCCGCTCACCCTGGCAATGCGGACAATTTCCTGATGGGACAAGCCCAATGCCTTTAGATAGGCTACGTGTAATTTTTTTTTATCGGGCCAGATGGCTGCTCCATAAACTCCCGATAAATTTGGTCGATTTCTTCTTCTGTAAAGGCTATTTTGAGCATATCCGGGGAGGGTGAAAAATTTAAAAATTATACCAAAAATTTTCCGCAACTCTGATCATTCAAAGTATAACTGGCTATGGGCATTGTGCAGGTTGATAATGCTAAAGTTGATGCTGTGCTATTGAGCTACCCATTTTAATAACACGTCCGCTCGCAAAACGGTTTTGCACTATAACGGCGCAAATTGTACTGGGTGGGGCAATACAGTTGCATAACGCGCCTAGCCTGTTATTTTATTATGCTTTTACTACTATCTATTTTCAATAAATAACCTTGACTTAAGGTCATCATAGTAAGTTATACGCTATATGATAAAAGGCTCCAACCACGGCTTTTTTCCGGGTACAGGAAAAATAAATCTAATATTTTATAATGACTTATTTGAAGCAATAGTGCGAATGAAAAAAATTATTATCAAATATTTAACTGGCTCAAAAATTAACCAAACTCAGGTTTTTGAATTGCCTATTGAACAAATCGTGTTTGGCCGGGGCAGTCAGTGTGATGTCAGGTTAGATGCGGATAAAGATGCCTATGTAAGCACAGCACATTGCAAAATTACCATCGGCCAGGGTAGCCAGTTTTTGTTAACCGATCTTTGTAGCAGCAATGGAACTTTTTTAAATGGAGTATTAATCGGCAGCAAAAATGCCGTTCAGTTGGTCGGTAAGCCCTTGGAAGCCAATGACACCATTCAATTAGGCGGAGAAAGAGGCGTTAGTTTTATTTTTGATGTTGATCCCCGGCCTACACCGAAAACCAAAATTTTCAATGCACCCGCTTCAGAGATTTCAACAGCAGCGGCTAGTAAAGACCAGGGCTTACACAAAAATTATCCGGAACAAATGCCGGCATCCAGCTCAGCTGAAAACCATGGCGTTCTGGCTCCCGTAATTAAAACTGAAAAAGGCATTAAGCACAGCACTAGCAAAAAAATAATCAATATTGCAGCAGCTATTATCAGTTCGGTATTAGCTTTAGGTATTTATTTTTCTTTACCTAAAACGCCTAGGGCTATCCACAAAGCATTTTCCGGCTCTACCGTACTGATAGAAATGAGCTGGAAATTGATGTACAGCCCCATGGGAAAACAAGTTTTTCAAAAAATGGGGTGTTTGGACGAAAAAGCTAAATGTAATAATGAAAAGCTGCCCATGTATATTTATAGTGATGGCTCTGTACAGCCTTTTTTAGATTTTGAAAGTGGCAGACCTATAGGTGGAACGGGTTCAGGCTCAGGTTTTGCAGTGCATGAAGATGGCCACATACTCACCAACCGTCATGTGGTTATGCCCTGGAAAACTAGCCAAAGTGTGGATTTGCCGCTACCTGGCATCTTGATAGTTTGTAATAATCCTGAATGCTCACACCCTAAACAAGTATCATTACCAAATGATCCCACTAATGACTATGTGGCGTTATTAAAAAACTGGATACCTGCGCAATCGAAGACATTTGGTAAAAAATCTTTGCAAAACAACGTTTTTGGAGGTAAGTATGACTATTTGAATGTTGTGTTTCCTAGCACAAATACTAGGATTCCGGCTCATTTGGGAGCAACATCCAGCAATACGGAAGCTGCCTTGATTAAAATCGATTCTACCAAAAAACTGCTGGCGCTTGAAATTGCTACGAATGATCCAGTGGCTGCAGGTGATGCAATCACTGTCATGGGTTATCCTGATATTGCCCAGATTGATATGAGAAAAAATGAAGGTAGTGAATGGTCAACAATTCCTGAGGTGACAGTTACGCCAGGGCAAATAGGAAGGATTCGGGCGGCAACAACAAAATCGGATGCCAATGATGGAGAAAGCGAAATGAGGCAAACTTACCAGTTAACGCTTAATGCGGTAGGGATGGGCAATAACGGCGGGCCGGTGTTTAATGATAAAGGACGAATTATTGGTATCTTTACGACTAAAAAAGTTGATAATGCCGGTGCGTTAATGCCTTTTGCCATACCGATTAAATATGCTCAGGATTTACTGAAGTAAGTAGGGCTTTATTAAATTCACCATGAAGAAATTCTTTAACGGCTGGTTTAAAACCAAACCCCCTCACGGCAGAGCTTTGGCTTCGAGTGCCATTCTAACTCACTATTTTCCTGAAATAGGTCTTTTTTCGGATGTGGGGCTGGAGCGCGTCGATAATCAGGATAGCATCGGTTGTCTGCGCTTTTCGGATAAACGCAATTTTTTAGTGGTGCTTGCAGATGGTATGGGCGGGCATCAAGGCGGCGAGGTAGCTAGCCAAATTGCCGTACATACCGTGCAAAAAAGTTTTCCAGCACCGGATGGCAGCCAGGATTTGATTGAAACCTTGCAGGCCAGTTTTAAAACCGCGAATACGGCTATTTATCAATTATCGCTCAACACACCTGAATTAAGTGGTATGGGGACGACATTGGTAGTGCTGGTGGTCGTTAATGGCCTGGCTTATTATGCCAATACCGGAGACAGCCGCCTGTACTGGTTTAGAAATGGCGACTGTATCCAGTTATCGCGCGACCACACCCGGATAGCTTATATGGTAGAAACAGGTTTAGTGCCAGCCGAGCTTGCCAGCCATCATCCTGACCGGCATCTCCTAACCCGTGCGATTGGGACCAAAATCGATGAAAATATCGAGATTTGCTATAAACCTATACCCATTGAGCTGAGCGATAGTTTTTTGCTGTGCTCGGATGGCTTATATGAGCTGGTTTCTAATGATGAAATGAACTCTGTACTTAACCACTATCCTGCTCAGGAAGCCTGTCAGTATCTGGTTGAATTAGCCAATAATCGTGGGGGTTATGACAATATTTCCGTGATTGTGGTTAAAATCACGCCTAATCGACCGACTATTAATGATGGTCCGATCACGCGAGTTTAGATAAGTAAACAGAACCTTATGGATTATATCGATCATTATAAAATTGTTGCCAAAATTGGCGAAGGTGGCATGGGAGATGTCTATCAGGCATTTGAAGAGGAGTTGCAACGTGAAGTCGCAATCAAGTTTTTAAAACCAGAATCCCATGCCAATGAGGAGCGAGTGCAACGCTTTAAGCAAGAGGCCATTGCACTGGCTAAAATGAACCACACCAATATTGCCACGGTGTACAAATTTGGCCGCTTAAAAGACAATATGTATATTGTCATGGAGTTTGTCAAAGGGGAAACACTAACGGCTGTTCTCAATAGAGAAGGTGCGTTGCCTGTAGCAATGGCCCTGCAGTATACGCTGGACATTTTAGAAGGTTTAAAACATGCTCATGAGTTTAATATCATTCATAGGGATATTAAGCCTGCTAATTTAATTATTACCGAAAAAAATACAGTAAAAATTCTGGATTTTGGCATTGCCAGAATACTCGATACCGCTACTCCATCCTCTAAGACCCGCTATGCCATCGGCACGTCGGACTATATGTCACCAGAGCAAATCAAGGTGGGAAACATAGACGTGCGCTCGGATATTTATTCAGTGGGGGTGGTGTTATACCAGATGTTAACCGGACATCTGCCTTTTATAAAAGAAAGTGACTATGCCTTGCATCAGGCGCATATCAATGAAAAGCCAAAATCACCGCGTATTCTTTCCGATGATATTCCGTTAAAAATTGCCAATCTTGTACTGAAGGCTTTAGAAAAACAACCTGAAAAACGCTTTGCCAATGCAGATGAATTCAGTGCTGCCTTGCAAAAACAGGGGATGTCCTTATCCTCTGATAAAGGGTTTTATCGTATTAAGAAATTTTTTTTTGATTACCCTGCGGTTGTGTTGTTAGGGTTGTTAACGCTCATCGGCGGGGCAACTGTGCTCAATAATACAGCCATACCCTCGGTTGCAAAAACACTAGACAACCACCAAAATTCCCCTACTGCCTTAATGGCCGGCGCTGTTGAGAATCCGCTAGAGACAACCTATACCGAACTACCAGTAAATAAAAACTTTCAACCCAGGCAAGAAGGCCAGCCGGAGCTTGTTCCTGTCCAGCCCCATAAAACGCGCAGCTTAATGCACAAACCAGTAGCAGCGCTTCCGAAGAAAGCCCCCAGTGATACTGTGAAAATAATAAAGCATGCTAAACTGCCTGAGGCTAAATCTGCACGACCAAAATGCCATGAGCCTGCGTGTAATAAAACAGGGAAATTAATTAAGCATCCACGTAAAGTTATTTACCCTTCTAAAAATTCTGGCGAACTAGGTATTGTAAGAGGGGTTCACGATGCTTATTAATATCCAATAATACAAAACCGGGCATGCCTTATGAATAAAGTAGTTATCATGTTAATCCTAAACGCCCTTAGTACCGGCTGCGCTACCAATACGGCCCAATCACCTAAACGACCCGGAATCTACGGGCCGGTAGCTTATGTTGTTGTTGTGTCCGAAGAAAAAATGCTCTCTAAAAACCGATTGTCTCCACAAGCACGGCAAGAGCTAATTACGGCTAAAGCGCAAGCCGATAAAGAAGGCGGCGCTATTCATGTTATCTGCCCTGAAAGCTCAACGCAGGAGGTTATGAGCGAGATGAATAAACTGGGCATAATTTATGACAGGGACATTCGGTTACATAACGGTTATTTAATTATTTTTCCCAAAAAAAACTCGCTGTAAACATTAGCCGAGTTATACGTCCTTATAGAAAATCTGTTTCAGCCCCAGCGTCCCCCGTCCCTGAGTTTATAAAAAAACTGGTTGGTATGTGAAAAATTACCTTGCATTCATGATCTGTAGCGGTAGAATTTTTCCACTGCTTGCCTGTTTTTAAAATCCAGATAAAGTAGCAAAATGTTGAATTACAATGATTAAGTCTGCTTTCCTGGGAACCAAATGCAAGGCTAAAGCAATCGTTTTTATTGGGGTACGTTACCTCAGAGTCATTATCCTATTCAACACATGAAGCTTCCCTTAAAAGATACCAATGGCGTTAAGGCCTGCTATTATGGAGTAATTACAATGATATCTAAAAGACTAGTCCTGAGTATTCTGGGACTTATGAGCGTTACGACAGTTTACGGTGGTAGCTATGCATCTGACCATAATTACCGTTACACCCACCCTTTACGTTTTCTGGATCAAAAATGGAGCCCGGCGGAACGTGAACGCTTTTATTATACGCCGCAAGGTTCCTACCTGATTCCCTATGCCTGGTTTATTGCCTTGGAGGCAGCGAACGACCGCTGGCTTTTTAAAGATAAGCACAACATCGATCGTTACGGCTATCTGGTTGATGAGCCTTATTCCTCTGCCAATCCGGACGGGCTACCGGTCGGGTTTGCCAAAGAGCCAGTGAAAAACGGCGAGCCCTGGGTAGGCTATACCTGTGCTGCTTGCCATACCAACACTATTAGTCATAACGGTCAAAATGTTCGCATTGACGGCGCACCAACGCTAGCTGATTTCAGAGCCTTTAACAACGGTCTGATCGCCGCGCTGGAATCGACATTAAACAGTAAAGACCGCTTTGACCGCTTTGCCCGCAAAGTGACCGGAAAAGAGTCTGCCAAAACTGAACAGGCGGCTCTGCGGCAACAGGTATCCGATCATACCAGCTGGCTCAAGGGCTTTGCAGAACGAGGCAAGCCCAGCCATGCGTTTGGTGCAGGCCGGGTTGATGCGTTTGGTGTAATTATGAACGAAGTATTCGGTCCGGACCTTGGCCAGACAAAGGACAATGTTCGGGTACCCAGCGCTCCGGTAAATTACCCTTTCTTGTGGGGAACGCCTCAGCACGATTTTGTGCAATGGACCGGCTCGGCCTCCAATCCATTCGGGCGTAACGTGGGTGAAGTGCTGGGTGCCTTTGGCTGCGTCAACTTGACTACCACGTCCTGCGAAAACCTGGTTAAACTGGGAGTAATGTCGCAAAAACCAGGCGAGACCACAGCACGGGCACGGGAATTATTTGAGCTGGAAAGGCTGGTGGTCAAGCTTGGCAAACCGCAGTGGCCAAAAGCCCTGTTTGGCGCTGTTGACCAATACAGTGCAGCCCGGGGCGAAGTGCTCTATCGGCAAGGACGCAATGGTGAGGAAAGCTGTGCCCATTGCCACGCGCTACCGGACAATACCGGTCATTATCCATCTACACCAGCGGCAGAAAACAAGTTTGGAGCCACCTTTGTAAAAACCCATATGACACCATTGGGCGATATAGGCACCGATCCTTTAACTGCAAAAAACTTTGCTTTGCGCACCGTAAACCCGGGGGCTGCATTACCGCTCATACCCCCGCAATTTATCAGCCCCGGCGGTACAGTACCGGCACCGGTGATGCTGTCGATTTTGGTGGGTAGTGCCGTACAAAATAGCATCATGCAGGCGCAACCTCCTTTTACAGGACTTGAAAGCGCAGAGCTGATTGGCTACCGCATCAAGGCAGACGGCTCTTCATATATGCCTCCAAACTTACTTGCTTACCGCGCCCGGCATTTGGATGGCATTTGGGCTACCGCCCCCTATTTACATAACGGTTCGGTACCTAGTCTTTATGAACTACTCTTGCCTCCCCATAAACGCAGCACAGTATTTTATGTCGGTAACCGCGAGTTCGATCCACGCAAAGTCGGTTTCAAGTCCGGGTGGGGTAAAAAAGCCTTCCGCTTTGACACCAAGCTTTCAGGTAACCTAAATTCCGGTCATACCTATGGTACAGAACTTAGTGCACAGCAACGGCTAGATCTGCTGGAATTCTTGAAGACACTTTAACCCGACTTTGGCCATTTTAAAATTATAAGAGGGGCATATTTTTAGGATAATTACAGGTTTGATCACAACTTTCACTCCACTGTATGCCTTTGACACTCCCTTATTCAGTGATGTGGCTATACTAAACCGGACACACCCTTTAAAATATTTGAAAAGAGGAGTATCTCGATATGACCCAAGAAAAACCCAAAAACTATACCGCTGAATTCAGGGAGTCAGCCGTAAAGGTTGCTGCTGAATCCGATAAACCGGTTGCGCAGACAGCGAGAGATTTAGGTATCAATGAAAATACCCTACAACCCTTGGATTGGCAAATATACGCGCCCACTGGAGACTAACAAATCTGTGCGTACCGACGATCATTCATATGAAGAGTTAAAACGGTTGAAGAAAGTTGTGCCCGTTTACTAGAGGAGCGTGACCTATTAATACCCACACGGAGCACTAGAAAAGGCAGCGGTGATGTGTCAACACTTTTCCGGACACAAAGTTAAGCCGCTTTAAACTGCCTTTCATAATCGATTGGCGACAAATAATTATTGGTGGAATGCAAGCGCCCCCGGTTGTAAAAGACTTCAATGTATTCGAATATATCCTGTTGGGTGCTGATTTAAACTGATGTGTATATCGGCTATACTGTCCTGAAATATTCCAGCCCCATGACCGAATGAAAGCAGAACTTATAGCACACGATGGC
>NZ_JAYTLQ010000026.1:0-194771 GCF_043729335.1 Crenothrix sp. | reverse complement strand
GTAGGATAGTATTTTGATGTAATGTGATTTTCCTGAGCCGAAAAATCCGGATACCCAAACGCCCATACGTGCCGTAATAGTCGAGTCTTTGGGCTGTTCAGCGGCGGCCAGATAAGCATCGAAAAACTTCCGAAAATATTCGGTGAGCTGTTTGGTGACAACGTACTCTTCCAATTCCTGCCAGATACTTTCAGCATCCAGTTGGTCGGCCTTGATGACACCATTGATTGGGCGGTCAATAGGCTTGATGAACAGCTCCCTTATTTCCATGTGGTTTTCTTCTCGATTATTGCACTTCAGGTATCAACCTGAAGGCGCGGTAGTAATGATCTTCGGATAATTTGTTAAACAGGCGCAACGAATAGCCGTCATAACGGCCTGGATAAAACATCAGCAATGGCGTCCTGCCCATTAACGGATGTAGCGCAGATAGCAGGGTGTGGGTTCTAAGCATAGGATAGGCACTACCGACACCCCAAAGAATAAGTAGATCAATGTTATCGAGATCAACCAGGGTAACTACTTTTTGAGCCAATTTATCTTCTTTAAGCACCGGCCGTAAAGCCGCCATGACGGCTTCATCACCTTTTGCCTGTTGCATGTCGATAGCCTTATCGAGCAGTTGTCGTTCCTGAAGTAATTGGATTACCAAGTCAAATAAATTGATGGCCCCTGCGCGGATAGGTGGTTGTGATTTATTCAGGCTGGGGAGAACCGTTTGGGTCAGAAAATCCCGCATCTCCATTTCCCGTTCGGGTGGGTAATCGAAAATCCAGAAACCGATTTCGTTGCCTAGGCCTTTACTGTTCAGGAATTCATCAGAACTTATTTTAGGCAGAATTTGATTGAGCCGTTCCTCGAAAGACAATGCCATTAAGCACGCTCCAAAAGTTCTATTAATGCCGAGTCTCCATGACCTGACAAATAGCGCCGAACATCGGGGTGTAAAGATTGCGGAGTAAGTTTCATGCTGCGTGTGCTTTCAAGGTATTTGGCTTCAGTGAGGATGCGTAAGATGACTTGAAATAGTTTAGCCTGTGTTGATACTGACCATTGGCTCACTATTGAATCCCTATGCCTGCATTCGGTTAAAAAACATTCCCAATCACCAGGAGAAAGCGCCAAGTCCATTCGGCGCTGGTGTTCGATGTAAACATTCTTAATAAAATCGGCTAATAGTTGGCTATGTTTAACCGCTGCAACCAGTAATAAGTGAATAACGACCTCTTGTTCACGCTGAGCAACCATTTCTAAGGCGGTAGCATCAAGGGTATTCAGACGTTTCCTAATCAAACTGGCCAGACGTATAGCAGTGGCAGGTGCTTTCTTTTGCAAGATATTGTCATTAATTAACGCTCGTTTCCATGCCTTATCATCAGGATGGGTCAATAAGAAAGCGGCAATACTGCGACTCTCAAGAGGCATAAGTGAGCCAGCAGCAATTTCCGCATTATAAAAAGGGGTCACAGTTTAACCATAGTGTGTAATTATTTAAATCACATCCATTTTGTAGTTCTTTCCTAAGAGGCAGTTTGGAAACTCTGAATGCAAACTAGACAGATCACGGCTTCGCTTATTGATGCAATGAAAATCTAAGTTTGATTTGTTAAACCATGCCGGTAGGTGTCAGAGTTAACAACGTTTATAGTGTTCGGGTTAAACTGAATCGTCATGAGAAACGAAGGTGGCTTAAGTATTAAGCCATTATTGGCTAATGCTGCACATCAGGCAAGCACTACATTTATCTGGCTCTTCCTGTCTTCGGCAGACTTGAAATGAGCACTACTAAAGTTCAGGCCAGAACTGTTTTATCCAGAAAATTATTGAAAATATCTGGATATATTTTGCAGTGCTTATCCAGTTATTTGCTTGATTTAAATCCTACTGAATATACAGAGGCACAGGCCAAAAGTAATCTGGAAACAAAAAATGCTCTATTGATGGCTTTTTGCCCATTCACAAATTTAGCCGAAAGTTTTTGAATAAACTACCCCGCCGCAAGCAGCGGTGGAATTAAACCCACGAGATTAAAAATCAATCGGTTTTAAAGGAGGAATTTTACTTCTTTCATTTAAAATGTTGCACTCATAAAGAATTGAAAGAATGTCAAATTTACGGCTATTCCATATCACGGTCGAGACCCGCATTTTTATGAAATAGAGTTCATTGACAAAACAGTGATAATGTGACATGTGTTAGGGTGCGGGGAGTACCCTGCTTAAGGGGACAACGTAGAGCACCCGCCCTAACCGGTGAACAGGAGTTTTAACGCTGCTAGGGTGCAGGAATGATTTCGATTTATCAGTAAAATTGGCGGAATGGGAAACGGCTATGATCTTCACCGCCCTCATTGTAATTCCTACGGGAAAACACCTTATGACATGTTAACAAATAAATTCTGCCAATAAATCCATTGGCCACTCTGAGTTTTGAGTCGCACAACTAAGAAAATAGGCGGGTAAAAATTGGGTAAACAGAATATGCAAGGATATACACAAATAGGCATGGCAACGTGAGAGCTATTTATTTTAATCCAATTAATTCAATATGTTATATAAAACAACAGCACTTTTAATGCGATGGTCATGCGTTCGAATCGCATGCGACCCACCAATTAACTTGTTGAATTAAATGTCTTTTTAAGGCTAAAAAAGCTTTAGTAACTGTGTACTAAAACCATCGACTACAGTGATTTTAATAGTAGTCTTGTTTTTACCCTCAAAATTGAGGATACGCAGATGCTGAATTTCCACATTATCAAAGTTGACCTAAAAAACGGCGAAACCCGTTACCGCACAATTCTTACCAAATCTGGTAAGGGAATCAAAACCAAAACATTCAGACCCAAGCAAGATGCCCGTACCCGGGGTAATCGTGCTGTTTTGAATGCCCAGGAATACGAAGCCAAAGGCATTAAGCCCTGCGCTATAAAATTCACTCGCTTAGCTGATGAATACATGCGCTGGTGGACTGGCAAAGACCATGACCGTGTACGATTAGTTTTATGGTGGGGGCAACGCTTAGGCAAAACCTTACTTTCCGATATTACACCGGAACTTATCCGCGACACTCTCAAGCCGAAAAATCACAAGCACCGGCAACCTACAATAAACACCTCGCTGTTTTATCTGCTATTTTGGATTTGGATGGTCACTACTCAGTAAAAGTTATTTAGTCCCTTTTCGATGCTGACTGACAACTTAGCTATTTATATGCGCAAGCTCACCTTCATAAGGCGTTGCATATTTGCAGTCTTTTTGTGGGCACACCTTTTCTGTACCGCGTTTTTTAGTTTCTTTTACTGTCAAAATAGGCCAATCGCATTCTGGGCAATTTTCCTTTATAGGGGCATCCCACAAAGCATAACTACATTTCGGATATTCCGAGCAAGAATAAAATATTTTTCCATTGCGTGACTTACGTTTAAGAATCTTACCTTTTTTACACTGTGGGCATTCGACATTCGTATCTTGTGGCTTTTCTAATGGTTCGATATGCTTACATTGAGGATATCCGCTACAGCCTATAAATTTACCATAGCGTCCCATTTTAAAAACCAACGGCGATCCACAGCTTGGACAGGTTCGACCCTCTAAAACTTCCGGCTCTTCGGTTGCATTAGCATCGTCATTTAAATTTCGAGTATACGAGCATTCAGGATAATGTGTGCAGCCTATAAAGCGACCATTCCTACCCAAACGTATTGATAACGGACTCGCGCATTCAGGACATTTTTCATCAATGACTTCTTGCGTAACATCTTTTCGCTGAACACTGGCTTCTTTTTCATGAATCAGCGTGGTAAAGGGTGTCCAGAACTCGTGCATTAAAGGAATCCAGTCTTTTTCTCCTCGAGAAACCGCATCCAGCTCATCTTCTAAATTGGCGGTAAAATCGTAATCGACGTACTTGGTAAAATGCTCGGTCAAAAATTTGTTAACGATTCTACCGACATCTGTTGGATAAAAACGCTTGGTTTCCAGCGTTACGTATTCACGGTTTTGTAAGGTAGAAATAATCGACGCATACGTTGAAGGCCGACCTATGCCATGCTCTTCCAAAGACTTGACTAAACTAGCTTCGCCATAACGGGGTGGTGGTTCGGTAAAATGCTGCGTACTGGTAATGTCCAGCAGCGTAACCGGACGACCCTCTTCCATAAACGGCAACAGGTTCTCTTTATCATCAGATTCATTGGTATCATCCTTACCTTCCAGATACACCGTCATAAATCCAGGAATAGCAATGGTAGATCCCGTTGCCCTAAAAATATGTTTTTCGCCGTCACAACTTAAATCCACAGCTACCATATCCAAAGTCGCATGTATCATTTGGCAAGCAATCGTGCGCTTCCAAATCAGTTCATACAGTTTAAACTGCTCAACGGTTAAATAATCTTTGAGCTGACTAGGCAGATGACGCGGATAAGTCGGTCGAATCGCCTCATGGGCTTCTTGGGCATTTTTAGATTTGGTTTTAAATTGCCGAGGCTCTTTGGGTACGTTATTCGCGCCATAAATCTCCGCTATTAATGTCCGCATTTCTGTTACGGCATCAGCAGACAAGTTTACCGAATCGGTACGCATATAAGTAATGAGGCCAGCAGTTTCGCCGCCAATATCAATACCTTCGTACAATTGCTGGGCGACCATCATGGTACGTTTAGTCGTAAAGCCGAGTTTACGCGAGGCTTCCTGCTGCAACGTAGAGGTGATAAAAGGTGGCGCAGGATTGCGTTTTTGCTGCTTTTTTTCCAGCTCGCTAACCAACAACTGGCCATCGGCGGCATGCAAGAGCGTTTGCTTGGCTTCTTCTGCTAAATCCTGGGTGTTAAGACTAAACTGATTGAGTTTTTCGCCATTGTAATGGGTAAGCTTGGCTTTAAAACCTTGCTCTTGCGCCGTTAATAACGCATCAGTTGTCCAATATTCGCGGGTTTTAAACGCTTCAATTTCAAGCTCACGTTCAACAATCATGCGTAATGCAGGGCTTTGTACGCGACCTGCCGATAAACCCCTGCGAATTTTTTTCCACAGTAACGGCGACAGATTAAAGCCCACCAAATAATCCAGTGCGCGACGTGCTTGCTGGGCATTGATGAGATTAATAGCCAGTTCTTCAGGGTGTGCAATGGCCTCCGTCACCGCTTTTTTGGTGATCTCATGAAAAGCAACCCGATGTACTGTTTTGTTTTTTAGCTGATTTTTTTCGTTAAGCAGCTCGTACAAATGCCAGGAAATCGCCTCGCCTTCCCTGTCAGGATCGGTAGCCAGATATAATGTATCGGCACCTTTAAGCGCTTTGGTAATAGCCTGTACGTGCTTTTGGTTGCGATCAATAATTTCATACTTCATGGCGAAATCATTGTTTGGATCCACAGCGCCCTCTTTGGGAACAAGGTCGCGCACATGGCCGTAAGAAGCTAAAACCTGAAAATCAGGCCCCAAATATTTCTCAATGGTTTTGGCTTTGGCGGGTGATTCTACAATAACAAGATTTTTACTCATTTATTCGATAGTACTAGAAGGTCAGTAGTTAGTGTAAGTAAATAGGTACTAGGCCATAAACAATATCTTCCATTCTGGAAAAAGCAATTTCTTCATCGGGCTGGCTTAATAACACCATAAGCACTATCCATTTTAATTTTTCGATGGATATCTCCTCATTACCCAACGCCATCACTCGATCAATAACAATTTCCCGGTTACACGCGTTCAGGATACCGTTTTGCTCAAGAAACATAATAAAGCCCCGGCATTCCAAATCCAGCTTAGCCACTTCTTCTGCGCAAAAAATACGAAAAGCCGGTGCTACAGTGGGTTTAATCGCACCTTGAAAGCCCAATGACTCTAGCCAATCAAAGGCTTTATTAACTTCGATTTGCTCAAAGCCCGCAGCTAGCAATTCGGTACGTACCGCATCACTGTCCGGCAGTATTTCCACTTCATCCTCCATGTAGTTTTCAAACAAATACATCAGGACATCAAACACATTTTCTTTCATAGGAGTCATTACGGCTTATTTTATGCGGATATAACAACCAGCGGTTGCCTCTATATAACCTTGCAGCTCCAAAATCAGCAGCATTGATGAGATCACTTCTACAGATTCACCCGTATTTTCAACCAAACTATCAACAGAAGTTGGACCAAACATGATGAGATTCAATAATGTTTGTTGCTCCAGGTCAAGCGTTGATTGCAAAGCAAAAGGCACTATTTTATCAAGCCTATGATTATAATGATTTAATTCTTCAAGAATATCTTCAGTGGTCTCAACAAGCTTCGCACCTTCGCGAATCAGTGCGTTACAACCACGTGCCAATGGGTTATGAATTGAGCCTGGAATCGCAAAAACCTCTCGATTTTGTTCCAGTGCCATCCGTGCGGTAATCAAAGAGCCACTGCCCTTAGCGGCTTCAACGACTAACAAGCCCTGCGATAAACCACTGATAATCCGATTACGCCGTGGAAAGTGATTGGCTTTGGCAACAGTGCCAGGCGGAAACTCTGAAATAATGGCGCCGGTGTTAACAATCTCAAGCGCCAAATCTTTATGCTTAGCCGGATAAATGCGATCCAGCCCTGTGCCTGCAACAGCAATGGTAAAACCTTGGGCATTTAACGCCCCCCGATGACTGGCAGCATCTATGCCTAACGCCAAGCCGCTGGTAATAACAAAGCCACACTGACTGAGTATCTTGGCAAAATCAAAAGCAGTCTCAAGACCTAAAGCCGATGGATTACGGCTACCGACAATCGCTATTTGTGGCCATGATAACAGCTCTGGCTTGCCGCGTACAAACAGGAGGGGGGGTGGATCGAAAATTTCTTTGAGTTGGGCGGGGTAATTGGCATCATTAAGCGTAATAACACTGTTATTTTTACCCTCTAACCACAGCAAATCCAAATCGACACGCGGCCAATCCGGTTTTTGAATAGCTTCGATGCTTTCACTTTTTAAGCGCAAGGCTCTGAGGGATGAGGCAGATTCTTCAAATAACTGAGCGGGTGTGTGGGTTAACAACAACTTAACAAAAGTTTTGCAACCCACACTTGGCGTACGTAATAACGCCAGCCAGTATTTGATGTCTTCGGTAGGCTGGTTGAAGGTGCTCAGGGGGTCTGTACTTTATCAAGTACATGTATGGCCTGTGAAGCTTTCATCACCAAGGCGTAACTGATATGCTCAAAGGGACGGAACACCATCAACGTACCGGCAAACTCATCAGGCAGCTTGACGACATCGTTTTTAATTACGCTGTAAGGATCTCGGGCAATTTTACCGCGCTTGTAAATATCCAGTTCATGACCGGGCAAAAGCCCTTCATCTGTTCCCCTATCGATCACCACCACATTGTAGCGACCAATTTGCGAAACCCCTCCTAGCACGCTAATAATACTGGAATTTATGGTTTGTTCGGGTGGCCTTGGAAAATAATTGAGACTGACAT
Source organism: Crenothrix sp. (assembly GCF_043729335.1). Classification (NCBI taxonomy): domain Bacteria; kingdom Pseudomonadati; phylum Pseudomonadota; class Gammaproteobacteria; order Methylococcales; family Crenotrichaceae; genus Crenothrix; species Crenothrix sp. Next base: position 187,318 of record NZ_JAYTLQ010000026.1, on the reverse strand, counting down.
TTTCCTCAATATTGGCCATAATTCTATCGCCGATGCGAATTTCGCTATTGGCTTTAGTAATCATTAAAGTGGCTGGATTGCCTTCCTCTTGCAAGCTGGCATTGCCGATATATTTAGCTTCGTAACCCAAAATTTCTTTGCTTCCGGGGCGAATATAGGCATCACCGGGTCTGTAGATAGTGTAAGACATGGTTTTTGGCTGTACCATACCGCGCACGTAAAGCTTATTACCGGTACCCGCGATAAGATGCTCACCGGCCAGATCAACAATGTACGGAGCGCTATTAAGCTCGTTAGCGCCGACTACGCGCGGAGACGTCAAAAACTGGTCAATTTCATCGGTGGCAATAAGCTGAACCGCTTTCTTAATGTCAGTTACCCTAACACACGGTGATAATTTTCCGGTCGCTAGCGCATAATTAGTACGTCCAGTGGTAATATCTTCATTTTCTATACCACAATCCGCGTTGTCATTAAAACGTGCTTGATCTGATTGGTATTGCAGTGTGTCCCTGGAAAAGCTAAGGCGAGGCTTACCATCAACCGTTGAAAAGTATATGGTATCGCCAGGATAGATAAGATGCGGGTTGCGTATTTGGGAATTGTAACTCCACAGCTCCGGCCATTGCGAAGGGCGTTGCAAAAATTGCCCCGAAATAGCCCATAGAGTATCGCCTTCAACAACGGTATATTGGCCTGGATGATTGGGATTAAGCTGTATTTCATCTGCCCAAACGCTCATGCTAAACAGCAAAGGTACAAGTAATCTTATCGGTGTTGGAAAAGCCATATCGAGTCCTGAGAGGTCTTTTTAATGTGTGCGAATTCAAAGTTTAGATGAATTCAGTTAGAATTCCAGTATTCAATTATATTAACGGAGGAGTGTCGTTGACTATTTTAACCATTCTCGAATTTCCTGATGAACGTTTGCGTAAAAAAGCGGCGGTCGTTCATAAAATCGATCATTCCATCAAAAAACTGGCTGATGACATGCTGGAAACCATGTATGAGGCGCGTGGCGTTGGCTTGGCTGCAACCCAAGTCAATGTCCAGCAGCGGGTCATCGTTATCGATATTAGCGAAGAAAAAAATGAGCCTTTGTTTTTCATTAATCCGGAAATTATTGAAAAAGACGGCATTGAAGAATCCGAAGAAGGCTGTCTTTCTGTGCCTGGCTTTTACGAAAAAGTTAAACGCGCTGAACACATCACAGTAAAAGCATTAGACAGGGATGGCAAAGCTTTTGAGCTGCAAGCCCGCGATTTACTGGCGGTTTGCATACAGCACGAACTGGATCATCTGGAAGGCAAATTATTTGTAGATTATATATCCTCATTAAAACGACAACGCATTAAATCAAAGTTGGAAAAAATTCATAAACTGAATCAAGTCAAATCATGAAAATTGTTTTTGCGGGTACGCCCGCGTTTGCCGTACCCAGCTTGCAAATGTTGCTGGATTCCCAGCATGATGTCTGTGCAGTTTACACCCAACCGGATCGCCCTGCCGGCAGAGGCCAAAAACTACAGCCTAGCCCTGTTAAAGAACTGGCATTACAGGCCAATATTCCGGTTTTACAACCGCTGTCTTTAAAAAATCCTGACGATTTAGGGCAACTGGCGGCATTTAATGCCGATCTTATTATTGTGGTCGCTTATGGCATGATATTGCCGCAGACGGTGCTGGATTTGCCCAGATTAGGCTGTTTGAATGTGCATGGCTCATTGTTACCCCGCTGGCGCGGTGCCGCGCCTATTCAACGGGCACTCATGGCTGGGGATGACAAAACCGGCGTCACCATTATGCAAGTGGCGCTTAAACTTGATGCTGGCGATATGCTGCATAAAGAAGAATACGCGATAAATAACCAGGATACTGCCAGTAATTTACACGATAAATTATCGACATTAGGCGCTATTGGCCTTTCCAAGGTATTGATACAGCTAAAAAACGCTACGCTACATCCCGAAAAACAGGATGAATCGCTAGTTACCTATGCAGAGAAATTATCCAAGCAGGAAGCTGTCATAGACTGGTCAACATCGGCTCAGGATATTGGCCGAAAAATAAGAGGCTTAAATGCCTGGCCAGTTGCGCAAACGCTATACCAGGGTAATGTCTTAAGGATTTGGCAAGCCGAAGTCTTGGATGCACACACAAAAGAGCCACCCGGCACCGTTAGCGCCACACACAAGCAGATGGACGTGGCGACAGGACAAGGTCGGCTGCGTATATTAGAAGTGCAATTACCCGGCGGCAAGCGCCTGCCCATTCATGCTTTTCTGAATGCCCACTCTGTTAATGATTTGATATTAGGTTGAATAATCAGTGAATACACGCCGCGTTGCTGCACAAGTTTTGTCTTCCATAATAGACGAAGGACAATCGCTAACAATGGCCTTGGACTCAGCTTTGCAAACCATCGAATCCAGCAAAGATCGCGCTTTTGTACAAGCCATTTGTTATGGTGTGTGCCGGTATTATTACCGACTGGATTTCATTCTCAGCCAATTACTCGATAAGCCGTTAAAAGATACCAGCATCAAAGCCTTAGCGTTGGTGGGGCTGTATCAACTGGGCTTTATGCGGGTAAAACCTTATGCGGCAATATCTGAGACAGTGGCAGCGGTCGGCAAAAAAGCCTGGGCAAAAGGTCTTATCAATGCACTGCTTAGAAACTACCTGAGAAAACAAACCGAACTGGAAGCTGCTGCCGATAACACTTTATCAGCGGCAACCAGCCACCCTGATTGGCTGATTGAACAGATTAGCCAAAGCTGGCCTGAACAATCGGCACAGATTTTTGCTCAAAACAACCTGCAACCGCCTATGAGCCTGCGGGTTAATCTGTCAAAAATCAGCCGTGACAATTACTTACAGCAACTGAACCAACACGATATTTCTGGCACTGCGCCGCCACAGTGCGCAAGCGCCATTATCTTGCATAAACCTGTCGCGGTAGAATTACTACCCGGCTTTGCACAAGGCTTAATTTCAGTGCAGGACAGCGCCGCGCAACTGGCTGCCGAACTGCTGGATGTACAAACGGGGGATCGGGTATTGGATTTGTGCGCTGCGCCAGGCGGCAAAACCGCGCATATTTTGGAAAGCCAGCCGCATTTAAAAGAATTAATCGCTGTTGATATTGATGACTCCAGAATGGTGCGCGTTAGCGAAAACTTGCAGCGTTTGCAATTGCAGGCTACCCAGATAGTTGCAGATGCCGCAACACCACAAGATTGGTGGGATAATATCCCGTTTCAGCGTATTTTATTAGATGCCCCTTGCTCGGCACTGGGCGTTATTCGCCGTCATCCTGATATTAAATTGCTGCGAAGAGTTGAAGATATTGCGCAATTACAGGTCTTACAAAAAAACCTGCTCGAAGCCGCGTGGTCAATGCTCGCTATCGGTGGAACCCTGCTGTATGCAACGTGCTCCATACTTAAGTCAGAAAATGAACAGCAAGCGGCGGCATTTTTAGCCACACACTCAGATGCCATTGAGTGGCCAATTTTGTCCGATTGGGGCATGATACGACCCGTTGGCAAACAAATTATCAGTGGCGAATCAGGTATGGATGGCTTTTATTATGCCCGCTTCAAAAAACAGTAACTGAACGCTATTATCCACGGAAAGCACGAAAAAAATGACCGCGCTAATGGGGTTCAAAGTGAGCTATTATCAAGTACACCTTGCAGAGGCTGAGCACTCTGAATGCATCAGGTTCGCTGCTTGCGCCAAGAGTTTTTTGCGTGTTTTTTGTCGGTTTCGTGAAAAAAATACCTTATTACATCAATGGATTTGTTGTTTCTTAGCGTTGGTTTTATCGCTGTTATCGGCATCATTACACGCCGCCGATGAGGTATCAACCATCAAACAAGCCAGCCTAAGCTTGCAGGACAATAGCTATGTGCTCTCTGCTGAAATCAATTACTACTTTAGTAAAAAAGCCCTAAATGCCTTGCAAAATGGTGTGCCTTTATTCTGGATTGTGCAGGTTGAAGTCCAGGAACAACACGACCTGCTTTGGAACAGAACGCTGGCCGAAAAGGAAATACGTTATCGTTTGCAATACCATGCCCTGCTGAACATGTATCGGGTAAAAAATGAAAGCAGCGGCGAGGTATACAATTTTTCTACTTTATCCGCGGCCCTGGATTTAATGTCAAATATCCGCGACTTCCCGGTTATTTCCAGCGGCTTTATCAATCTTAAAAAAAATCAATACCGTGCCGCAATGCGAGTGTTGTTCAACCGTAATGCCCTGCCCTTACCGTTACGCACAATGGCCTACCTAAATCCGCAGTGGTATCTTTCCAGTGAATGGAGCACATGGTCACTAACAAAATGAAATTGCCCGTTAACGTGTTCATCTTAATCTTGTTTGGATTGATTTTGGCGTCGTTACAACTAATGAGTTCGGCCACTCAGGAATCCTCGCAACTGAGCGCCATGTATTCCTGGCTACTGATCATTAACGCTTTGGGCTCTGTCATCTTGCTGGGCTTGGTTTGCGCCAATATTTACTCACTGACTAAACAGCTAAAAAAACGCGAGGCGGGATCGCGGTTAACAACGCGCATGATTTCGCTATTCGTATTACTGGCACTGGCACCGGCTATTATCGTATTCTATTTTTCCATGCAGTTTTTACATCAAGGTTTTGACAGCTGGTTTAACGTGGAAATAGACCGGGCGATGGAAGATGCGCTGGAATTGAGCCAAACCTCTCTGGATCAGCGCATGCGCTGGCACTTACGACAAACCCAGCAATTAGCTGAAAAATTGCAAGAAACCTCCGAAAGCATGGCTTCTTTTGAAATGGAAAACTTGCTGGATCAGTCTGGCTCATCGGAAATGACGCTGTTTTCACGTCAAGGCCGTATCATTGCTTCCAGCAGCACCAATCCAGGCGATCTTTTACCCAGCTTGCCTGATGAACACGCCTGGCTACAACTGCGCCGCAATGGTGAGTTTGTCACCTTGGCACCTATCCATGACAATGAATTGATGATCCGTGTCATGGTGACAATTAAGGCACAAGAGCCTTACTATTTACAGGCACTTTTTACCGTCCCCACACGCATTGCCGATTTAGCCGATTCGGTCGAATTTGCCTTTGTGCGCTATCAGGAAATGAATTTTCTACGCGACTCGCTCAAATTAAGTTTTTCACTGACCTTGTCGCTGGTATTGCTGATGAGCATGCTGGCGGCGATTTGGGTGGCTTTTATCAGCATCCGCAACATTATTGCCCCGGTTAAAGAGCTAGTTAAAGGTACTCAGGCGGTGGCATCAGGCCATTACGACCAGCAATTGCCAGTGGTGACCCATGATGACCTGGGCTTTTTGGTAGAATCGTTTAATGATATGACGCACCGTATTGCCATGGCGCGCGATGAAACCAAACAAGCCGGATTTATCGTTGAAAACCAACGCGCTTACCTGGAAACCATACTGGCCAATTTAACCGCTGGCGTCATCAGTTTCGACGTGGAATATAAAATCCGTACCGCCAATCAGGCCGCCTACCGGATTTTCCATGTCCACGTCAGCCATTTTATTGGCCAAACCTTGTTGGAAGTGGCAGAAATTTATTCGGAACTGGCCGAGCCCCTAAAATCCATTCAGCGCCTATTGGTACAAACCGATGATATTTGGCAGCACCGGATCGCTTTTTTAGGCCCCAATGGTCGACAAGAGCTGCTCTGCCGTGGCACGCCGTTATTTTCTCAACTGGGCATACGCGTGGGTGCGGTGGTGGTGTTTGATGACGTAACCAATTTAATCCAGGCGCAAAAAAATGCTGCCTGGGGTGAAGTGGCAAGACGATTAGCACACGAAATCAAAAATCCATTAACGCCGATACAATTATCCGCCGAACGTTTGCAACATAAGCTGGCCTCAAAATTAGATCCTGCGGATGCCGATATTTTGCAACGATCTACCGCGACCATAGTCCAACAAGTTGAAGCCATGAAAGAAATGGTGGATGATTTCTCCGAGTACGCCAAACCGTCTAAAAAACAGACGGTTGATATTAACCTGCCAACGTTGGTACAGGAAGTATTAGCACTCTATACTTTGCCGTCTAGTGTAAAATTTAAAACCTATTATGACCAAACAGGCTTACTGATCATCAAAGGCGATCCGATCAGTATGCGGCAAGTCCTTCATAATCTGATTAAAAATGCGCTGGAGGCGATAGATGGCAACGGTCAAATAGACATTATCATCCATCGCGTGCAACAAAATAATACCGATTTTATAGAAATAGGCTTATATGACGATGGCCACGGCGTTAATGAGGAACAACTGGAATCCATTTTTGAACCTTATGTGACCAGCAAAGCCAAAGGCACAGGTTTAGGGCTCGCCATCGTCAAAAAAATAATTGAACAACATGGCGGCGCAATATGGGTCGATACTACACGCCACATTGGTGTCGGCTTTATCATACAGCTCCCTGCAAGCAACTTTGAAATATCTGAGAAACCATGAACACACAAAAACCCCGTATCTTAGTTGTTGATGATGAACCCGACATTCGCAGCCTGGTCTGCGAAATCCTTGAAGATGAAGGCTATCAGGTTTATGCCGCAGAAAATGCCAGAGTGGCACACGAATTAAAAGAATCTAAAATTCCGCATTTAATTCTGCTAGACATCTGGATGCCCGATACCGATGGCATTACGTTACTGAAAGAGTGGGTCGCTGAAGATGCCCTGCTTTGCCCTGTAGTCATGATGTCTGGCCACGGTTCGGTAGAAACCGCTGTGGAAGCCACACGACTTGGCGCTTATGATTTTCTTGAAAAGCCGCTGTCGCTGGCGAAACTACTGCTCATTATCGAAAGAGCCCTTGAAGCCAGCAATCTGCAAATAGAAAATGCTGGTCTTAAACAACAACTAATCGTCGATATTGAGCCCATTGGCAAAAGCGCCGCTGTTGCCAGAATCAAAGACCATCTCAAGCGTCTGGCGCAACACGATGCACGTATCCTGTTTACCGGTGAAGCAGGGGTCGGCAAAGAAATGTACGCCCGTTATTTGCATAACAACAGCCCTCACCGTGATGGTCCCTTTATTGATGTCGCCGTGGGCAGTATTTCCCCCGAAAATTCAGCGGTAGAATTTTTTGGTAAAGAGGATAACGGTAGAATCCATATCGGTCTATTGGAACGGGCGCATAAAGGCACCTTATTTCTGGGTGAAATAGGCGATATGGACAAAGAAACCCAATCACGCCTGTTAAGTGCCCTGGAATCCAACACTTTTTTACGCGTGGGGGGCAGTGAAGCCGTACGGGTCGATGTCAGAATAATTACCTCGACACGCATTTCCCTGGAAGAAGAAATGCGCTTACGGCGTTTTCGGCAAGACTTGTTTTACCTGCTTAACGAAGTCATTATCGACATTCCGCCACTGCGGGAACACAGCGAAGACGTGCCGGGATTGCTCAATTTTTATGTCGATTATTTTGTCAACCACGAAAAATTAGCTTTCCGACGTTTTTCGATGGCGGCACAAAATTTTTTACGCAACTACAGTTGGCGCGGCAATGTACGGGAATTAAAAAATCTGGTGCAACGCCTGATGATCCTGGGTGTGGGTGAAGATATTGAATTAGCAGAAGTTAAGGCGGCTTTGGGCACCGTGGCCAGCGATGTCATGTCATCGTCATCCGTACCCGACTTTTTTAATCTGCCTTTAAAAGAAGCCAGGGATCATTTTGAAAAAGCCTATCTGGAATATCATTTTGAAAAAACCGGGGGCAGTGTTGCAAAATTATCCGCAGCCGTAGGCATGGAGCGTACCCATCTTTATCGCAAATTACACTCGCTAAATATCAAGGTTTAACATAATTACTGCGACTTATTTGCGATTCTCTATAATAAAAATTGAAAAACCGGGCAATATTTAGTATGATTGGCGGTCATTTATTTAGCCTTTAATAGCAAGACGTAAGTAACGAATGAAAACATTTAGTGCAAAACCAGAAGAAGTTAAGCGCGATTGGTACGTAGTCGATGCAGAGGGAAAGACATTAGGTCGTCTTGCTTCTGAGATTGCACTTCGTCTTCGCGGCAAACATAAACCAGAATATACACCGCATGTTGATACCGGTGATTACATTATTGTCGTCAATGCCGAAAAAATTGGCGTTACCGGCAATAAAGAAAAAAATAAACTTTATCAACATCACACTGGCTACATCGGTAATTTAAAAACCGTAAGCCTGGGTAAATTAAGAAAAACGTTTCCTGATCGTATTATTACTACAGCGATTAAAGGGATGTTGCCAAACAATCCATTAGGACGTGCCATGTTCAAGAAATTGAAAGTGTATGCAGGCCCTGAACATGATCATCAGGCTCAACAGCCAAAAGTTTTAGAATTATAAGCGAGTAGACTCTAATGGCAGCAACTCAATATTATGGAACCGGTCGTCGTAAATGTGCAATAGCACGTGTTTATGCAACAACAGGAACCGGAAAAATCACCGTTAACTCGAAGACTCTTGAGGAATATTTTGGTCGCAAAACTGACCAGATGGTTTCTTGCCAGCCACTGCAATCCGTTGAGATGGAAGGCAAGTTCGACATCAACGTGATTGTTAAAGGCGGCGGCCCCTCTGGCCAAGCCGGTGCCATTCGCCACGGTCTTACCCGTGCTCTGATGGTATACGACGAAACACTACGCCCAGTACTTAGAAAAGCGGGCTTTGTTACCCGTGATTCGCGTATTGTAGAACGCAAGAAAATTGGTCTTCATAAAGCCAGAAAGCGTCCTCAGTACTCAAAACGTTAAGATTATATTTGCGCGAGGCTTACGTCTCGCTTTATATCAAAAAAGGGCAGCATTTTTTATATGCTGCCCTTTTTTTTGTTTAGGGTGATCATTTCATAACCGCCAAAATATCTTCTTTAATTTGGGCATTAAAACTCCATTACTAAACAGTGCTTTGTAACGTGATGTAATGTTAGATTTAACACAATTTTCTCCCAAAATAGATGCATTCAATTTTGGAGTAAATGATGATTTATTCCAATCAGCCCATCACGGCCTGTTCAGTAAAGTGGTAAAACCACGTTGCCAAACAGTGTTTGGCAACGTGTAACTCATCATCTTACGGGTTATGCAGCCTCGGGGATTTCGATAATTGCCATTATGGTGTTTTCTTCAAAAGTAACCGGTGTTGACAACATATCCTGGGCACCAATTTGTAAGGATTGCAAACACGCCTCCTTACTTTTTTCTTGAGCATTAACACCAGGTAAATCAATAAGCCAACCTATCCACCATCCATCTACTTGTTTTAGCATCGCACGATATTTCATTATTTATCTCACAAAAGGTAATCCTAAATCTTTGCAAATCTTCCGAGCCAATTCATCGACAATCTCACGGTGTCTAGGCACTTGTGTTTTGAGTCCACGGCATTCAACAATAGTGTGACGACTACCTTCCCGTAATATCACCGCACCATTGCGCATTAAATACTGTAATAATTCTAATCTTTTCATAGCCGCCAATTGTACACAAAAACTACTTCTAAGTCGTAGCTGTCGTGGCTAGCCACTATTTTATATTAACGCTCACTCATCACCAGCAAAATGCCTTTTTTAACTTCGGCACTTTGGAAGGTGTTATTTTGCGCCAACGCTTGTTTTAGAAACAGGGATGAATCAGGATCACGCCCAGCGGCGCTACCAATCCATTGTTGGGCTTGTTCTGCGGCATCATCTGGCGCTTGGCGTGCCCAATTTAACAGGGTTTTGGTTGCATCAACATTGCCCATCCACGATAACGCCGTACCGCTGGCAGCAAAAGCAGCAGATTCCAGCGTCTGGGTTTGGAAGGTTTTTCTAAACAGTGGTAATGCTTACGGATTACACATTTCCTTCATGAATGCCAGTCCTTTAATGACTGGCACTCATTGGTTTAGCTTAAGGTTGCAACAGTTGCAACGCTTTATTTTTTGCTATAACTCGATTAATAATTCCAACCACATCTGCATTGATATATTCAGTACCATACCACGAATTTTTATAGCCTTTTTTGTTTGCCAAAGCATCAACTAACATGCCTAAACTGGTACTCGTAACGCCATAATTTTTACGCATAGTCGTTAAATTCATCCCGTTTTTGTAGTATTCATCCAAAAATAAATCAGAGATGTTAATGGTATTTATTGCTTCAGTCGCAGCACCAGCATCCCACGCGGCTGCAAGATTACTACCCAGTGAAAAACTTTTTTTGGCAATATAAATTCCACCAATTGCAACACTTTCAGCAGGAGTCAATACCACTGCTGTTGTACCAGCCGCCGCTGCAATACCATATGTCACCGCTGAACTAATGGCTTGACCCGCAAAATCACACCTTTCTTTAGTAACGGGACTATTCGTTAATTCACAAGCTACTCCTGTCGTTTCGGAGATAATTATTCCAGCCGCCTCTTCCGCCACTGCGTCTACAGATTTTGTTGCATAAACATAAGCAAATTTCGTGTAATCAAGAATTTTACCGCCTATTTCAATATAGTTTTGCGTTGCTTCATTAGCGACTTCAATGCCATTAATGGCATTAACGAAAGTATCAGCTTCGCTAAGATTTATCATCCGAAAGACTTTTGACCAAGCCAAATAAGCCCTTACCTGCTCACAAGTGGGATTTTTAATAGTCATCAAAATTAGCGTCCCTTGCGTTACCCCTACACAAGTGGCTTTCGCCGTTGTTCCAATGACTCTAGTTCGCACCGAAGCCGGATAACTCACCTCATCAATCCACGCCGCATCTGCACCTTTCGCCGCACCCGCATCTTTTTTATACTCCCAGCGCAACGTATGCATTCCTGCGGTAAGCGGGAATCGTACGGTTTGCCAAGCTTTTTCGCCAGACCATGACGCTTTTTTAGTCGCATCAATGTAAAAACTTAACACGCCATGCCCAGCATTGCTGGAAACACGACGAGCAAAAACGACAGCGGCCGCTTGCGTTACCTTAACAGTGGTTTGAATCGCGCTGATTTGATTGGCAGCAATCGGCGCGGAGCGAAAACTAAACCGTCCTTCATAACTCCGTAAATCATTTTTTTCACCATTCGCGGTACTGATAATCCATTTCGTATTATCGGTGGGCAATTTTTGCCAATCCGAAGCCATCAACCCATTGGCGGGGAAACTGTCTAACGGTGTGCCGTTAAAGGCAAATTTTGTCAGCGCATCATTCAAGACTTTTTTACCTTGCGCATTTTTAACATAAATCAACGCGGGGGAAAATCCCACCCCTTTGGCTTGTGGCACGAGCGTTCCTGTCCAACCTGCGGGAACAGGGCAGCTAAACTGTCCCAGCGCATCCGTTAAACAGGCATTGACGGTATCGCTGCGGGATAAAACTACATTGCTACCGATCGAAGAACCAATTCTGACGCGCCCTGTGAGGGTTGCCATTGGCGTGGTGCTAGGAGGAATAAGCAGTGCTGACACCTTGAAGCCATGCAGTTTTGTACCGCCGGGTTTGGTTGCGATTAAACCTTGCTTTGTTCCCGCCGCGCCAAATTGGGTACAGACAAAGCGTTGTAACTGCGGTGTGCCACCTGCGAGTGCGACATTGGAATAGGCACAATCGCCGACCGTAAAGCCCATGTTGGCGTTTAAGTTTTGTCCGCGCACTTCAAAAGTGGTCGGTTTGCCAATCACGGTTTTGGTGGGGGTGATGCTGGTAATGGTTGGCGTTGTGCCTTGTTGATAAAGTGCGCTGACTTCGGCAGCGGTTAGGGCGCGGTTGTAGATGCGGAGTTCGTCGATTACACCATTAAACGTACCTGAGTCGTAAGACTCATTCCACCAAACTCCAATTTCTAGCGGTGTATTTGCAGTCGTATTGAGATTTAAACCTGTGTCCTGTATTGTTGTATCAAAAACCCCATCAATATACATGGAATATTTTTTAGTAGATGCGTCTCTGGTGACCGCTATAAAATGCCAATTACCGTCATTTATCGCTTTAGTTGAGTATAGATCGCCCTGTGCGTAAATTTCAAACCATGCTTTGTTATTATTAATCGCTAAAGAATACCAATTACCCGAATTAGTTCCACCTCTTTTAGTGACTATTCTTTTCCCAATGCCTTGTTGAGTCGATTTCACCCAAACACCGATAGAAAATACGCTGGTTCCAAAATTTAGCTTGGTTGTGTCTTGAACCGTTATTTTATTACCCGAACCATTAAAATGGTAAGCGGTATTTGAATTTCCATTTCTGTCGTTGGTTATTTGAGCTCCAGTTACCATGCCATTATTGCCATTACCACTTTCGTCATTGGCATTACCATTAAACGGATAATACGCCACCAAGCCATCTGTCAACGCCGCATTTGCCTGATGGCTAAACCCCAGCGTAGTCAATAACGTTAGCGAGAAATAAAATATCAGCTTGCGTGAGTGCTTGGTGCTTGGTGCTTGGTGCTTGGTGCTTGGTGCTTGGTGCTTGGTGCTTGGTGCTTGGTGCTTGGTGCTTGGTGCTTGGATTAGAAACCATTGTCATGGTAAGTTCCTTGTTTAGGGGCTTTTTGTTTGCGCGTTAGCCTGTTGCGTGTTTGTGGGCCAAAACTATAAAGTTTTTGGCTGTTTAAATTGTAGTTGAGGGATGTGTTAATTCAACGGCTAAACTCAGTTTTTGGGGGTTTATTTACGTAGAGATAGCTTGGAGGCATCTTGACGTATTAAATAATTGCATATACATTATTACTATGAAAACAGAACTCACCTGGGACGAAACTAAGCGACAATCAAATCTCAGTAAGCACGGGTTAGATTTTGTTGATGCTGGCGAAGTTCTTGAGTCATTCTATCGACTTGATGCATTAATAACGCGTAGCGGCGAATTGCGAACACAGTCAATGTCATACGCATTGGGTTTTTTGGCAGTACTCACCGTAGTTCACGTTGAACGTGACAATGCAACACGCATCATCAGCTTTCGACGCGCAAGTAACAAATAAAGAGAGGTTTATCATGATTGGCTCGAAAACGAATACGATGAGTCGTGAAGAAGTGCTATCGGCAGTACAAAACCTGCCGCCGTCGCAAGATTTTGTCTGGGACGGCATTAATGAAGACGACCGTCCAGCAACCGACGAAGAATTACGTGCAGGTATTGAATTGAACCGTATACGACGCGGCAGACCTAGCGGCTCTGAAAAAACACAGATTGCATTACGTGTGGATAACACTGTATTAGACGCTTTTCGTGCGACTGGAAAAGGCTGGCAGACACGCATGAATAATGCGCTTAAAGAGTGGCTTAAAGAACACGCAGTTTAAGTGAGGAGATGATAATACCCCGCCACTTGTTAATTGCAGCGTGAGTGTATTTTAATACATACAGCCAAACTCAGTTTTTGAAGATTTATTTACACTGCGCAGTGCTTGGCAGTATTTTTGTGACTACCCAAAAATCAAGCCACTTGATTTCGTGAATGCAATTGTTGTTGATCTGCCAATTTTTTGTGAATATTGCTAGGGCTGAGCTCTAAACCGTTACGCCAGCACAGTGCGCCCAATTCTAAAAAAAATTGCTTAAAATACGACTCATCGTTTAAAGGCATAACCAGTTCAGTTTCTCGGTCAATTAAGGGTTGTAAATTTTAATCATTATCAGCTCCTGAAATACGTTGTAGTGATTTCAATTCAATAGCACATTTAGCCTAACATGAACACGCGATATCTTATCTGTCTTCAATCAAAGGCAAAAGCTATTTATCTTAAAATTATAGGCTGCTTTGCAGAATTAGCTTCAACCTGCCCTAGCCTCATGTAAAATAAAGCGAATCTTCTATTCGCTAACCGTGAACGCCATGAGCAATGATTTTTTTCTCTTTGATACCGAACGTTTAAGCACCTTAACCTCCGAGATCACCCTTAAAAAAGGCCTGGCGTATTTTATTGAAAACCGTGTGTTTGCCCTGGATGTCCAAGACCAGACGGTGATTGCCCAAGTGGAAGGCTCACGGCTCGACCAACCTTATTGGGTGGAATTGGCACGCGGCGAAGACGACCAGCTACTGACCGCCTGTGATTGCCCCGACGAACGGCCCATCTGCAAACACGTCATCGCCGCGTTATACAGTTACGCCGAGCAATTTGGCAGCGACGATCCCGAACAAGGTTTGGGCAGCGCAATGGATGAGGCAATTAACGAACGCGTCAAAAAAGGCCGCAATGAAGTTAAAGTCAATTTAGTCAGTGGTAACCTGGCCTTTGGTATCTGGCAAGCCAGTTCACTGGTGTCAGCCACGCCGTGGCAACGGTCTTATCACGTCCATATCCGTTCGCTAACCGCGAGGATGAATTATTGCACCTGTCCTGATCTTGCCAGCAACCGCCTTGGCACCTGCAAACATATCGAAGCCGTATTACACTACGCCAAAAAACGTCCTGGTTATAAAGATTTAAAGGCTGCCGGTTCGCCGATTTCGTTTGTGTATCTGGCGTGGGATTCCGCCACCAACCCACAGATACGCTTGCACAAAACACCTGAAATTGAAGTGGAACTGGCGCTGATATTCCACGAATTCTTCAATGCTGACGGCCTGTTTACTGCACGGTTACCGGACGATTTTTTCCAGTTTGTCCAGCGCGTTGCAGGGCGTGAAGACATCCAGATCGGCGAAGATGCGCACAACTATGCCCGCCAATGTGCCGAAGATGCCAGCCATCAACTGCGGGCGCTGCAAATCTCCAAGCAGATTATACAAGCGCACGGTGTTTTGCCAGGCGTTACCGCCAAACTCTTCCCTTACCAGATTGAAGGCGTGGCGTTTTTGGCCTCACGCGGCAGGGCATTGCTGGCTGATGACATGGGTCTTGGTAAAACCTTGCAATCCATTGTCGCCAGTATTTGGTTGGCAGACAATGCCGGTGTGCAAAAAGTACTGATCATTTGCCCAACGTCGTTAAAGCAGCAATGGGCACGGGAGATCACTAAATTCACTGGCCGCACCGTGCAAGTAGTACAGGGTGCAGCAGAAAATCGCGCCGTTAATTACCGTGCCGACGCGCTGTTCTTTATCATCAATTACGAACTGGTGTTGCGCGACCGCAGTGTCATCTGCGAAACCCTGAAACCGGATTTGGTGATCCTGGATGAGGCGCAGCGCATTAAAAACTGGCGCACCAAAATTGCTGCACACGTCAAATCCATCCCCTCGCGCTATGTGTTCGTACTGTCTGGCACGCCGCTGGAAAACCGTCTGGAAGACTTGTACAGCCTGTTGCAAGTCATCGATGCGCGGGTGCTGGGGCCATTATGGCGCTGTTTCCTGGATTTCCATGTCACTGATGAACGCGGCAAAGTCATTGGCTATCGTAACTTATCGGAACTGCGCCGCCGGATTAGCACGGTGATGTTACGGCGTAACCGCAGCTTGGTAAAAGATCAGTTACCGGAGCGTACCGAGGTGGTGTTGGACATTGCCATGACTCCAAAACAGCGCGAACTGCACGATTCCGGCATGTCGGCGGCCTCGTTATTGGCTCAGATTGCCAGGCGCAGGCCATTAACACCCAGCGAACAAAATCGCATGATGGCATCGTTGCAACAAGCGCGAATGGCGTGTAATGCAGCGGGATTGGTGGATAAAGAAACCTTCGGTTCGCCCAAGCTGGATGAGTTGTCGCGGCTATTGGAAGAGCTGTGCCTGATGAGCAACCACAAAGTGGTGATTTTTTCGCAATGGGCGTTAATGACCGCGATGGTTGCCACGTTGGTCAATGGCATGGGGCTTGGCTGTGTGAGCTTGCACGGCAGCATCCCTAGCCACAAACGCGGCGAATTGATGGATAAATTTGAACACGATGATGCCATACAAGTGTTCATCTCCACCGATGCGGGCGGTGTGGGTTTAAACCTGCAATCGGCTTCGGTGTTGATTAATCTGGATATGCCGTGGAATCCGGCGGTGCTGGATCAGCGCATTGCCCGTGTGCATCGCTTGGGGCAACAACAGAAAGTGCAGGTTTTTGTGCTGCTGGCCGAAGATTCTTATGAGCAACGCGTCACCAGTCTGGTTAAAGGTAAGCGGGATTTGTTTGATAATGTGGTCAACCCCGATGCCGAAGAGGATGTGGTCGGTGTCTCCAAAAAAATGCTGGAGACTTTGATTGACGATTTGGCTGGATCACCTGCCGCTAAAGAGGACATTGTCACCGAAGTTAAAGAGCTTGACATTGTTAGTGCCGATAACAGTGCAGCGCCCACAGAAACATCGGCCGCTGTTAAGCACACCGATACGGTTGTCGAAGAAGATAACAGCCACATCAAGCTGGCGATTGTGGCGGTACAAAATGCTTTTAAGCAGCGTATTCAGCAGATTATGGGCGCAGGTGGTGGTTTGTTGGTGATATTGGAATCGTGTACTGAAGCTGATGAATTGTTGGCAGAAGAACTGTCGCAAGCGGATTTGCCGGTGGTGGCGATGGCGGCACATACGTTGCGCAGTATGCAGCGTTTGGGGGTCGCCTCCCCCGTCTTGAATGCCCAGGTGTTGGTTGAAACGGTTGCAAAAGAAGCCATTCCACCGAATCCGCTGTTTAAAAGTGCGGTTGATAAATTACAGGCAGCCGAGATTTTATTGCAGCAACAGTGTACGGCGGGGGTAATGGATTTATTGGCCGCCAGTATGTTGGCAAGAGCCGCTGCAATGGCGGGGCAAACGGTGGTTGCATCTGCGGATCAGGTCAGTGTGTGGTTGTACGGGGAATTGTTGCCGCAGAAAATTTTAACCGCCGAGCACGGTGCGGCCATTGTGCGGGTGGTGGCGTTAAACCAAAGCCATCAAGTACCTGAGGTGTTGTTGGCGATGTGTTTAGCGGATGCGAGACAGTTGTGTAGCGAGGCTGAAACTGTAGCACAGTAAGCTGGATAAATTAGTGGATAAGGTACCGAAATCATCATGCTATGAATTCCGAAAGACACAACCGAAAAATCAACTTTAATTTTCTGCCGTCAAAGTCTCCCATTCCGACAAAATAGCCAGTGCTTGTTCACGGGAACTGCCACACGCATCCACTGTCGCCTTAAAGCCATGACACACCGATGGCCTGCTCGGCGACAAAAAAATCGCACACTTATTGCCCGCATCCAAATGCAGGCAACGCACGCCAGCTGGCTTACCCAAAGGATGCAACGGTAAGGCGGACGAAATTGATGGCGCAATACAACAGGCACCACAACCGATTCTGCATTGCATCAAATATCCTCGGTAAACTATCAAATACTACAAATCCTCAGCTGTCAAAATCCTGTAAATCTCATAAGCAGGCTCCTCATAAGGATGGGCTTTAATCAATGCCGACAACACATCTTTAACAATAGCCTCATCGCAAACCATTTCCACTTTATATTCCAGCACTTTTTCCAGTTGGTTGATTAAACCCAGAAACGGCTGGCTATGTTGCAAAGGCCTGAATTGCCCTTCTCCCCTCACCTGCCAACAACATTGGTCATAAGCCTTATACTGGCCAGCACCTTTAGCAAACAAGGCCGTTTTTACCGATTCCAAATGCGTTTCCGGCACATAAAAACAAAGTTTGACCATAAAAATCCCTAGCGCCAAATGCTGACGATATTGGTGAAATCATCCGTCCAGGGTTTTAAGTCAAATGACAACGGCAATTTCTGCCAACTGCCCAAACCACTTACCCGCAACGGCTCCAGCGCCGCGCTGTCTTTAGCCATCACCACCCAATCGGTGTCAACCACCAAAGGCATTTCTTGTTTGGGCTTAAACTCTTGCAGCAAACCATCGAAATGCAGGTTTTTAGCATGATCTGCCAGTACGCGCTTAATCTCTAAATGCCGGTTGGTAATATGGAAAGCCAGCAAACCATTCGGCTTGAGTTTTTTGAAATACATCGCCAAGGCTTCCTGGGTTAACAAATGCGTCGGCACAGAATCCGAACTAAATGCATCCAGCACCAACAAATCAAACTTGGCATCCGGTTCTTTATCTAGGGACAAGCGTGCGTCACCCACGCGCATTGTGGTATTTTTTCCACACTGGCTGATGTAGGTAAAATATTTAGGATCACTGGCAATTGCAACGACCAGCGGATCAATCTCGTATTGCGTCCAGGTTTGGCCTTCTTTGGCATAACACGTTAACGCCCCCGCGCCCAAACCGACCACGCCGACATTCCAGTTCTGGCTCACGCCATCGTAGGCTTTAAACAACTGCCCCATCGGGCCTGGTACGCTGTAATAGGTTAACGGGGTGCGGGAATTTTCAGCGCTCAAGCGTTGTGCGCCGTGCTTGGTAGTGCCGTGAAACAGCTCATGGACTTTTTCAGGGTGACCTTGCTCATCCATTATGGTAGCTTCGCGCACTGCCAGCACACCAAAAAATGTGCGTTCCTGATATAAGGTATTCGACATCAAACCGTGCAATGCCATAGTAAAGGCAATCAACGCACCCGATAACAGAGCCAGAGTAATAGGCTTATTTCTAAAGCTATAGGTTAAACCCACTAACAAAATCAATGCCACGCCCAGCGTATCAAAATACGCCGACCAATCATCAATACTAAAAAACACCACTGTGCCGACAACAATCAATAACAACGGGAATGCCGCTTGTAACAATGCTTGCTTACCATCAGCAAATGCCGCCCTTACACCTGGACGCAACAACAACGCGGCCACGATCATCAACGGATATTCATAAACCGCATTGAAAATAAACGGTGCGACGAAGCTATTGAACATACCACCCAGCATACCGGCAAACGACATAATCAGATAAAACGTGGTCAGATGCTGGGTGGAAGGCCGGTTCTTAACCAACTCGCCATGACAGACCATAATCGCCAGAAAAAACGCCAGCAGATGCAGTCCCAAATCGACCCAGTACGGCAATACAGCGGGATTGATGAAAGAATAGGCAATAAACGGTAACAACACGATCGGCTGCAACTGCACCATTAGCGGATGAATTTTGTCATTCCATTTGGAAAACACAATAACGAACGACAGCAAATACAAAGTCAGCGGAATAATCCACAGCAACGGCACCGAGGCGATATCGGTGCTGATGAAGTTGGTCAAACCCAACAGTAAACTGGACGGTACAAACGCCAGCACCAGCCAATGCAAACGGGTGGCGACACTCAGCTCCTGTTTGTCTTCGCTAGCGGCTTCCGAAATCAAAACGTTTTGTTGCGACTTCCATAACACAAACGCACACACTGTAATTAATACACACAGTGCGCCATAACCGACACTCCACAGTGTCTTCTGGCTAGCCAAACCGATATTGGGTTCCAGTAAGAACGGGTAGCTTAATAGCGCCAACAAACTGCCGATATTACTGGCTACGTACAGAAAATACGGATCATGACTGGTATGATGGCCAACACTGGCAAACCATTTTTGAATTAGCGGCCCGGTGGTCGATACCACAAAAAACGGCAAGCCAATCGCCAGCAACAATATCCAGAACAACCAAAACGCCGGATTGCCTTCTGTGGGCGGCACGGCGTTATCGGGCAATCCTAAAGGCAAGGCCAAAAAACTGACAACAATAACCACAATATGTATCAAAATTTGTTGATGCTGGCTAAAGCGCGTGGAAAGTACATGCGCGTAAAAATAGCCCAGAAACAAAATGGTTTGATAAAACACCATGCAAGTGTTCCATACCGCAGGCGATCCGCCGAGCAAGGGCAGTAATATCTTGCCAAACATAGGCTGTATAACAAACATCAGCGATGCACTGGTAAACAAAGTCAGCGCAAACAGCAATATCAGCGAGAAACGTCGGTCTGTTTTTACATCTGTAGAGTTGTTCATTGTTTTATAAATCGCTTTTTAAGCTTATAGTTGTAATAAGCTAATGATAAACCATTTGCCCGCGCAAGACTTCACCCGAACGCTAATTTTGACGGTACCACGCACATTTCCACATGACACCAACACCCATTTTAACGGATACCACCGACATCACTGCA
The DNA here is from genome assembly GCF_043729335.1 of Crenothrix sp. Classification (NCBI taxonomy): domain Bacteria; kingdom Pseudomonadati; phylum Pseudomonadota; class Gammaproteobacteria; order Methylococcales; family Crenotrichaceae; genus Crenothrix; species Crenothrix sp. The sequence continues at coordinate 167,304 of NZ_JAYTLQ010000026.1, read as the reverse complement.
ACCCTGTCATCCGAAACAATCACGGTGTGGTACGGATTGATTAAAACCCAAGACAATGACTACCGCCGTTACTGGAAAATGCTTAATGCGAATGAACAACATTATGCCCAGCAACTTAAAAATGAACAGGTACACAAACGCTATGTAGCAGTGCATGGCCAGTTAAGAAAGTTACTCGCGCAAATATTACAGCAAGCACCGGCAAAAACAATCATCAGCAAAACCACACACGGCAAGCCTTATCTAGCAGATTACCCACAGCTTGCATTTAATATATCCCATTCCGGTAGTGTTTTTGTTATCGCAATAGCCTGGAATTGCCAGCTCGGTATTGATGTTGAAAATTATAAGATGCGCCCTAATCTTGCCGGGTTAGTCAAAAAATGTTTTGCCCCAGAAGAGACCATTTATTGGCATCAATTACCCGATGAGCAAAAAACGGCCGAATTTTACCGCTTTTGGACACGCAAAGAAGCCTTTGTAAAAGCCACAGGCTTTGGTATTGCCTTAGGCTTGCAACACTGTGTTATTAACCCTGAACAACCCAATGCATTTCTACGTATTCCAAATCAATGCGGGAACGTTACAAGCTGGTGTGTAAAAGATATTAATTTACCTTATACAGAGACGCTCAATGTTTACTGCGCACTGAGCGCCAATAAAATCATCACCATTGTACAGCTTAACGAGTTAGCTTGAACGCTGGCACAAGCCTCTTCAAAAGTTTGAGACAATGTATCGTTAAGCTTATATTCAAAGCCATAAACACTCAACATAATGATTATATTATTAATTTTTTTACTATACACAGCCTACCGAACATTTAAGAACTATACATGTAGCCAATAAAAAAAATTTCAAAAAACATGGCATTCGTTAAGCTAAGATTCATTTTCGGCCTGTATAGTGTGCAGCAACTGAAGAAAACTTATTAAATTTAACATACACTTTGTTTAGGAAGGATTTATGAAAAAGCTACTTTTTTTGATTCAATTCACGTTAGCTATTGCACTGTACTCTGATTTGTCTTTTGCTGACCATGGGCATCGTAGACATCATGGCCACCACGGACATCATGGCGGTTATGGTGGTGGGCAAAACTACAACAATGGCGGCTATTATCCACAACAAAATTTCTACCAACCCCCACCTGACCCACGTTCACACCAAGGCTTGGCAGGCAGCGTGGTCGGCAGTGTTTTAGGTTATGAAATAGGCAATGGCCATCCGCTTGGTGCAGGCCTTGGTGCCGCCGCAGGTGCATTCTTAGGCAATGGCATGGCGCGTTAACTATTTAGCTTGCATGATAATCTCCTCTCACGCCTGAAATTCACTCCATTTCTATCAGACGTGTTTTTGGCGGCTTCGGGATAACATCATAACGGTGAACAACCCTGAATACGTACTTATTGTAGCCAGCTCCGGACGCATGCTTGCACAAGCTGCACACCAAGCAGGTTACAAACCTTTTGTCATTGATCTGTACGCAGACCGCGATACCTGTTTATATGCGCAAGAAACTCTCCTAATTGCCTCTTTGGCTTTAAACCATATCCTCCCCGCCTTAGAGGCTTTTTTTGCCCGCATTCCACTCACTCATGTCATCTATGGCAGTGGTTTTGAAGACCATCCCGAAAGCCTGGATTATCTCGCCAATCGTTTGACAATAGTGGGTAATCCGCCCGATGTATTCGCTAACATACTCAACAAAAAATATTTTTTTTCAGTGCTGGATCAGCTGTCCATCCCCTACCCTCACGTTACCTTTAACGAACCAAAAAACACCAGCGACACATGGCTGACTAAACCTTTGCAAGGCCACGGCGGTGTAGGTATTAATCATTATCGCCCCAATGATAAGCTACCTACCTCGGTATATTGGCAGCACTACGTAAAAGGCACATCACACTCGGTGCTGTTTTTAGCTGACGGTGTAAACCTGCAAATCATTGGCTTCAACAACCAATGGTCGGTGCAATCTGAACTGGATGATTTTATTTTTTCCGGCATCAGCAATGACGGCAATATTCCAGATCAACACAAAGCCAGCGTTGCGGGGTGGCTAGCAAAAATCATCCCTGTCTTTGCGCTCAAAGGCTTAAATTCGCTGGATTTTATCTGCACAGCCGACAGTTGTTATGTGCTGGAAATAAACGCTAGGCCACCGGCCAGTATGCAGCTCTATGATGATGCGTTATTTGTGCGGCACATCGAAGCCTGTCAAGGGCAATTGTATGAGTCTCCAGCCATCCCATCTGATAACTACAAAGCCTACCAAATTATTTACGCTGGGCATGACACACAAATTCCAATGGATTTTGCATGGCCGTCCTGGTGCATGGATTTACCCAATGACGGGGCATTAATTCACACAGGGCAGCCGGTTTGCAGTATTATTGCCAGCCACAAGCAATCACAGCACATGATGCAGCAGCTAGTGATTAAGCAACAGATAATTATTAATCAACTTGATAAGGGTATTAGGCATGGAATTTAAAGCGAGCGTTAATAAACTGGCTCAGCCGCTGGTGCAAGAATTAATTAATAATGCTGACAAATTACGGCTAGGCGTACAAAAACTGGCCAATGGCTGCACCGTTATTGACGCTGGCATCAGCGTACCCGGCGGACTTGAAGCGGGTCGTATTATTGCCGAAATTTGCATGGGCGGCATGGGCACAGTCAGTATTAGCCACAGCTCGTATACCACTAACTGGCCATTGTCGGTTAATGTCTACTCCAGCAATCCCGTATTAGCCTGCTTGGGCAGCCAGTATGCGGGCTGGAGCCTGTCGCATGATAAATATTACGCATTGGGTTCAGGTCCTGCGCGTGCTATGGCCACTAAGCTAAAAGACAACAAGCAAGAGCCGGTCGAAGAACTGTACAAAGAACTGGCGTACCGCGACAGCCATGATGCAACGGTGCTGATCATAGAAAATGATGCGCTGCCCCCGATTGAAATAGTGGATAAAATTGCCGCTGCCTGCCAGCTGGATGCTTCCAAGCTAACCATTATCGTCACGCCCACCAGTAGCTTGGCCGGTGGCGTACAAGTGGTATCGCGGGTGCTGGAAGTGTCCATGCACAAGGCGCATGCCTTGCATTTCCCGCTGGAAAATATTATCGATGGCAGCGGCAGTGCCCCCATTTGTCCACCACACCCCAAGTTTGTAAAGGCGATGGGGCGCACCAACGACGCGATTTTATTTGCAGGCCTGGTGCATTTGTTTGTGAAAGGTAGCGACGAAGCCGCCGAAAAACTGGCCAACGAATTACCCAGCTCCACCTCCAAAGACTACGGCAAACCGTTTGCCGAGATTTTCAAGCAATACGAATACGATTTTTTCAAGATCGATGCCATGTTGTTCAGCCCTGCCAGCGTGATTGTCACAGCGGTGGAATCGGGCAAAAGTTTCCGTGCAGGTAAACTGGACAATGCCTTATTAGACCTGTCTTTCGGAGCCTAGATTCTCCGTGCCGCGTATCGTTATTTTTACTGACGACCCTGGCTGGCATGGTCGTCAATTGCGTCTTGCTTTTGCCGATAGAGGCTACGACAGTGAGTATGTCTCGTTAACCGATTGTCGTTTTGCGATTGCAGCCGGGCAAACCGCTATTGTTATTCCAGGCTTTGAGCAGCAACTGCCAGATGCCGTGTTTGTGCGCGGCGTGCCCGGTGGCTCACTGGAAGAAGTGGTGTTGTATCTGGATATTTTGCATGCGTTAAAAATCATGCGCATACCGGTGTATAACGATGGCCATGCCGTGGAGCGCAGCGTTGATAAAGGCATGACCAGCTTTTTGCTAGGCCATGCTGGCATACCGACCCCGTTAACCTGGGTATTGCGACACCGCTCAGAAGCCTTGGCGATTGCCGAAACCGAGCTGAAAAATGGCCAGCTATTAATCAGCAAACCGCTCTTTGGCTCACAAGGCGAAGGTATACGGCGTATCGAAAAAATGACCGATCTGTTTTGGTTGACCAGCAGCCACGGCGTGTATTATCTACAGCGCTTTATCCATTGTGCCGGTGAGGGTTTTTCCGACAGCCGCGTGTTTGTCATCAATGGTCGTGCCGTGGCCGCCATGCAGCGGCGCGGTAAATCTTGGCTGAACAACGTGGCGCGTGGTGCGCGTTGCGAAGCCATCGACCTGACACCAGAAATGGCCAGCTTGGCCATTAGGGCAACCGTGGCACTAAAGATGGATTACGCCGGTGTCGATATTATCCAGGATAAAAACGGCCAGTACCTGGTGATTGAAGTCAACAGCATTCCGGCCTGGAAAGGACTGCAAAGCGTGTGCGATATCAATGTTGCCGAATTATTGGTGGACGACATGATCAGCCGCTACCTCAGTGATATCGCAATAAATACTGGTGTTGCCGCCTGATGCTGTCTACCCTGCAACTGCGTGAATTTTACCAGCAAGCCTGTGAGCTAGAACTGCAAGCCTTTAAGCCCGGCAACGTCAGCGTCTACTCAGAAGGCCATGACATGACGGTGGCGGATTTTCGCATTAGTGCTAAAGTCAGTGCCGAACCGTTATGTAATCCTGAATACTCCTTGGGCGAAAAAATTTACTACGCCGTCAAAGCCACGCGCGAGGCGGTCGGCTGCAACACCAATCTGGGTATACTTTTACTGTGTGCGCCTTTGATTGAAGCAGCAAGCCAACTGCATCCTACTGAGACATTACGGCACAGGTTAAGCCGTGTGTTGGCAGAGACAACCATCAGCGATGCCGACTGGGTATTTCAAGCCATCGCACTGGCAGCGCCTGGTGGATTAGGCAGTGCCGATGAGCAAGATGTCAATCAACACGCCTCGGTAACACTCACCGAAGCCATGCGCTTAGCCAGCAAAAAAGACCGCATCGCACTACAATATATCAGCGATTATGAAAATATCTTTGATTTTTCGCTTCCAATCTATTACAATTATTTAGATAGGTGGGAGGATCGAAATTATTGGGCGGTGGTTGCAATATATGCCAACTTACTGAGCCAATACCCCGATAGCCACATCGAAAGAAAGTACGGTGACCGCTATTCTGGGATGGTAGCCGAACAGATGAGTCTGCTTAAAGCAGAGTTAGAGCAGGCCACACATCCTGAATATATTGAGCCGTTACTTCGCAACATAGATCAACAGTTTAAGTCAAAAAAAATAAACCCTGGCACTACGGCCGACTTAACTGTCGCTACCGTATTAACAGCGTTTATTGAAATTTTTAATAAAGCTTAAAGCATATCATTCAATTTTTTATTTCTGCATAGGGGAAAACAAGCGTGGCTAAAATCAATAAATTAAGCGTCGGTGAATCTTTAGTTGGTGACGGTAACGAAGTAGCTCATATCGATCTTTTGATTGGGCCTAGAGGTTCAGCAGCTGAAACTGCATTTGCACATTGCTTAACAAACAATAAAGATGGCTTTTCTAGTCTTTTGGCTGTTGTTGCACCTAACCTGATGGTTAAACCTGCAACTGTTATGTTCAACAAAGTAACCATCAAAGGCGCAAAACAAGCTGTACAAATGTTTGGCCCTGCACAACGTGGTGTTGCCATGGCTGTTGCTGATTGCGTAGAAAACGGCACTATCCCAGCTGATGAAGCTGATGATTTGTTCATCTCAGTCGGTGTATTCATTCACTGGGCTGCTGAAGACGATGCCAAGATTCAATTGTACAACTACCAAGCTACCAAAGAAGCTTTAGAACGCGCTGTAGCGGGTTCACCAACAGCTGCTGAAGTTGTCGCACAAAAATCTACTGCAAAACATCCGTTCGCACCTAACTGAGTTTTAGTTAGCTAGTTTCAGATGTTAAAAAATACCTCGCTTGCGGGGTATTTTTTTAACTAGAAATCAGCAATATCTGCGGCACTTAATGCACCGGAATGCAATGCACTGGCAACCAGAGCTTGGTTAATGCCGCCATTTTGCAAACTTATTAAGTCTTCGGCGTCTCTTACCCCACCGGCTGCAATAAAATTTTTGTCAGGGTATTGCTGACAAAATTGCCGCAGCTTATCGAAATCAGGCCCTTTTGTGTTGCCGACCTGATCCAAAGTCATGATAATAATATCGTTAGGCCACAATGCCGAGTTATTAAACAAACTTTTTGCGCCCAACATCTCATTATTTTTATAATCCAACGACAATACAAAACTACCCTTAAAATTTTTAAGTTGCATCACAGTATTTTCACAGTAAGACTCACTGCCCAATACTGGCATATAATTGCTTAAATAGTTTGTACGATGACTAGAAAGCCTATACCCTTGATCCACCCAAAACATGATTTTTGGATAACAACGCAACACGGCATTAATGGTATTATCATGATCACCCTGACCGGTAAGCGCATCTAAATCGGCAATATAAAAAACATCAAATGCGTACAGCGATAAAAAAGCGCGAATAACCTGATAGATATTGGAAGACTGGCACAACGATGACTGAATAGGCTGATAGTGATCACGCTGGCCTTGCTGGGCATGAACCACCACGCCGTTTTTTAAATCGATGACAGGGATTATTTTCACGATTGAATAAATAGTTTTTGTAGATACAAGGTAAAGCATGAAAATTCTGATCTTTGAGTATATCACCGGTGGTGGTTTTAATAAGCAAGAATTGCCCGATGCTTTAACGCGTGAAGGCTGTTTGATGCTACAAGCCTTGCTTGATAACTTTACTTCACTCACAGACATTGATTTGCTGGTGATGCTAGATCATCGTCTAGTGGATACAGTGGAGACCCAGCATTATGAAACGGCCGTTATTAATGCCTCACAGCATAGCTATGATGAATTTGTGCGCCTTATCCCGCACTGCGATGCCGTATGGCCAATAGCCCCGGAATTTGATGGTATTTTGCAAGGCCTTTGCGAAGCCGTTGAAGCAAGCGGAAAACGACTATTAAGCTCCCCAAGCACTGTAGTAAAAGCAACAGCCAATAAATACCACACTTATCAGCATTTACAAAAATACGCCATTGCCACCGTACCTACCTGCCTACTCGCAGCCGAGGAAACGCTGACGCACGATATACCAGCCATTACCGCCTCCCATTACCCCACCGACACCAGCGAATGGATCATTAAATCCATAGACGGCGTAGGCTGTATCGATAGTTGGATAATCTCGGACTTACAAGACATTGCCGCCATAACCAACAAAGAAAACTACATCATCCAGCCGCATTTGCACGGCAAAAAAACCAGCTTATCTTGTCTGTTTAAAAATGGCCTGGTCTGGATTATAAGTATTAATGAACAACAATTTCGCATTATGGATAAACGCTATCATTTATCGGCAATTATTGTGAATAAAAACCCGGATATCGATCGCTACCAATATTTAGTAGATGATATTGCCTATGCGTTTCCTGACCTATGGGGCTACGTGGGTATCGATTTAATTGAAACACCCGTACAAACTTGGGTATTGGAGATTAACCCCCGCTTAACCACCGCCTTCGTAGGTATAGAAGTGGCTTTGGGCATCAATATTGCCGATACTGTCTTGCAATTACTGACAGGCTCGCCAACCCTAAAACCGCAACATAACAAGCCAGTAACCGTAACTATTCCGCAAGAGATCCGTGCAAGCTAACCTTGTCGGCTGGGATATTGGTGGTGCGCACCTTAAAGCGGCAGCGCTTAATCAAGCCGGTGAAATTATCGCCATTTTTCAGCAACCCTGCCCGTTATGGAAAGGCCTTGAACACTTGCAGCAAGCGGTTAACGCGGTTATGCAAGCCTTGGATAGCCTACCCATAAGTCAGCACGCCATCACCATGACCGGTGAACTGGTAGATTTGTTTACCGATAGAGATGACGGCGTTAAACAAATTATCAACGCCATGAGCACACTCTTAGCAGGCACACAGATCAGCGTTTTTGCGGGGCAATCAGGGCTTGTGCCTACCGAGCACATTGGCATTCAACATTATGCAGCGATTGCTTCTGCAAACTGGCTGGCCAGCGCCTTGTTTGCGGCGCAACATGTTAATAACGGCTTATTTGTTGATATAGGCACCACCACCACCGATATTTTACTACTCAACGACAAACAGGTGCTGGCACAAGGCTATAGTGACTACCAGCGACTGATTTCTAAGGAGCTTATTTACACCGGCATTATCAGAACCGCAGTCATGGCAGTGGCGCGCACAGTCGAGGATGAAGGCCATAGCGTAGGGTTAATGGCGGAATATTTCGCAACCATGGCCGATGTCTACCGCCTTACCGGCGAACTGAACGAACGCCACGACCAAACTGACACTGCCGATGGCGCGGAAAAAACACCCCTAGCCAGTGCCAAACGACTGGCTCGCATGATAGGCTGTGATGCTAGCAGCAACACCCTACCCCGCTGGCAACGTTTGGCTAAAGACATACGCAGGCAACAATTGGAACACATTCAGCAAGGCTGCCAAGCACAGCTACAGCGCCACTCTGGTAGCATACCTATTACCTTTATTGGTGCGGGTGTAGGACGTTTTTTAGTTAAAGAGATGGCTATCGAGCTAGGCCATGCTTACCTGGATTTTTCAAGCTTACTTCCATCAATTATGCCCCAGCCTGATCTCAGTGCTGCGGATTGCGCGCCTGCCGTTGCAGTGGCTTACCTACAAAGACAAACATCTCAATAAGGCATCTGTTTACTGCACTCTAATACCATTACCCTGTATTTTAAAAGCTTCAGTGATGATTTGATAGGCTGACACGCCTAGCCTTTAACATACGGTACTAATCCTTTACCCAAGCTAGGGTTTAGATTATTATTAACAGAGTTATCATTTATTTTAATAAACTTACAGGTACTTGAATATGGCAAATAATTTTTTGGGAAAACTTCGTGGCTTGGTTAGTAGCGCATGGTCTGAAGCGGATGTTCAGCCAACCCATAACCCTCCAGCACAAGCACCCGCTCAAGATGCTAGCAGTATTTCTAGCGTAGAAAGATACTTGGCAAAACAGGCGGCAGCGCAAGCGGTGTCTGAACCAAAAGCACTGACGGGTGTTGAGAAATATTTGGCCAAACATGTGTGTGCTACGCAAACAGCTGAAGCAGCTAAAGCACCCTTAACCAGCGTTGAAAAATACTTGGCCAAACAAGCTGGCGCATCAAAAACTCAAGCTACAAAACCTGCTGCACCTTTAAGCAAAGTTGATAAATACTTGGCCGGCCAGTCATCTAGCCCAGCAAAAGCTGCGACAACCGCACCCGCAAAAAAGGCTGAAGCGCCTGCAAAAAGCGCCCCAGCAGCGAAAAAAAAAACTGAAGTAGCGGAAAAAGCGGCAGTTGTTGCTCCTAAAGAAACCGTAAAAAAAGACACGCCTGTCGCAACCAAAAAAGAACCGGCGGCTAAAAAAGCTGCGGGCGTAACTGATTTATCAGTTGGCGCGAACCAATGTCAAGCCGGCACCACTAAAGGAACGCAATGCCGCAACACCTTACGTCTTAATCAATTACAACTTGACGTTAACGGCAAAACCTATTTATTTGCTGCCTGCAATCAGCACAATAATGATGCTTTTAAGCCTTTCCAGCCCGTTTAAAAAAAATAGATTTATTGGGTAGCATAGGCTTTACGTCTTGGGAATTTTTCCTTTTTACAACGCGCATATCCTCCTAACAATCTAATTTAACTATAATGACTCATTTTAATTTATTAGAGTGAGTCATGAAAAAATGGGTATGCTTAGCGTTTGGGCTATTGGGGTTAATATCCCGAACGGGCATCGCTGCGACGGAACAAACTCCGGTTGACCTTGGTGAGGTGGAGGTCGTGGGCATTACGCCCATACCCGGCAGTTTTATTTCCGCAGAAAAAATACCCGCCAATACTCAAACAATCTCTTCTAAACAATTGCAAAAAGCGCAAACCATCTCCCTAGCCGATTATATGAATCGGTATTTAGGCAGCGTGCATGTTAACGAAGCCCAGAATAACCCCCTGCAACCCGATATTTCATATCGGGGCTTTGTGGCATCCCCGCTTATGGGATTGCCCCAAGGCTTATCCACTTACGTCAATGGCGTCAGATTCAACGAACCCTTTGGTGATACCGTTAATTGGGATTTAATTCCGCAAGGCGCAATTGATACGATGGCCTTGTTTCCAGGCTCCAATCCCGTATACGGTTTAAATACTTTAGGTGGCGCTATTTCAATCAGGACTAAAACCGGTTTTTCAGCACCTGGCCATCAGCTTGAAGTTTATGGCGGTTCTTGGGACAGGCATTCAGAAGAATTAACCAGTGGCTGGAATAATGGCACCTGGGGTTATTTTTTGGATGTCCATAATTTTGCTGAAAATGGCTGGCGCAACTTTTCACCTTCAACTGCCAAACAAATTTTAGGTACATTAAGCTGGCAAAATGACAAGGGTAATTTAGACCTGACTGTAGCCGCCAATGACAATGATTTGCGCGGCAATGGACCAGCGCCCGTGCAGTTATTAGCCCAAAATAGAAAAGCGATATTCACCCAATACGACCAAACCATTACCCGCATGTTCTTTTCTGAACTAGCGGGCAGCTATGCTTTATCCGATAATATTGAGCTTAGTGGCAATGCCTATTTCCGCCAAAATCGTGTCCACACCTTTAACGGTGATAACAGTGATTACAGTGAATGCCCAGAACAGCCTGGCTTTATCTGTGATGATGATAACAATCGCCTTCAGGATGCTAACGGTAATGATATAGCGTCCAAAAATCTGGTGACAGGCAACCCTCCTGGTATCATTGGTGCGACTAACAATACTAGCGCCACCCAAATGCGTAGCCAAGGCGGTACGTTACAAACGGTATTTAATCAGGCTTTATTCGGCCACGAAAATACCTTAACAGTAGGCAGTAATTATGATTTTTCCAACGTACATTATGGCGCTGATACTGAACTTGGCACATTAACAAAAACACGCGGAACAACACAAAATGGCATTTTTGTTGACGAATCCAAAGTACGCTTGCACACCAACACATCAACCGTTGGCGTGTATCTGACTGACAGTTTTTCCATTACCGATAAACTCACTGCCACTATCGGCGGACGCTACAACTACAGTCATATCAGTATGGCCGACAAATACATTAGTCAATATAGTGGCGACCCCAAAAAAAACCTGAACGGCTCGCATACCTTTGAAAGGCTCAATCCTTCGGCTGGCTTAACTTACCAAGTGTTGAAAAACCTGGGCGTGTACGGCAGTTACAGCGAATCAACCCGTATGCCAACGCCTATGGAACTCAGTTGTGCCGATCCTGAAGATATGTGCAAACTGCCGAATGCCTTTCTGTCTGACCCACCTTTAGATCAAGTAGTTGCCAAAACCTGGGAAGCGGGTATCAGAGGCGATTTAAATCGTTTTATACCCAACCAAGGCGATTTAAAATGGAATCTGGGCTTTTTTCATACCATTAACCACAACGATATTATTTTTCGCCACGATGCCAGCAGAAGTAATATTTTAAGCGAAGGCTATTTCGATAACGTCGGGAAAGCTCGTCGTTATGGTATCGAAACAGGTGCAACAGCCAACATGCCTCAATTGTTCACTGCGATCGACTGGCATTTTTCTAGTAACTACACCTATCTCAATGCCCGATTCCAAGATGGTTTTGACAACCCAAATCCACTCGATCCTGAAAAGAATACCCCAGTTAACTCTGGCGACAGAATTCCAGGCATACCTGAACATATCTTTAAAGCTTCAATCGGAGTAGATTTATGGAAAAAACTGTCATTGGGAATTAACGGTACTTACAGTGGCGGCCGCGTGTTCAGGGGGGATGAGTCGAATATAACACCCAAATTAGGTGGATATCTATTATTTAACGCCACGGCAGAATATAAGCTCAACAAACATTTTGCACTGTTTGGCAAACTAGACAATATATTCGATACGCATTACAACAGTTTTGGCGTTTATGGCCAAGCGCAAGCAGTATTAGGTTCTGCTTACAATGATGGCCGTTTTGTATCGCCTGGCGCACCTAGAGCGGGCTGGATAGGGATAAGATTGAATATCTAAACTGACAGCACTCACTGTCCGGTTCGTACTGAGCCTGCCGAAGCACGAACCACTTACAGCGTTTTCATATAGGGTTAATAATGTTAATTTTTACAGTGGAGTACAAACCTAGGTTTGCACTCCATCGAATATAACTAACCGTTACTGAAAATGCTGTAACTGCAAAAACTTCAGGCAATAAAAAGCCCGCATAAAGCGGGCACTCTGAGTTTTGTTATTTTTATTATTTAGCTATCAACACCAATGGTTGAAAGCCTACTCAAAAAGTTTTTTTATCTATTTATTATTATTAATAGCCTCACGACTACTTCCTCCCCCTCTTTAAACCAGCTTTTCAACCGGCTTAGCTCCTAAAAGCTGAGGCTATTGTACATCTAAAAAACACTATGTCTATTGAATGATAATTAATTTTATTAAAAAAATTTATTTTTTCTAAAAAAGTTAAATATTACCAGTAACTTGACTTTTCTTAAATTTAGGCTTCATCCGAAAAATTCGGCAAAAACTGCCATTAGTTGTCATTTTTTATAGAAAGTTCATTAATAAAAATATTTATTTCATCGTTATTTTTAAACCAGCACTGCAAAAAAATACTCTATCGCAATATTTCCCCATCATTTGTGCCGCTTTGCCGGACAAATCCACAAACTGACGAGCCAGTGCGTTATCAGGAATCACCCCAAAACCTACCTCATTATGCACCATCACCACATCACAAGATAAGCTTAGCACCGCCTCAAGTTCAAATAGAATGTCCGCTTCTGCTATTTGATGATACAGCATGTTATTTAGCCACATCGATATACATTCCACCAACACAGGTCGAGTACAAAATTGCAGTGCCTCCAGTAACTTTATCGGCTCTTCAAGGGTAACAAAAGCATCTTGGCGACGTTGCTGATGAATATGAATACGCGCTTGCATTTCCTCATCAATAAACTCAGTAGTCGCCAAATAATAAGGCTTGCCCTGTTTTTTAGAATTTGGGTACTGATCTAAAATATACGCCTCAGCCAAACGCGATTTACCACTTTTTACTCCACCGATAAATAACGTTTTCATCTTAATCCTCTTGTACAGCACGTAATATGGCTTCTATATCGAGATTATCAGCGACCATATCGGCAAAACCTTGTATCTGCACCTCGCGATACTGCGGATAATCATAACCCTGGTAGTGTCTATTAATTGATAACCACGCCAATTAAATTACGGCGCATTACCGGATCCATTAATTCCAGCGTACCGTAAATGGAAGCAAACACACCGCCGCGCTCAATGTCAGCTACCAAAATATTTTTAGTGCCAAATGTCTTGGCGATAAACGTGTTGGACAAATCTTTGTCTATCAGATTCAGCTCAACCGGTGAACCCGCGCCCTCTGCGATTACCAGCTCGTAATCTTGCTGCAAACGGGTAAATGCCCGTTGTACTTCTTGTTGCAAGGTTTCAATCTCATCATAGTAAGTCGCCACTGATTGGTTTTGATACACCAAGCCATTCACAATCACTTGCACTGCTGCCATAGGATTTTAGCAACACAGGATTAAACCAGTAACTGGGTTCTACTCTGGCCGCTTCCGCCTGAAAATACTGCGCCCTGGATATTTCCCGTCCTTCTTTACTTACCGCCGAATTATTGGATACGTTTTGTGCTTTAAACGGGGCGACTTTAATGCCACGGTCGGCAAAAATACGGCATAACGCCATTGTAACTGTGGTTTTTCCGGCATCGGAACTGGTTCCGAAAATGGCGAGTGATTTCATTTATGGCTAACTGGCCTTTAAGGATTGGGAGTGGGGACTATTTTTTCAGCCACAATATAACGGAATTATGCAGTAAAGCCTAAACAGCAAACAAAGCTTTATTGCTTTAAAGTCTCGCTGAGACAAATTTTGTCTAGTGCAGACAAAAAATGTCGTGGATTTTTTAAATAAAGCCCCCAAAACAACTTTACCACTCAGCATAAGCAATTGAATTTAAATTAAAAATAAATAACGGCACGTATTCTGCTTCATACCTCATATAAGGCTAATCATTACCACACCAACGAATTGTTATGGCGGTTTTCATTAGCTTTCAAGCCTATCAATTCTTTTAGCTTAGGGGTATACCATGAAATACATTAATGTCTTAGCCGCGTCACTTGGTTTTGCGCTTATTTACAGCCATTCAAATTCACTCTCCGCAGCAGAAACCATACCGCAAGAAATTATAGATTTTGCTGATCAAAACGGCTTAGTGCTGGGAAAAGTTGCTCCCCGTATACAAAATAAATATTCATTAGCGGAAAAAACAATCAATCTGTCGGGCAAACTGTCAATATCGGGCAGGGTATCTTACCTAGGGCATAACGTCCCTTTTTCTGCACCGGGACTTAACAGTGGAATTTGGCGGACAACCTATATCTTTGGTCAAAAGAAAGCCAATGGAACCATACCGTTTAAGCTGAATCATCCAGAAGGCACGTTTGATGGCATCATGACACCCATTAAACCCGATACCTACAGCTTAAAAATGACTGATGCACAAGGGTCGCTGTTATCAGGGCTTGCTGCAGCGGGACAGAAAAGTGGGACTAGCCTTTGGAAAAATACCAAATACAGCTATACAGCCGTGATGACCCAAAAAATAGTTAAAGGCGTAGCTACTCGATACTTTGAAGTAAAGGAATTAGCCAGCTTTAACTTTAATCTTGTTGCTTTATACGGCGCAAGTGCAAATTACACTTATTCTTACGACTGGAAAGGTGCAGTTAAGTAGTCAACATTAAACTGTAATATATTAAAAGCCCCATCACTACCACGATAACAGGACGATGCGCACTTAAACGCCTGTTATCGTTTTTTTGAAAAACCACTCCCTAGATAAGAATCATTTGTTGCGTCAAGCTTACTGGTCACCGTATTGTCTTTAGCAATTTCATAACCTAAAACGCTACCCAAAACACCACTGGTTACACTTTCGTGCACAGGCGAGCGTTGATATTGCGGAAGTAACGGGTAATAATCACGCGGTTGCTGATAACGCTTGCGATAACTATGACGGCCAGAGTGTTTGCCATCATGATTGTAAGCTTCACCAACTGTACTGCACAACAGCGCAATGGCCGTGAGTGAAATTAAAAATAGTCTTTTGTTCATAAACATTATATTTCCTTAGTGTGTCATTTTTAGGTCACCAAAATCTAAATTCATCGATTGAAAGCCTTACGTTGATAATATTCCATACAAGCTGAATACAAACTTAACAAACGCAGTTAATTACCTCTTCCATGTTTACCTGAATGTACACAATAGCCGTACACTCCTCTTTTTCGATTTTACCTATTGATAATTTTAGTTAATATTCAGAATAATTCTGCCCTACCGCTTATAATTACGCCAATTTCTAGTAAAAAATCATATCTACCTCACATAAATGGAAAATTTCATCCCCGGCCAACGCTGGATTAGCAACACCGAATCTGAACTTGGATTAGGCCTTATTCTGGAAGTCAGCTTCAAGCGCGTTACTGTACTGTATCTGGCCAGCAACGAACAACGGCTGTATGCCATAGACAATGCGCCATTATCACGGGTACGCTTTTCAGTAGGCGATACTATTGAGTCTACAGATGAAGAAAAATTCATTATTTCTAGCGTAGTAGAGCAAGATGGCTTAATTACCTACCTTGGCAAAGATGCTTATGGCGTAGACATTCAGCTCGACGAAATTGAATTAAATCATCATATTCAATTTAATAAACCACAAGATCGGTTATTTACCGGCCAAATCGACCCTAATAGCTGGTTTTTACTGCGTTACGACACCTGGCGCAGGCTGCAAAAACACCAACAATCCCCTGTAAAAGGCTTGCTGGGTGGTAGAACATCGCTTATTGCACACCAATTGTTTATCGCACATGAAGCTGCTAATCGCGCCGCGCCACGTCTGATGCTTGCTGATGAAGTAGGATTGGGTAAAACCATTGAAGCGGGGTTAATTTTGCACCATCGGCTCATACACGGCCTAAGTCAGCGTGTATTGATTATCGTTCCGGAAAGCTTGCTACATCAGTGGCTGGTAGAAATGCTCAGACGCTTTAATCTACGCTTTAGCGTGTTTGATGAAGCGCGCTGTCTTGAAGAGCTTGGCGATAATAACATATTAGCGGGCACACAAACAGATGAAGATAATGAATACAGCGCCGATAATCCGTTTACAAACGCGCAGTTAATTCTTGCCAGTCAGGAGTTTTTCGCCGCCTACCCAAAACGCCAGCGCCAAGCTATTTTGGCAGGCTGGGATATGGTAATTGTCGACGAAGCCCATCATCTGCAATGGAGTCCACAATTCGCCAGCCCAGAATATGAATTTGTTGAGCATCTGGGACTGATCTCGCCTAGCTTGATTTTATTGACCGCCACGCCGGAACAACTGGGTAAAGAAAGCCATTTTGCAAGACTGCGTTTGCTAGATTCAGATCGTTTTTACGATTTTAACGCCTTCCTCGAAGAGGAAAAACGCTTTGAACCGGTGGCCAAAGCCACGCAATTTTTGCTCGCCGATGAACCCCTCAACAATGACAGCAAACAATTGTTAGCTGAGTTACTGAAAGATGACAATGTCACCGGGCTGTTAAAAAATCTAGATGATCCGGAAAAATCAGCCGATGCCCGTGCTACGTTAGTGAACATCTTGCTCGACCACCATGGTACTGGTCGCATATTATTTAGAAATTCCCGGCAAACCGTGCAAGGATTCCCCGAACGCGAGCGATATGGTTACTCTTTGCGCGGCGAAAAAAACACCGAGGATCTACAACAAGACCCGTATTATCAATGGCTAGTTGAGCACGTTAAACAACTGGCGGGCGAAAAAATCTTACTGATTTGCAAACACGCGCAAACGGTTATTGATCTGGAGCAAACCTTACGAAATCGTGCCGGCATCGCTTCTGCGGTGTTCCATGAAGGCATGACGATTATCGAACGTGACCGTGCCGCCGCCTATTTCGCTGACCCTGCCAGCGCAGCCCGCATATTAATCTGTTCAGAAATCGGTAGTGAAGGCCGCAACTTTCAGTTTGTGCAGCATTTAGTGCTACTGGATTTGCCCACTAACCCTGATTTGCTGCAACAGCGCATCGGGCGTCTGGATCGTATTGGCCAAAAACATGTTATCCAGATTCACATCCCTTATTTGCAAAACACCGAACAGGCTGTTCTGTATCGCTGGTATGACGAAGGCTTGGACTCATTTCGCCACAATAGCACGGCGGCACAAGCGGTGGCAGATGTTCTGCGTGATGAGTTGTTAACGGTAATCCACAGCGACGATCTTTTTGAAATCAACGCTTTCATCGATAAAACCCGCGCTTTGCACGCTCAAATAGAAGAGCAGTTACATCAGGGGCGTGATCCTTTATTGGAATTAAATTCCTGCCGTAAGGATGTCGCTGACAATCTAATTGATCAGCTGAGAGCTTATGATCATGAAGGCGCACTGTGGCCGTATATGGAAGAGTTATTTGAATGTTACGGCGTTGACACCGAATACCATTCACCGGATTGCTTCATAATTCGCCCTAGCGATCATTTACGCGTCGCGCATTTTCCAGAACTTTCTGAAGATGGCATGACGGTAACCGACAACCGTGCCTGTGCGTTGGCACGCGAAGAATTACAGTTTATCACCTGGGAACATCCATTGGTCACAGCCTCAATGGAACTGGTGCTATCCAGCGAAACCGGTAACGCGACCATCAGTGTCGTCAGAGATCCACAGCTTAAAGCCGGACAATTTTTACTGGAATGCTTGTTTATAGTCGAGTGTAGTGCGCCTGCCGAATTACAAATCGGTCGCTTTTTACCGCATACGCCCATTCGGGTATTAATTGATCAAACCCAGAAAAACCTTAGCGCCACTTTTAGTCATGACAGTTTACGAGACACCGGCACACATTTCGATAAATCACAGATTGTTGCTTTCCTCAATAAACAACGTGCTTTAATCAGTGCCATTTTAAATGTTGCTGAACAGCACGCGAGAACGGATATGCAAAGTGTTATTAGCGAAGCGACCAATACCATGCTGGCATCACTGAGTGCTGAAATTAAACGCTTAGTGAGACTACAAAAAGTAAACCCGTCTATTAAAACTGAAGAAATTGAACAGCTCAAAGATATGACCATGCTGGCCCATGAGCATATTCAAGCGGCACAACTGCGACTGGATGCAGTGCGCTTTATTATTACTAGCTGATAAGTAAAATAGAACAGGAATTGAAGGTAATCGCTCAGCCTCTTTTAAAAAGAGAGGCTAGTACTCAGTCAATAATGATTTGTCGGCCAATTTTTTAAAAAACCGTTCGTGGTGAGCTTGTCGAACCATGAACAACAAAACCCTTCGACAAGCTCAAGGCGGACGGATGTCCCGTAAAGTAGTCCCTCAAACCAAGGCGTTTAACCAGAAAAGTCAGTGGTATTAAGGTACAATAGCAATACAGGTCATGGAATTATACACAGAAAAATTAATATTCAACTTTGGCTTGACTTTTGCATTATTACTCTGATAACAAAAAACATAAGTCATTGATTTTATATTAAATCCAAAGCTGCATCGTTTTTATACAATGTAACAAAACTGTAATAAAATCACCTAGTAGAGCGCCATTAAAACGAGTAATCCACAGAGTTATCCACATAAATTGTGCATAACTTCATACCACCTGAATAATAAAAGCCTAGGTGATTTATCCACAAAAACCTAACCCGAACCCTACTCAAAACCGGTCATGACCATCACCGCAGACATTATTGGCTACATCGCCGCTAGCCTAACCACGGCATCATTTTTGCCACAGGCCATTTTAACCCTTAAAACCCGAGACACTTCCTCGCTATCTTTTAGCATGTACAGCTTGTTTACCCTGGGCGTGTTATTTTGGTTAATCTACGGCCTTTATCTGTCAAATAACGCCATTATTTGCGCAAATGCGATTACCTTAGTGCTATCAGCATCAATACTTTTTTGCAAAATTTATAATATGATCCGCAAAAAAGAATAATGTGTGCTGCTCAACTGCCTCTATCATAAAACTTATCACTCGGAACCGAATACATGTCCCATAAAATTACCCTGACCCAATTTCTGATTGAACAACAACGCGGCTTGCCAGATGCTTCTGGTACTTTCACCTTGCTGCTAAACAACATTGTTACTGCTTGCAAAAAAATATCACACCTGGTTAATCGGGGAGAATTGATTGGCGTATTGGGCAGCGCCGAATCAGAGAATGTGCAAGGTGAAATCCAAAAGAAACTCGATATTATCACCAATGACATTATGGTGAATGAACTAAACTGGACTGGCCACTTAGCGGGCATGGCTTCAGAAGAAATTGATGAACCCATTAAAATTCCGGAACAATATCCTAAAGGCAAATATTTAGTTCTGTTTGATCCGCTGGATGGCTCGTCAAATATTGATGTTAACCTGGCAGTGGGGACTATTTTTTCAATTTTACGTTGCCGCGAAGGCATTCATCCGGAAGTGCAGGATTTTTTGCAAAAAGGCGCCGAACAGGTATGCTCCGGTTTTGTATTGTATGGCCCCTCAACGATGATGGTGCTCACTACCGGACATGGCGTAAATGCTTTCACGCTTGACCAAGACATCGGTGAATTCATACTCACCCATTGCAATATGCGCATCCCTGAAGACACCAGCGAATTTGCCATTAACATGTCCAACCAACGCTTCTGGGAACCGCCGGTACAACGTTATATAGACGACTGCGTACGCGGTATCGATGGCAACATTGAGAAGAATTACAACATGCGCTGGATTGCCTCTTTAGTGGCAGATGTTTACCGTATTTTGACGCGTGGCGGGGTATTTTTGTATCCTCTAGATTGCAAAAACCCCAACAAACCCGCCAAATTACGGTTAATGTATGAAGCCAACCCGATGGCATTTATTATTGAACAAGCGGGAGGACTGTGCTCTACCGGTCGTGAACGCATTATGGAGATCAAACCTGAAAGCATACATCAGCGTGTGCCGGTTATTCTCGGTTCTAAACACGAAGTTGAACGTATAATGCAATATCATCAACAAGGTTAGATGTTGGCAACATGCCAAAAAGATATCTTTCTAATCCACTGATTGCAATACCGCAGGCTCACCGGACAACACATGCTTACCGAATCTTTAGAAAACCCCACCTCATTTGAAGACCTGCAACTGCTAGTGCCCTTACTGCAAGCGGTTAGTAAATTAGGTTATGAAAAACCCACGCCCGTGCAACTTGAAGCCATACCACCTGCGCTTAAACAACTTGATTTGTTGGTCAGCGCTGAAACCGGTAGTGGCAAAACAGCGGCATTCTTGCTACCTACCTTACAGCATTTACTCAACGTACCGCCATCAAGACGTGGCGCACGTGTATTGATACTGACTCCTACCCGCGAGCTAGCGCAGCAAATTTTGCAAAACTGCCAGCAGCTGGCGGAATTTACCAACTTAACGGCGGGCTTAATTACCGGTGGTGATGACTTCAAACGCCAGCAAAACCTGTTCAGAAAAAACACCGACATCGTCATTGCTACGCCGGGTAGATTGCTGGAACTAATGGCTTTGGATACGCCCTATTTAAGCAGCGTAGAAGTATTGATTCTTGACGAAGCCGACCGTATGTTGGACATGGGCTTCCGAGAAGATGTACTTAACATTGTTAAACATTGCAGTAATGAGGAAAGGCAGACCTTGCTGTTCTCGGCTACATTAACGCATTTCGGCGTTATTAAAATCGCCGACCAAGTGTTAAAAAATCCCAAGACGGTAGCGCTTAATACTTTGCATGATGGCCACAGCAATATTGAGCAACAGGTTATCCTGGCCGATCACAACGAGCATAAGCAAAAATTGCTGGCGTGGCTACTGCAAAACCAGCCTTACGACAAAGCCTTGATTTTTACCAACAGCCGCATTCAAGCGGTTGAGCTGGGTAATTATCTACAACAACACGATTGCCGCGTAGCCTCATTACACGGTGAAATGGAACAAAAAGAACGTAACCGGGTGATGGGTTTATTTCGTAGCGGCAGCGTTAATGTGATGACCGCTACTGATTTGGCTGCGCGTGGTTTGGATATTAGCGGCATTAATCTGGTGGTTAATTTTGATGTGCCGCGCAACGGCATTAATTATATTCACCGCATAGGCCGCAGTGGTCGTGCCGATGAACAAGGCGTGGCGATTTCTTTGGTAAAACATACCGAATGGAACCTGATGGCCAGTATTGAGCGCTTCTTAAAACAAAATTTCACAAGGCGAACGGTTGAAGGCTTAATAGGCAGTTATAAAGGCCCGAAGAAAGTCAAAGGTTCAGGCAAAGCGGCTGGGAGCAAAGAAAAGATCGAGCCTAAAAAAGAACCTGCAAAAAAGGTAAAAATACGCGACCGCGATAAGAAAAATATTGGTAAGCGCCGTGTGCCGACGATTAAAGCCGTTGAAGAGTCGTAGTTTTTGCATAAAAAAGCCCCGATAACATAAGTTATCGGGGCTTTAAAAAACTAAAAACTTAGAGATAAAGCTTAAGGCATAGGCTTTTTACTGATCAACACTTTACCATCAATGATTAACTCAGTAATGCCGCCTACAATAGTACGTACTGTGCAGCTAGCTGTTTTAAAGCCACCTTTGCCTGCATTTTCACCCACCCACTTCAGCGTGAGATACGACTCTTTATCGCTCTCTGTTTCTGACGTAAAATACACCTGCTCTTTGGTAGCCTCCTTAATAGCTGCCGGGCATTTTTGGCTTGCCAGCGTATGTAGTGCCGCATAACCTGTCACCTGTGCCGCACCTTCTTTTTGTTCACTCGTTGCCGTATCCATTTTGCTCAGCCCCACCATCGCAAAGCCTATAACAAAAACAGCGATAATCGCGAAGGCCAGTTTACTTGTTTCCGATGTTTTTTCTTCAGACATATCAATCCTCTCTCATTGTTATCATCAATCCTCTTTCGAGGTAAATTTGTACGGCTTTATGCGGGCTGTTAACCTCAGCATCATTTTGATTCTGACCCGCCTAAAACTCAATGCCCTGCTCTGCTTTAATACCTTGCTCATAAGCATGCTTTACCTTAGTCATTTCGGTCACTGTGTTGGCAATGGCGATGACTTCTGGCGCAGCATTACGGCCTGTTAAAATCAAATGCAACCATTCGGGCTTATCATTGGCAATAAAATCCGCAATCTCCTGGCCTGAAATCCAGTTATAGCCGCAGCAGTAATTAATCTCATCCAGCAAGACAACATCAAATTCATCGGAAAGTATTTTTTGCTTGCTGAACTCCCATATTTCCCGACTGGTCTTGATGTCTTGCTCAGGATTTTTAGTATCCCAGGTAAAGCCATCACCCAAAGCATGCCATTCAATATTATCAAAACGCTCTGCGGCTTTTTGTTCGCCGGTTTGCCATTGGCCTTTAATATACTGAATAACACACACCTTCATCCCCCAACCTGCGGCACGAAATACCATGCCTAGGGCACTGGATGACTTGCCTTTGCCTTCTCCGGTATTAACCACGACCAGCCCTTTACGTCGCTCTCTGGATTTCATAAATTACCCTTCATGAATTGCGAAACACCGTATCAAGATGTATCAACAAAACGTCAAATCGGCCATTCTACCGCATCTCACGCCCGTATTCATGGTAAAGTTATAACACTTATTACCACGCCACAAATTGATTATGATCAACAAAAGTACATTATTCTCTGATGCCAAACAAGTTATCCCCGGTGGGGTAAATTCACCGGTCAGATCATTTAGCGGTGTTGGCGGCACACCGGTTTTTATCGATCATGCCCTAGGGGCATATATCTACGACAGCTCTGGAAAATCTTATATTGATTATGTAGGCTCCTGGGGGCCTATGATTTTGGGTCATGCACACCCCGAGGTTATTGCTGCCGTTAAAACTGCTGCCGACAAAGGCCTTAGCTTTGGCGCACCCACTGAGATTGAAACAGTAATGGCACAACGCATTTGCGAAATTTTGCCATCCATTGATCTAGTCCGCATGGTCAGCTCCGGTACAGAAGCCACCATGAGCGCCATCCGCTTAGCCAGAGGTTATACCAGTCGCGATAAAATCGTTAAATTTGAAGGCTGTTACCATGGCCATTCTGATTCATTATTAGTCAAAGCAGGTTCTGGCGCGTTAACCTTAGGCGTACCCAGCTCGCCAGGCGTAACCGCAGCTGTTGCTGAAAACACTATTACTCTGCCTTATAACGATAGCGAAGCGGTTAAAACCCTGTTCAGCAAGATGGGCGAACAGATTGCCGCTATTATCGTGGAACCCGTAGCAGGCAATATGAACTGTATTTTACCGCTACCGGGCTTTCTTGAGACTCTACGCCAAGTCTGCGACCAATACAACAGCGTACTGATTTTTGACGAGGTAATGACTGGCTTTAGGGTGGCGTTAAATGGCGCACAAGGCTTGTATAACATCACGCCAGATTTAACGACATTAGGGAAAATCATTGGTGGCGGCATGCCTGTGGGTGCGTTTGGTGGCAGACAGCATATTATGGAACAACTGGCACCGCTAGGGCCGGTGTATCAAGCTGGTACATTATCCGGCAATCCGGTAGCGATGGCTGCTGGCTTAAAAACGCTGGAATTACTGGCGCAACCGGATTTTTATCCCACACTGGCCGCAAAAACCAAAACCCTGACCGAAGGTTTAAAATCACGCGCTAAACAAGCGGGTATTGCTTTTACTACCACACAAGTAGGCGGTATGTTTGGTTTGTTTTTTAGTAAAGAAGATAATATGACCCGCTTTGCACAGGTGATGCAATGTGATCAAGCCCTATTCAAACGCTTTTTTCATGCCATGCTGGAAGAAGGTGTTTATTTTGCACCGTCTGCTTTTGAAGCAGGCTTTATGTCTATGGCACACAGTGATGCCGATTTGGAAAAAACGTTGGACAGTGCTGAACGGGTGTTCAATAGCTTATAAATCATATTGAAGGGGGAGATTTTAATTCAATCTCTCCCCCAAAAAATGAATTCTAAAAATTAATCATCTACTGATTTTGAGACATCGAAAGATCAGTACCTGCATGGCCACCATTAGCAGATTCACAGTGAAACTCAAGAGAATAATTCTCTATACCTTTAACTATCGAGGCAGACTTATTGACTAAAATGGTGTAGTCACCTGCACCTTTTGCCAAACTAACTGCTGGGCTATATTTAGCATCACCATCTATTGCATCAATACTCGGTATGGTGGCTAAACCACCTTTAATCACTTGTGTACTGATTATCGGCGCTAATTTTGAGGCGTTATCTTTAACATGTACAGTAATCCGGCTAGGAACACCTGCGCCACTACCATCATCATTGCAATTAACCGTCCAAACATCAGTTGCCGCAGTTCCGCTAGTGCTTTTACCCAGAGTACCCGGTTGAGTGTGTGCCGAGACAAGCCCTGGCACAACGATTAACAACAGAGCACATAGTTTTTTTCTATATAAAATTTTCAAAATTCACCTCTTTAGCATTAAGTCACTGACCGAAAATATTGGGATTCTATTTTTATGGCAACCCTATATTAATTGGAGTAATTATTTGCTTTGTAAAAAACCCAGGAAGTACATCCTCGACTTCCTGGAATGGCAAGAACATACATTGATAGTGCCAAAAGATTCAGCTTTGCCGCAACACTGCCAAAATTTTTATTTAAAATCAGAAATTTGAAGCGCCTTTTGTAAATGGCTGGGTATTAGCTCCCGACAAATAAGTATCAAAATCTATACCCAAAGGTTCTACGGTAACATCGACTGGCGTACCTTTACACTTGGCAACATCAGCTGCACTGTTATTAATAGTTAACGTTGTCCAGTAAGCGGGGCTTGCAGGCGCAGTAGCTGTAGCCGCTGTAGGGTGCTGCAGCAGGTTTGGATCGTTATACAACTTACTACCCCCCTCAATGTCGCCAAACCACCAATCAGCACGGTTATTATCACCATTACCTGCAGGCAGTTTAGTGTAGTGTTGTGCACCTGGCACATTCCGTTGTATACCTTTGTTGTCAATGCCATTCACTCTGGGTATTACTTCACCAAAAGCATCTTTAGGTTGTAAATAAGGCCCCTGCTTATCATTAGTGGCATTCTTTTGCACATCACACCAGTTAATAATACCAATCCGTACCTTTAAACTTTTTACGCAGTTATCTACAATCGTAGGTGCGGTTATTTTAAAAGGCGTTACCGTACTTAATTTAGGTTCCATAGCACCTTTTTTCCAATGTAAGGCATGCACGTTACCATTTTTATCGACGATTTCCTGGGTAACGCGAAAAGCCGAACTCAAACCCGCTAAACCGGCAACACCTAATTTAAGGGTTGTTCCACCTTCAATGACTTTGCCACCATCGCCACCGATTGTTTTCTTACCATTTCTTTGCCACACCACATTATCCATCATAGGAAATACAGCTGATTGCCCTAATACTGGATAAGGCTCCTGAAATGCAGTGCTTTCACCGGCAGCACAGCCGTGGCCAAGGGTAAAACCGTTATAACTCGCCTTTCCTTCCTCGGCGTGGTCTCTAACGCCCGTATGTGCGTAAGCTTGGCTTGCAAACAAGCTTACCAATGAACAAAGTGCCAATTTTTTAAATTTTAAACAAGTCATGAATTTTCCTTATTATTAGGGGTTTTAAAATTATGTATGCAAGTGACTTAGCCACATCTAATGCAGTGCACTAACCATGCCATGTTTAATGTATTTGCCTAACCCATTTTTTAACTGGAAAAAATTATAACCATTTGAATAAAATGAAAATAAAATTTTTTAAGGGCAATAACTTATTGTGCGACTGGCCTAAAAAATAGAAAAAAGCCATTATTGTGGGGTGCTTTTAAAAGGAGATAGGCGATATGACGTGTTTTTTTGTTTTTTTAAACAAAAAAACAATTATTAATTAGATAGTTATAAAAAACAGGTGAAATGACACATGTGTAGTGTGTTAAATAACACAGTTTAATTAAAAGATTGATTAACCCTAAGTACTTCCTGGGTAAACTGAAACCCGGATTAAAGACCTAAGACGATCGGTGGAAATAATAAGCCCACGATCCCATCGTGGAATTAATGTAGAGACGCAAGATTTTGCGTCTCTACTCGGTAAATTCTGCGTCGGAAATTACCTAACCTAAAACAAGTAATCCCCTCTTTAATCCCCGTCCCTCAAACATTAGAAGTTTAAACTACCTCGGGTAAAGGGTTTTGTATTAGCGCCAGTCAAATAAGCATCAAAATCTGCACCTGAAGGCTCAACAGTCACATTCACCAGCTTGCCTTTACATTTAGCCACATCAGCGGCACTGTTACTTATCGTCATTGTTGTCCAAAAGGCCGGGCTAGCCACTGTTGTTGTGCTAGCAACAGAGGCTTGTTGCAGCAAATCGACATCGTTATATAGCTTACTGCCACCATCAAGTGCCGGAAACCACCAATCGGCACGATTATTATCGCCATTACCCAGGGGCAGCTTAGTATAAAATTTTGCACCCGGTACATTGCGCTGTATACCGCCATTGTCAAAACCCGTTACTCTAGGTATCGCATCACCAAAAGCATCTTTAGGTTGCAAATACGGCCCGTTTTTATCAGTAGCGGCGTTTTGATTGACATCGCACCAATTAATCACGCCAATACGCACTATTAAACTTTTTACGCAGTTATCAGCAATAAGGGGTGCGGTTATTTTAAAGGGTGTAACGGTATTTAATTTAGGTTCCAACCCGCCTTTTTTCCAATGCAAAGCATGCACATTACCTAACTTATCGACGATTTCTTCTGTAACGCGAAAAGCCGAACTCAACCCCGCTAAACCGGTAACACCTAATTTGAGTGTTGTTCCCGCATCAATGGTTTTTGCTCCATCGGTGCCGATTATTTTTTTGCCATTTTTTCGCCACACTGCGCTATCCATCATTGGAAATATCGCTGATTGGCCCAGCACCGGATAAGGTTCCTGATACGGACTACCTTCGCTAGCAGAGTTGCAACCGTGGGTAATAACGAAGCCGTTATAACTCGCTTTACCTTCGACAACTGCGTCTCTAACAATGGTATGGGCGTAAGCGTGGCCTACAAACAAACTTACCAATGAACACAGTGCCAGTTTTTTAAATTTTAAATAGATCATGAACCCTCCTCAGGACGTTTTTTTATTAAGATTTTTTAAAAATATTATTTTATGCAAGTGAGATTACTCCCTTGTTAATCTATAAGGCATTGCTTATTTCTCATCTTGGCTAATTTAACCTTCAGCTAACCATTTAAATATTGAATAAATACTCGGCCATTTTAAATATTCATTTTTCTGATACGTTCATATTGGCTTACAGTAATTCTTAATTTTTTGTAAGCATTCACTTTCCCTTTGAAAAGGGGAGAGTTTACGGGCAGTGGAGGGAGGTTTTTCTAATGAAAAACCCCTAAACCCTCTTTTTCAAAGAGGGGGATTGAACAAGAACAACTACAGTTTTTTTAGATTTTTGTGAGCAATCGTATAGTTTTCGTGAAATATTTACAATGTGGGCTAGAATTAAAGCTTAATCACTCTAATCCCACTGTTACGAAAGCTCAATGCCACTTAATTTTACTCTTTTAAATTCAATAAGCTATATCCGTCTATACTAAGCTTACAAGCTAATCAATATCACATAATAGCCTATTAAAAGGCAAATCCCGATAAGGAAAAACTGATATGAAAAGTACGCATGCTCCTATTATTCCGCAAGGAGTTAGCCGAAAAAACAAATGGTTACTCGCCTATACCTTTATCATTATAACAGGGGGCTGTATTGCCTCACTTATACATGAAAAAGTACGCAAGGATTATGATATTGCCCTGGAACACTACAATAAGGCTTCATACGATGAAGCCAAAGATGCTAGGGGAAAAATAGAAGACGTAACCAGGCATATCTACCAAAATATCAGGACAATCAGTTTCTTGCCTAGCGTTAGAAAAATTGACAGGCATGGCGCTAATCTGGATGCTGATGCCCGTAGAACTATCCAGGAAATATATAACAACTTGGCCAGTTCGGTTTCAGTGTCAGAAGTTTACATTGTCCCTGCCGATTTAGATCCTGACAAAATAGACCCTGTTACAGGAAAGCCCGAAGAGCCCATAATAATGTATGACCAGCTTATAGTGGGGCGTTTTTTGGATTCTAAAAAAATCTCAAAAACAACTGAGGCGGGTGAGGAGCCATTAAAAGAGATAGAAACCTATGAGTACAAGCTTTTGCAGGAGCAACTGAGTTGGCTCAAGCAAAATTTCCCCACTACGGATAAAATTGACGGCATCAATACGCCAGTCATCTCTGGCCGTGAAGTGATTACCTGCGATAATTCCCGGTTTTCAAGAATAACAAAGCTAGATGCTGACCGCTCCGGGCTGATTTTTTCAGTGCCGTTTTACGGGATGGACGGCGAATTGAAAGGCAGTGTATCTGCAATTATTCTCAGCCATGCGCTTAGAGACCTGATGCCCAACAAGGACTATGCGCTGGTAAACACTGGTCATAATTATATAGCCCTGTCACACGGGGCCGGGCAAGAGCGCCAGTCACATGACTGGGTGCTACGCAACAAGCCCGATCCGAAGCTGCTTTTCTCGGCAATCCTACCCATTGCAACCCCTGAGCCACAAAGCCAATGGTCATTATGGGTCGGTTATCCGGATGAAAAATTCATTCAGAGCAGGGATTTAATAGCTCTTCGTCATTTTAAATATGCCGGCTATATCTCTACCGCTTTTTTTGTGGGGTTATGTCTCGCTCTCTGTAGCTTTATGCAGAGAAATTTTGCGCTGATAAGATCAAAAAACAAGGATTTGGAAGAAAAAGTTGTCGCGCGCACCCAGGAATTAAAGTCGGCACTGGATAAAGCAGAAAATGCATCGAAAGCTAAAGGCGAGTTTCTTGCCAATATGAGCCACGAAATTCGTACCCCCATGAACGGCATTATTGGCATGTCTAACTTGCTGTTAGATACGCAATTGGAGCCTATTCAAAGGAATTACACCCACACGGTAATGAGTTCTGCCGATAACCTGCTTCAGATTATTAATGATATTCTGGATTTCTCAAAGATTGAGGCCGGAAAAATAGACCTGGAAATAATTCCGTTCGATATTCGGCTTCTTTGCGAAGAAGCGTGCGAATTTATGGCCATAAAAGCAGCAGACAATGGCCTTGAAATGCTGCTTCGTTTTCCCTTGAATACACCAAGATATGTTAAAGGTGATCCAGGCAGAGTAAGACAGATTCTGCTTAATCTTATTAATAATGCCATCAAATTTACACCATCAGGACACGTTTATGTAGATATAGACTTCAGCAAAAAAACAGATGGGGAAATAGAATATAAATTTTTGGTTGAAGATACAGGCATCGGCATTCCTGAAGAAAAAGCCCACAACTTATTCAGTAAGTTTACCCAGGCGGACAGCTCAACAACCCGAAAATTTGGCGGTACCGGTTTAGGTTTATCCATTTCAAAAGAACTTGCACAGATGATGAAGGGCTTTATTGGAGTAACGAGCACAGTCGGCACAGGTTCTACCTTCTGGTTTTCCATTGTGCTTTCAGAGGATGACCAAGGTGGCACTAGAGCCTCTTTACCCAGAGAGACTGGGCTATCCTTAAAAAACACCAGGATTCTATCTGTTGATGATAATAAAACGGCGTGCATGATTGTAAAAGATATTCTTTCGCCTTCCGGTGTTGAGGTTGTGTCGGTAAATTCCGCTGATGAAGCCTTAACTGTGCTTTCAAAAGACAGCAATTATGATGCGGTTATTATCGATTACATGATGCCAGAAATGAACGGCGAAGGCTTGGGAATAAAGATTCGTGAAAATACCTCAATAAAAGACCTGCCACTGCTTATTGTGACTTCAGCGCCCAATCAAGTGGACAGAAAAAGGCTTGAAAATGCTGGATTCTCAGGGTATCTCAGTAAGCCCATCAAACAGGAAGTGTTCAAGAAAATTGTTGGAATACTTGTAAACGCCAAAAAGCAAGGCAAAACAATTCCGTTTATTACCCAGCATACCCTTAAAGAAATTGATGATATCAACAGGCATAAAACTGTCAATAAACTTAAGTTTACTAATGTGCAGATAATGCTGGTTGAGGATAATCCGGTAAATCAACAGGTGGCAATATTAATGATCGAAAAATATGGCTGCTATGTAACACCAGCGGGTAATGGCGAAGAGGCGGTCAGGCTTTTCAGGCAGCAAAAGTTTGATCTGATATTTATGGATTGCCTGATGCCGGTGATGGACGGACTTGAAGCCACCAAATTGATTAGAGAAATTGAACATCAGAAAAATTTAATCAGAACCACAATTGTTGCGTTTACCGCCAACGCCATGAAGGGTGATGATGAGATATGCAAAGCCGCCGGCATGGATGATTACATCGCCAAACCGGTAAAACCGTCCGATATCGAGAAAATATTGTTATCGTGGATACCCCATGAAAAAAAGCAGCTTAATTCGGATGCGGTAGGCTAATGTCAGTGCTCAGGTGACAGGCAAATAACCATCGTATCAGCACTGGCTATTAACAAGCTGACGCTTTATTTGCCTTTGGTTAAAAGCAAAACCGAGATTGAATATGTTAGTAAAGTCCGTCATATAACGGACTTATAGTGCATGTTTCGGCAAACTCGTAGCAGTTGCTGGAACGACTGCTGTTTAGCACTTAATTTATCTATAATGTTGTGTCATTGGCTTACCTGTTTGCGCATACCAAAAACTACCCAGCAAGCGAAACCAAACTGTTTCAATTTTTCACACAAAAAAATCCAGCACTTAAAATCAATCTACAATTTTACAAAATTCACAAAGTCAGAACAGATTAACCACTAGATAATCGACTCAGTAAACTTTTAAAAAAATATCAGGATACTGGATTTAAATTCTCATTGTCGTACAAACGAGTTCTTTTCCAGCCCACAAATTTGTGATCATGAAATTCAATATCATTGTCAATTGAGAACTCATAGCAGCTTCTAAACAACTTAGCAGTACGAAATGCATGCAATTCATCATCCGCAGTAACTCTGTCGACATTACCGACTTGAAAGGTTTTATTTCTGGATTTACAATTGCTAACCCAAAAAACGGTATAACACAAATAACTCTTATCTTTACGATGGTCGTATTTGATGGTACGGGAAACCCCGGTAACACCGGTGGTAGTTTTATTTTTGGGCGGTTTCAGGAAGCGCATTTTGCTACCCTTTAACACCACTAGCATTTGGTCGCGCCAGGTAATGGCTGCTTGTAAAGATTTACCTTTATTGCCCCACAATTTGTGAGAAAAATAACGGCTGCTTTCTTTACCGCGCCTTACGATGCGTACTTGAAATCCGAACACGTCAGGCTCGGTAATATGTTTATTTTTTGGCATGGAACAATTCCCCCATCAAGAATCATTGGCTAAATATTACGATGATCACACCAGAGTACTTAATTTAACAGTGAGTGTATTTTAAAACTCAGAATTACTGTTAATTTTGTAATCCAATGACTACAAATTATCGCTAATGTAAAAAAAAAGCAAGCAAAAAATAACACTAACCACTTATTAATTGATTTAGTGTAAAATTCTTCAGGTACCGCTGGGATGTCAAGCCATTGACATTAATGTTTGAACGCCCAGCTTTACTCCCCCTGAGCCGAACAATAAATATTATTTGGAGATAATCGATGAGCGTTTTAGTTGGTAAACAAGCCCCTGATTTTACAGTTCCTGCCGTTCTGGGCGATGGCCAGATTGTTGATTCTTTCAGCTTTTCTGCGGCAACCAGCGGAAAATACGCCGTAGTATTTTTCTATCCCTTAGACTTTACTTTTGTATGTCCTAGTGAATTGATTGCTTTAGATCACCGGATGGATGAATTTACCAGCCGTAATGTTGAAGTGATTGCCGTGTCTATCGATTCACATTTTACCCATAATGCCTGGCGTAACACGCCGGTCAATAAAGGCGGCATAGGTGCTGTACGTTATACAATGGCTGCCGATATGGCACACAGTATTTGTAAAGATTATGATGTTGAAGCGGCAGCACCTGCGGTAGCTTACCGGGGTACATTTTTAATTGATCGCAGCGGCATGGTGCGCCATCAAGTAGTGAATGATCTGCCGCTAGGCCGTAACATGGATGAATTACTGCGCATGATTGATGCCCTGCAATTCTTTGAAGAGCATGGCGAAGTTTGCCCAGCAGGCTGGAACAAAGGCGACAAAGGTATGAATGCAAGCCCTGCCGGTGTTGCGGACTACCTGGATAAACACGCGGACAAATTGTAAGCGTTAATCCGTAACATTCTTAAAGGCGCATTGTTTCAACACAATGCGCCTTTTTTGCGTGTGCT
Organism: Crenothrix sp.; assembly: GCF_043729335.1. Classification (NCBI taxonomy): domain Bacteria; kingdom Pseudomonadati; phylum Pseudomonadota; class Gammaproteobacteria; order Methylococcales; family Crenotrichaceae; genus Crenothrix; species Crenothrix sp. Next base: position 134,757 of record NZ_JAYTLQ010000026.1, on the reverse strand, counting down.
TATTTTTCCGGAATACTGGCGATTAATCGCTTTCTGATTAACACAGCGGCAGCGATAGCAACAAGCGCAGGTATCTGGCTAATCAACATCACCATTAGCGGACTGCTGGCCGTACCATGAGTAAGAAACAGCGCCGACAACGGCTTGTAAACCACAAAATAACCTAAAACTGCCGATAAACAATAGCCAATAAATCCAACAATTGCCCATTTGGTTGCATTCTCGCCTTTTTCTTTTGCCGTCATATAAAACCACACAATAACGGCAATAGCTCCCAACTTAGCTAAAAGTGACATCTTCCACCCCTTTAATTTTAGTTATTATATACTTCAGTTTTTTGGCTACCCGTTTAAGCTGGAACAAATTGCAATGACTGGTTGGGGTGACGCTAGGAACCCGAAAACATGATGCCGCATACCCACAAAAATTGTTCCGGCTTAAATCGATAGCCTATTTTTTTGACTACTGCACTACACAATTGTTTCAGCAAGCTCAGAAGGAGCCTGTTAGCCAACTAATACAATACAGAATGTCTCTATTTTAATGCAATGAGTTAGATTACGGTCTTGATAAGAATTCTAATAAAAATGCGCATATTTATAGATTAAACGTGAATATCAACATTTTTAAACACGGAGAATTTACAGTGATCAAACCGATTAAAATCATGCTCATTTGCATTGTAGCATCGATTTTGATTCTATTAATCATCGTTTGCACCTTGTTGCTTGTCATTGATATTAATGATTTTAAACCTGAGATTAGTACTGCAATAAAAAACAGGACTGGCCGCAATGTAACGTTTAATGAACAACTCAAGCTAACCCTGTTTCCAGACTTAAGCCTTTCAACAGGTGCTATTGTGCTCGGCAATCCTGATGGCATTCAAGGTTATTTTATGGCTGTCGACGATATTAGTCTGCGCCTGAAACCATTGCCACTGCTACTGAAAAAAATCGATGCCGATACTGTACAAATACGAGGCTTCAAGCTGAATTTAATCACTACGCCACAAGGAATTCATAATTGGGATACCGTGTTTACCAAAATAAACGACAGCTCTACCCATAGTTCCGCACTCATCGCTGGGCTATCTCTCAATGGCATCGATATAAAAAATGCGCACATCAACTGGGACAATCAGCAAACCGGCCAGAATATTGAAATTAAAAACCTTAATATAAACACTTCATCTATTGCCGAAAACACACCGGTTACCAGCGATTTTTCGCTGCTTGCAGTTGATAAAGCAAAGCAGATAACGGCATCAATCACCGGGCAAACCACACTAACGTTTAAAGATAATCTGGATATTTTTGCTCTGAACAACACCTATTTACACACTACAGTTACCCGCAAACTTATGGCTGAAAAACCAGTAACGTTTACCTTAAACAGCCCAGAAGTGTTAATTGATATACCCCGGCAATCCATTAAAGTCCACGAATTACAATTAAAATCAGCCAATTTACTGATAACTTCGGATATGGTGGCCAACTTGAATTCACCGCCTACACTCAGTGGCAAAATTCGTATTATGCCGTTTAATCCCAGTCAGTTGATGACACGGTTAGCGTTACATCTACCAGAACGCAAAGATAGCAACACGTTAAACTATCTGGATAGCCAGTTTTCTTTTCATGCCACCCACGACAGCGTTGAATTCAACCCATTAATGATGACGCTTGATGATAGTTTGATAACTGGCTCGGTGATCATAACCGATTACGCCAGGCCATCAACTACCTTTAATTTAGCCATCGACTCCATTAATATGGACCGTTATTTACCGCCGCCTATGAATAAACATTCAAAACCCGCTGACCCAGCCTCCACTTTAAGCGCTATTCCCATTAAAACATTAAGAAATCTACGCACAACAGGGTCGCTAGCCATCAATAAACTGGCCATAAATAACGCTACCCTGCGAGATATTCAACTTACACTGGGCGAGTAAAACCTATGATTGATGCTGCAAGTTTTCAAGATAAGCTACTGACCTGGTTTGATGTGCATGGCCGCAAAGATTTACCTTGGCAACACGACATCACCCCGTATCGCGTCTGGTTGTCTGAAACCATGTTGCAACAAACCCAAGTCGCCACGGTCATGCCTTATTTTGCTGCGTTTACCGAAAAATTTCCTACCGTAGAGCATCTCGCACAAGCGCCCATAGATGAGGTATTGAGCCTGTGGTCAGGTTTGGGCTATTACGCCAGAGCCAGAAATTTGCACAAAAGCGCACAGATTATCGCCGCACAAGGCTATTTTCCAGACACGCTGGATGCACTGCTAGCTTTGCCCGGTATAGGTTTATCGACAGCTGGCGCCATACTGAGTATTGCTTTTCAAAAAAGCCAGCCTATTCTGGATGGAAACGTAAGACGGGTATTAACGCGATTTAACGCCATTTCGGGTTGGCCTGGCGATAGTGTTGTTAATAAGGCATTATGGGCTCTCAGTACCCATTTAACCCCTGTACAGCGGGTTGCCGATTACACCCAAGCCATTATGGATTTAGGCGCAACCGTATGTACACGCAGCAAGCCTAACTGTGTACTATGCCCTGTTAATGACGACTGCCAAGCTAGATTGACCCATACTATATCCTTATTTCCTACCCCCAAAGCCAGCAAAAAGATACCGATCAAACAACTGGTTTTATTGCTACTGCATAACACTACAGGACAAGTATTGCTTGAAAAAAGACCGGCTTATGGTATCTGGGGAGGATTATGGAGTTTGCCTGAATTTTCCTGCCTAGAATCAGCGCAAAATTGGTGTTTAACTCACCATATAGCCATCATTAATCAGCGCACGTTAGCTATCAAGCGACACACGTTTTCGCATTATCATTTAGACTATACGCCCGTGTTGATACAAACTAACAATAATGTCGTCAATAACGTTATGGATGTAGAACAAAAACTATGGTGCAGTCCAGAGCTAATGAATAATCTAGGCTTGGCCGCACCCATTAAACAACTCTTACAACAACACTTTAACCACGAGGGTAACAATGACTAGATTTGTAGATTGCGTAAAACTGGGTATCAACGCCGAAGGCTTGGATGAGCCGCCCTTCCCTGGCCTTAAAGGTCAGGAGATATTTGAAAAAGTATCCAAGCAAGCCTGGAAAGACTGGTTAAGCAAACAAACCATGTTAATTAATGAAAACAAACTGGCCAGCTTTGACCCTAAACATCGGGCTTTTTTAGCAGAAGAAAGAACAAAATTTCTGTTCGAAGGTAACACCGAAATGCCAGAAGGTTATGTGCCGCCGAAGGACTGATTGTGCTTACCCCAAAATAATCTATGTATTCCATAATCAATCACACCCCTCGACCACCCACTAGCCGAAACAGCGAGCATGTCTAGCGTTAGTGGGGGCAAAGTGCTCTCCCAAATCCATATAAAAGCAACGCCAATGATATTTTTGTAAAGCTTATAATAGAAGGTTATTTACAACCCACTCAATCCACTCGTTTACCACAAGTGCAAATACCGTTGACCACATGACCTTACTACTCAAATATCTCGCCCTGTGTTTTTTTAGAAACAACCCCGCCGATCTAATGCCACATAAATCATTTATGTGGAATACCGTAGCGTTTTATCTGATTTCCGGCTGCATTGTAGAAGGACTGATTTCAGATCCTGCGGATGGTTCGCTGGAAGTATTTTTGCGTACCATCATGGCATTTGCATCCAGTGCCACCTTATTGTTAATTGTCAAAAAACTGGGATATTTTAAGCAACTGTTCACTGCTATTTTTGTCTGTGAAAACTTCATAATGACACTAGCCACCATCACCGAGGCCATGTATTTTTTTATGGTGATGGAACACATTGAATTTGCAGAAGAAATTTCGATTGCAATAGGCTTTGTCTTAGTAGGCTGGTATATCGCCATTGTCAGCTACATTTTACGAAAAATACTGTTTTATAAAACCAGTACCAGTGTTATTTTAGCCTTCAGCTATTTTATTTTAACTTACGGTATTCCCATGCTGTTTATGGATATCTAAATCCACACCTTGGATCATATCTCATCAGCATGAACACGTTTGACAGGTTCTAAAAATCGGTTAAGTTATTGTCTTAATTACTCAATCAGTTAACTATTTTCATCGGGGAGCTTACTATGCAAACAAAAAATACATTATGTGCACTGATATTAATGGCTATTTCCAGCACTGTTTTTGCGTATGGAGGCAGCCCCAGCAGCAGTGTTAGAGCCTGTGCCAAACCCAAATTCAGCCAATTTACGCCCGCCGATAAAACCGAAGTCGCAGCCAATTCCAGCTTTTCCTTTTTAGCTTCGACACAAACCAATCCAGACAGCATAAGCGTATCCATTAAGGATCAACCCATAGCCATTAACATTACTCCTAGAAACCAAACAGGTTTTGAAGTAACGGGCACTATTCCTGAAACCCTAAAAGGCAGTTTTGCCCGACTTAAAATCGCCGCCGAAGGTTCAAATGGTTGTAAAGGCGGTGATGGCTGGCTATTAAAAGTATTACCTTAAGCCGGCGGTAAACTCTGCGTGCAGTAATGCGTTGCTAAGAATGGCAACTGGATTATCTCTTGCCCACATGAATAGCTTTGACAAAACCGCAAAATCAGTTAAGTTAAGCACCTGATTAATTAAAATCAGCTATCACTCAGAGAGTTTCAATGAAAACAAAAAATGTGTTATGCCTCATTATGTTAATGGCTGTTACTGGTAGCGGTTTAGCCTACGGTGGGAGCAAAAGTAACGGCACAAACTGTACAAAACCTACCTTTAGCACCTTTACACCTGCTGCTAACTCTGTAGTTGAGGCTAACTCTAGCTTTTCTTTTAGAGCCTCTTCGCCAACAATCACCGACAGCATCAGCGTAACCATTAAAGGCCAGCCGGTAGCCATTACCATCGTCCCTAAAAATCAAGCGGGCAATGAAGTCACAGGTATTATTCCTGAGTCGGCAAAAGGCGATTTTGCCCGTATTACTATTAACGCAATGGGGCCAAACGGCTGCAAAGGCAGCGGCGGCTGGTTGTTAAACGTCGCGCCATAAGTTAAAGCAAGAGTAAGTATTCGCTTCCCTCTTTTTCAAAGAGGGGAACTGAATGATTACAAACAAGATAGGTAGAGACGCATACTTGCGTCTCTACGACAGCATCAATCTTTTTCCCAGTTCTCGCGTAAAGTCACGGTGCGATTGAACACCAACTTCCCTTCAACACTGTCTTTATCCAGACAGAAATAACCGTTCCGTTCAAACTGAAAACGCGATTCCGGTAACGCAGCCGCTAAACTGGCTTCAACCTTGCAGTCCGCTAAAACTTCCAGCGAATTAGGGTTTATGGCATCCAGAAAATTAGCTTCATTATCCGGCTGCGGCAGTGCAAACAAGCGATTGTACAAACGTACTTCCGCTGACAGCGCATGCTGCTCGGATACCCAATGGATAACACCTTTCACTTTACGGCCCTCCGGATTTTTGCCCAAAGTATCAGCATCATAACTGCAACGCAGCTCGGTGACGGCGCCATTAGCATCTTTAATCACTTCATTGCATTTAATCACGTAAGAGCCACGCAAACGTACTTCGCCACCTTCCACTAAGCGTTTGTATTTAGGCGGCGGATTATCGGAAAAATCATCGCGTTCAATCATGATAACGTTGGAAAAAGGCACTTGCCGCTTACCTAATTCAGGGTGCTGCGGATGGTTGCTGATCTCCAATTGTTCGGTTTGGTCTTCAGGATAATTGTCGATAACCACACGCAACGGCTGCAAAACCGCCATCACACGCGATGAATTTTCATTCAAATTTTCACGTATACAATGTTCCAAAACCCCCATTTCAATCCAGGAATTCTGTTTGGTAATACCAATACGTTCACAAAAATCACGGATGGCCTTGGGCGTAAAACCTGCTCTGCGCAATCCGGCAATTGTTGGCATTCTGGGGTCATCCCAGCCATTAACATGTTTTTCGGTGACTAACTGGTTGAGCTTACGTTTACTGACAATAGTGTATTCCAACTGCAAACGGGCAAATTCAATTTGTTGTGGGTGGCACGGTGTTTTTAACTCGTCCAATACCCAATCATACAACGGCCTGTGGTCTTCAAATTCCAGCGTACACAACGAGTGCGTGATCCCTTCCAGGGCATCGGAAATACAATGGGTATAATCGTACATTGGGTAAATGCACCACTCATTACCGGTGCGATGATGATGGACACGGCGAATACGGTACAAGGCCGGATCACGCATATTGATATTGGGCGAGGCCATATCAATCTTGGCACGTAATACATACTGGCCATCGGCAAATTCACCGGCACGCATACGGCGGAATAAATCCAAATTTTCAGGAATAGGCCGGTTACGGTCAGGACTTTCCTTACCAGGCTCGATTAATGTGCCGCGATAGGCGCGAATCTGTTCAGCCGACAAGCTGTCTACGTAAGCCTTGCCCTGTTCGATTAAGTTTTCAGCGTAGATGTACAACTGTTCAAAATAATCCGAAGCATGGTACAACCCAGCCCAGGTAAAGCCCAGCCATTGCACATCTCTTTCAATAGACTCCATGAATTCAATGCTTTCTTTTTCAGGATTGGTATCGTCAAAACGAAGATTACATAACCCGTTATTTTCAATGGCCATACCAAAATTAAGACAGATAGATTTGGCATGGCCAATGTGTAAATAGCCGTTAGGTTCGGGTGGAAAGCGGGTAACAACTTTACCGTTGTGCTTGTTGTCTTTAAGATCAGTGGCAATAATTTGACGAATAAAATGTGCTGGAACTTGAGTATCAGTAGTAGACATGGTGCGTGGGTATTTAATATGCGAGGTAAATGAAAGCAGAAAAAGTAAACTTAAAGCAATATAACCGAATGTATTTATTTAGGCCAACAAAACCTAGTCACTGCTGCTATTTGTGTCCTTCGTGGACAACATTGCTATTGGATACGTGTAATATCCCTTAAATAATCAAACTCATTCATCAACTGGATTCATTTCCACTTGAGATAAACTAAAAAAAAGATCGATTGCCTGATGCACTTCATCAACACCGGTTTTCTTAAGTGATGAAAACAGCTGTAAGGTAATCGGCACCGGACTGTCTTTTAGCTCTTTTTGTACTGCCAATAAAGTATTTTTAGCCGCGCCGTAATTAAGCTTATCGGCTTTACTGAGCAAAATATGCAGCGGCAACCCAGAGTGCTGGCACCAATCAATCATTTGCCAGTCAAACTCGGTCAGTGGATGTCGAATATCCATGACTAAAACAATACCACACAACGACTTTCGCTGACTCAAATAGGTTTCCATGAGCGCATGCCATTGTTTTTTTACAGCTTCTGGTACTTTTGCATAACCGTATCCGGGCAAATCGACAAAGCGCTGGTGTTCGGTAATGGCAAAAAAATTTAACATTTGTGTGCGTCCTGGCGTTTTACTGATACGCGCTAGCGAATTTTGCCGGGTCAAGGTATTAATGGCGCTAGACTTTCCAGCGTTGGACCTGCCTGCAAAAGCAATTTCTAATCCCTGATCGTCCGGAGTGTCCTTAAGATGCGGGGAGCTATTAATAAATTTTGCTTGATGATAAACTGGGTTCATCGTTGTCTCGCTTAGCTAAGTTAATTAAGATAAAATTCAACCATAACCTCGTAGCTTAAGTGCATTAGAGGCTACCATATGACTCAATATTCCGAAGGGGAACCTGATGAAGAAAAAACTGCTGGGACTTTCACTTTCTTTAGCGTTTGTTAGTGCTCCGTGTATTCTACACGCAGAAGGCAATACCAATGCAGGAAAAGACAAAACTGCGTCTTGCCAGGGCTGTCATGGTGAAAATGGTAACAGTTCTGCGCCTACGTTTCCAAAACTGGCGGGACAACACGCCTCGTATCTGGAAAAACAGTTGTATGCCTTTAAAGACGGTAGCCGTAACAATGCCATGATGTCAGCTATAGCCAGCGCATTAACAGACCAGGACATCGCCGACATTGCCGAATATTATGCCAGCAAAAAGATCTCCGTCAATGGCGCACCGAGCTTGCCACCTGATGACGATGACGATACTCAAAAACCGACAATGCCCAAACTAACCATGCCAGAACTTTTGAGTGCAGGCAGCAATATTTATCGTAATGGCGACATAGTCCACGAAGTATCCGCTTGCATTGCGTGTCACGGCCCAAATGGCGAAGGTAACAAACCGGCTGCGTTCCCTACCCTGCAATCGCAACATGCTGACTACCTCATTCAGACACTGACAGACTTTAAAAACGGGGTTCGCAGCACCAACCCGGACAACATGATGGCTATGATTGCCAAAAAAATGACTGATGAGCAAATTAAAGCCGTTTCATACCAACTTTCGACCATGAAATAAAACATTAACATGAATTGTTTCAGTCACATCGGTCAATTAGTGTTACCATAATCTTACTTGCCTAATTTATTTTTAGAGAGTTTACGATGCTTAAGAAAATCCCCTTAGCTGGCTTATTAATTGTATTGTTTTCGTTGTCATCTGCATTGAAAGCTGAAGAAGCCAGTCTTGGCTATGAAGTGCTATCCCCAGCACAACCCACGCAACATGCTGATAAAATTGAAGTCATTGAATTTTTTTGGTACGGCTGCCCACATTGCTACGATTTTGAACCCGAACTTAAAAAATGGGTAAAAAGTCAGGCAAAAAATGTTGAATTTATAAGACAGCCTGCTGCATTTAACGAAGTGTGGGCCAAACATGCCAAAGCCTACTATACCGCTGAGGCATTGGGTGTTGTCGACAAAATCCATGATGATTTTTTTGATGCCCTACAAAATAAAAAGCAAAGCCTGGAAACTGAAGATGATCTGGCTAAATTTTTTGTAGCACATGGCGTTAAAGAAACTGAATTTCGCGATACCTTTAATTCTTTTATTGTAGATGCCAAAATGCGTAAAGCCCCACTTATGGCAGCAAGTTACGGCTTAACAGGCGTTCCTGCCGTTATTATCAATGGAAAATATAAAACCAACGGACCCTTAGCAGGCTCCCACGAAAAAATGCTTGAAGTGATGACCCGCCTTGTTAAGCAAGAAAGCGGCGCAAAAAAATAGCACACAGGCAGTCCACCAAGACCTGCCCTTTCATTGACAAGGCTTAGATTATGGGTTTTTTTACCAAAGATGCTGACCAGGATAAGTGGAAAAACAAATATTTAAAACTGTTTGATGAGCAGCAGCAATTTGTTATAGAGGAAAGCGAAAAACAGGCGTTATTGTGCAAGACAATAATACGCTTGTCTTTGGCTGCTTCGGGTTTTGATGCGCAACTCGATGCACACTTACAAAATATCCGCGCTCATTTAGAACAAGGTATAAATAACAATATCTTGAAACAAGATTTAGAGAACTTTGCCACCGTGCTGGGCGATATCAATACGATATCGCCCCAAAAACATTCGTTAAGCACCGAGCTACTTTTCAACTTCTTATTGCGCCAATATACCTCCACCCCGCATCAAGCGGCGCTGCAAGCATTAAAAATTGCATCAGAAAGTAGCGACATTGTAAATCATGAGCAATTGTTTGGTACTATCTTAGCCATCCTTAACACCGACTTATCCTCCACTGACCCATCAAAATCGATTACCCATACAATCGATATCAAAATAGTGAGTAACCAATTGCTGCGCTTATTAGAAGCCATTGATATTCCGATCGTTTTCAATAAGCAAGCACAAGCGGTAAAGCATGAGTTAATGACCGTTAACGACTCCACGCCGTTTCAGGCGGTATTGGACAAGTCCATTAATCTTTTACTGAAAGTCAAACAGCATAACCAGTTGGAACGCCAGGATATTGATAAATTTCTTACCCATATCACCCAGCAGTTAACCGAATTAGGCCAAACAGTACATGGCGCCAGTGAGTCCGCAATGGAATCGGAGTTGATGCGCAACAAACTGGATAGTTCTGTGTCGGCACAAATGGAAGCATTACAAATAAGCTCATCTACTGCCACCAAGCTAGAATCACTCAAAGAAATTATTAATGAACGATTAGTATGTATTACGCTTGAAATACAAGACCATACCCAAAAAGAGTCTATTCATCGTAAAAAAACCCAGTTACAACTAGAAGAATTAACGCTTAAAGTCAAGCACATGGAAGCGGAATCCAATGATTTGAAAGTGAAACTCAAACAGGCCAGCGATCAAGCTTTACGTGATGCACTCACCAAGCTGCCCAATCGACTTGCTTACGAAGACCGCTTGCAAAATGAGTTTGCCCGCTGGAAACGCTATCATATGCCACTCAGTATGATTATTTGGGATATTGATTTATTTAAACGCGTCAACGACGAATTTGGCCATAAATACGGCGATGAAGTGCTGAAGATAATCTCAAAAAAGCTGTCCGAACATTGCCGGGAAACCGACTTTGTTTCCCGCTTTGGCGGCGAAGAATTTATAATGCTGCTGCCCAACACCGATAAGCAAATGGCCATTCGATTAGCCAATCAGTTACGTTATATTATTGAGCAAACAGATTTTAATTTTAACGGCAAACAGTCCACACCGATTACTATCTCTTGTGGAATAACCGAATTTATTGAAGACGATAGCGCAGAAACTGCATTTGACCGTGCTGACAATGCCTTATACAGGGCTAAACAGCAAGGACGCAATTTGTGTTGTGACGATTGAGTGCATCACTTGCGGCTACCACATTAAATCATCAGGAATCTGATAAGCCGCGTAAGGATCATCGCCGACTTTTTCATCCACTTCATTAAACACAACCATATAGGCTGCATCACGCAGCCTTATTTTTTCGGCAATGTCTGCTGGCACCAACGCATACTGCTGATCGAACTTGACTATCGCTAAACGACCTTTAATCAGTTGCTCACGTATTAATTCGCTGACATACAGCGTTTTTACCTTACTATTATCATTAAAATGATAAGCCACCCCGTTTTCATTATCAGGCGCTTTGCGATGTAACTCTATAAGCTGGCGAATTTGCGCCACAGTGGCTTTTTGTTCTGCCTGTTTTTTTTGTAACGCGCCTAATTCACGATCTTTAGCAAGTTGCTCGGTTTTCGCTTTTTGTACTTGTAAAGCGATATCATCAACAATGTGTACATTATTATGTTTTTGCAACTTAGATTCTTTATGCTTAGTCGCTTTAATCTGTTTGGCTTTTGTCTCACTGGCCAAACCTGCTTTTAATAGCTGCTCTTGTAAAGACAGTTTTTTTTGAGTCATAAGAATTAAATTCCAAGCAAATTTTGGGTTGTGACAATAACGTATGCGTTCACCTCCCCTTTGAAAAAGGGGGATTTATTTTAAAAATCTCCCCTAACCCCTCTTTTTCAAAGAGGGGGATTGAACGGTTACATAATAACTGCTGATTATTTTTCAAAATAATCACAGCCCAATTATAATTCATAGCGTACAAAAAATGATCTTCTACCAAGCTCTCACAGAAATAAAATATCATTCCTGTGAATAAACTACTGGATATACCTTAAAAATGTTCGATTTAAGCAAAAAAAATGAATTTAAAAGCTGGCGGCAATATTTGCACCAAATTCCGGAACTTGCTTTTCAAGAGAACCAAACTGCGGAGTTTATAGCTGATAAACTCACTGAATTTGGCTTACAGGTTCATCGAGGCTTAGGTAAAACTGGCGTAGTGGCAACGCTTTCATCTGGAAATAGTCACAAAAAGATTGCCTTACGCGCCGACATGGATGGCCTGCCGATTCAGGAAAAAAATAGTTTTTCCCACAAATCACGTCATGCCAATACCATGCATGCCTGTGGTCATGACGGCCATTCAGCTATGTTATTAGCGGCAGCACAGTATTTGGCTGGCCATAAAAAATTTAATGGTACGGTGTATTTTATTTTTCAACCTGCCGAAGAAGGTCGTGCCGGCGCTAAAAGTATGATCGATGACGGTTTGTTTGAAAAATTTCCAGCAGACAGTGTCTTTGGTATGCACAACTTCCCTGATATTCCGGTCGGTCATTTTGCGGTTAAATCCGGTGCTATGATGGCTTCATTCGACTGTTTTGAAATTACTTTAACGGGACAAGCAACCCACGCTGCTATGCCGCATTTGGGCAATGATGTGATTGTGGTGGCCGCTCAAGTCATTAATACCTTGCAAACCATAGTCAGTAGAACACTTGACCCAGCTCACCCCGCCGTGGTCAGCATTACTCAAATTCATGCTGGCAATACCTGGAATGCGCTGCCCGAAACTGCGCTATTAAGAGGCACTTTTCGCTGTTTTGATGCTGTCGTTAAAACAACAATAACCGAAAAAATCCAGCATTTGGTTCATGCGGTATCCGCAAGCTTTGGAATAAACGCTGAAATAGCTTTTAATCCTGAAAACCCAGGTTACCCCGTCACTTTTAATAGTGAAGAAGAAACAGCGCTGGCTTTAAAAGCCGCTATCGCCGTAGTGGGTGAGCAATGTGTAAATCAAAATCCTACACCCAGCATGGGTTCGGAAGATTTTGCTTTTATGTTGCAGAAAAAACCCGGATGTTATCTTTGGATTGGCAATGGCGCCTCGGAAAACAGTTGCTTGCTCCATAATCCACATTACGATTTCAATGACGAAATTTTGTCCGTGGGAGCGGCGTATTGGGTAAAGCTGGTAGAAACCGTATTGAAAGAGTTGGCCTAGCACACTATTTTTTTTTGTTTTTAGGCTCAAATAACAAATGCGCCATCTTTTTAGCCTTGGTTTTTAAATAATCAATATTGTCATGGTGTGCAACAGCCTCGACAGGAATGCGCTTTGCTACGGTAACGCCCATTTTTTCCAGCGCTGCAATTTTTTTAGGATTATTAGTAATTAACTCAACTGAGGTTACTTGCAGATTCTCCAATATCAAACCAGCAATACTGTATTCTCTTTCGTCAGCAAGATGCCCCAGTTCGATATTGGCATCAACGGTATCCATACCCTGATCTTGAAGATTATAAGCCCGCAGTTTGTTTAACAGCCCTATACCACGCCCCTCTTGCCGAAGGTAGATTAAAATACCAAAACCTGCCTCGTTAATAATCTGCATGGCAAGATCAAGCTGTTCGCCGCAATCGCAGCGACGAGAACCTAACACATCGCCAGTAAAGCATTCCGAATGAATACGCACAGGCACGTTATTTCTACCGGCAACGTCCCCTTTAACCAAGGCAATGTGTTCTTTGTCATCAAGGTTGCTGCTGTAGTAATGGAGAATGAAGTCGCCATGCTTAGTGGGCAAAGGTGTCTGTACTAAATTATAGAGTTGTTGTTTCACAGTTATAGCTGATTAAAATTTCTCTATTCTACTCAAATTTGAGAGTCATGGGGCTAAATAAATCAGGGCACTAGATAAGAACGCGAAATTAATCTCTAAACTGGGGCACTAAACAATGCCTGATGAGAATGACTATAAGGTATTGGGGTTAGAAGCGCAGTAAAAAGAAAAACTGGGGTAGCATCATTCTTGATAAACCTTACAAAGCCTCGCCAATGCTTTAGATATGTTTTTAATTGAGTTCAATTTGTCCAACATGTTAAATAAAGATACACATATTTGGTTTGTTGTGTAAAGATGAAAAGCGACATTTACAGTGCCGCGATATTTTCCGATTCTGGCACAAGTAACTATAGCGACCTTCAATCGGGAATAACAAACTTAACTATAGGAAAACGCAATTATGAAATCAATCAATATAAAAGTACGTTCATTATTAGTTTGCGCATCATTTTGTCTATTAGCAACAGTGACTCCCGTTAACGCTGGCTCGGCGACTTGCACAGTAGTTCCTAAAAGGCAGCCTGTATTTAACAACAAAGGAAAGGTAGTTGGTATTGTTAATGCTAAGGCTAATTTTAAAATCCATCAAAATGTGTCAAAAAATGGATGTTCAATTGCTAAGTATAAAATAAAACTTTCAAAGGGCTATCGTATTGTATACCAGCTACAAGGAACAAATATTTATATTGATATAAGTAGCTGTAAAGGCCTCTCACAAACTTGCTAAAATAGCTTAAAGTCATACACGTATAGGTAATTGTGAGCCACTCTGACTAACTAAGGATAATCAGTATTGACTGATCGCGCAATGTCGCAAAACTTATGCTTTGTGGAGAGCATGCAAAACCGGGTTAGCGTCTTTTCTGATGCGCTTTTGGCTAGCCAAAAGGGGTATACTCAATTTGGCTAACTATAAAACATGTGGCCAATAATACGAAATGCAATGAAATTTGGCCACTGCTATTGGGCTATCTATATTAGCTAGGTGCGAGGATAGCCATCGGGTGATTTGGAAATTTATGGAAAGTAACTGAATACATCAAAAGCACCTCATAATAGACGCTAACCCGATTTTCCATTGCACTGCACCTCAAACCCCGATATTTAAAAAGACTACTAATGCTGTTTCCAATCCACCCAACCCATCTGCGCGGAAACCAATACCAATATGCCAAAAACAATGCGATACCAAGCAAATACGGTAAAATCGTGTTTGCTGATAAAGCGTATTAAGCCACGTACGGCAAAAAATGCGCTGATAAAAGAAACAATTCCACCTACTGCAAACAAGCCAATATCATCCACACTGAACAAGTCCCGATTTTTGTAGACATCATAAGAAGTGGCTGCAAACATGGTTGGTATGGCGAGAAAAAAAGAAAACTCTGCCGCAGTCTTACGCGATAAACCAAAAAACAAACCACCAATAATGGTTGCGCCTGAACGCGATGTGCCTGGAATCATGGCCAGCGCCTGAGCAAAACCGACTTTTAACGCATCTTTCCAGGTAATTTCATCAATGGTTTCGGCATGAATGGTATGTTGGCGACGCTCTGCCCACAAAATCAATATACCGCCCACAATAAAGGCAGATGCCACCACAATGGGATTAAACAAATAGAATTTAATTTGTTTTAAAAACAAAAAACCCAAAATTGCTGAAGGTAAAAATGCAATGATAAGATTAAAAGCCAAGCGCTGTGACATTGCTTCAGATTTTAAACCTATAACCGTATGCCAAAGGCGTACACGATATTCCCATACTACTGCTAAAATAGCGGCAAATTGGATAGCAATTTCAAATACCTTACCTTTGTCATCATTAAAACCCAGCCATTGGCCCACTAAAATGAGATGTCCGGTGGAAGATACGGGGAGAAATTCGGTGAGGCCTTCAACAATACCTAGAATAAGGCCGTGCAACAAGAGGGTACTATCAGTCATGATATGTCGTTAATGTATTTAACAATAAAAGAATTGGGAATGTTGTTGCCTTTACAACAGCAACAGCCTTCCCAAATTGAACAATGCTTTTTTGAATTAATGGAATGATGCGTTAGAAAGTAATTTTAATGAACGTTAAATAACTGTTGCTAAACTATCCATTCCAATGGCTGCGCAATAATCAGTTGTGCCCCCCATATAACTGGCTTCACAACTGTGCGGCTAATATTAACGCTTCATGGAGTCAAAAAATTCGGCGTTAGTTTTGAAATCTTTCAGCTTGCCAATCAAAAACTCTGATGCTGCGGTTTCGTCCATAGGTTGCAGAATTTTGCGCAAGATCCAAGTTTTTTGCAAAGAATCAGGGTCAACTAAGTATTCTTCCCTACGTGTACCGGAGCGGTTGATATTAATCGCGGGATAAATCCGTTTTTCGGCAATTTTCCGATCCAGATGCAACTCCATGTTGCCGGTACCTTTGAATTCCTCGTAGATCACCTCGTCCATTCTGGAACCGGTATCCACCAAGGCCGTGGCGATAATGGTCAAGCTGCCACCTTCTTCAATATTACGGGCTGCGCCAAAAAAGCGCTTAGGTTTTTCCAGGGCATTGGCATCCACACCACCGGTCAATATTTTGCCGGAAGACGGTACGACAGTGTTATAGGCTCTAGCCAATCGTGTGATTGAGTCTAACAAAATAACCACATCGTGTTTATGTTCCACCAAGCGACGGGCTTTTTCAATGACCATTTCTGCCACTTGGACATGGCGGGTCGCAGGCTCATCAAAGGTACTGGAAATCACTTCGCCACGCACACAGCGCTCCATTTCGGTGACTTCTTCAGGACGTTCGTCAATTAACAAGACAATCAGGTAACATTCAGGATTTTGTTCCGCGATGGCTTGAGCTAGGCTTTGCAAAATCATGGTCTTACCAGCCTTAGGCGGAGAGACAATCAAGCCGCGTTGACCTTTACCGATAGGGGCAATTAAATCAATGATACGGCCGGTGAGGTCTTCCGTAGTGCCATTGCCCTGCTCTAACACAAAGCGTTCTTTGGCAAACAGCGGGGTTAAGTTGGAGAAGATGATTTTATTCTTGGTGTTTTCGGGGGGTTCAAAATTGATCTGATCAACCTTGAGCATAGCAAAATAACGTTCATTGTCTTTAGGTGGTCTGATCTTTCCGGTGATGGTGTCACCGGTTTTTAAAGAAAATCGCCTAATTTGACTGGGAGAAACATAAATATCATCGGGGCCTGCAAGATAAGAACAGCCGGGCGTTCGTAAAAACCCAAAACCATCTTGTAGAATTTCCAGAACGCCATCACCGGAGATGTCGTCGCCAGCTTTGGCCTGTTTTTTAAGAATGGCAAAAATTAAATCTTGTTTGCGAGCGCGGGCTACGTTTTCCAGCCCTAAAGATTCGGCTATATCAATAACTTCACTTATTTGTTTTAATTTTAATTCGGTAAGGTTCATATAAAAGGATAACTCGAAGAATAGTGCTACTGTGGCTAACCAGCAGTAACAACCAGGACAGGATTGACAATATTGGGATGTGATTTTTGTCGGACGATATACTAAGTGCGTTAGATTAACACACAAACTAAGTATAGCTTAAGGTCTCAAACTCGTCCAACCATTTGTAACGAGTTTGAGCAAGGTATTTAAATTTACAGATTACTATCAATAAAACTACTCAGCGCTGATTCTGATAATGCGCCTACTTTGGTACCTTCCACTTCACCATCTTTAAATAGCATCAGAGTTGGAATGCCCCGTACACCATAATGCTGCGGCGTTACAGGGTTATCATCTATATTAATCTTAACAACAGTCAACTTGCCGTCATATTTAACAGCTATCTTGTCAAGGAGTGGCGCGATTTGTTTACAAGGACCACACCATTCCGCCCAATAATCCACTAATATGGGCTGTTCTTTGCTGGCTAAAATCACTTTTTCGTTAAATTCATTATCACTGACATGAAGAACGGCATCACTCATGTGTTGTCTCCCAAAAAGCTCAAACTATAGGAGGGATCATGTAATGAGTCAATGAATTTTAAACCAATGCGTTTTTAAGTTATGCTATAGCACATGAACGATAAACATTTGACACAAACACGCTTCAGTAATCTTGAATTATCTGATTCCATCCTACGTAGCCTTAACGAGGCTCATTTTAACCATTGCACGCCCATACAGGACAAAGCGCTACCGTTACTGCTGCGCGGCAAAGATATTGCAGGGCAAGCGCAAACCGGCACCGGTAAAACGGCTACATTTTTACTGGCCACTTTTCAGCATCTCATCAATGAAATCGAATATGAGGAAGAAGATCATATTCATTACGATGACGAGGACGAGGACTTCATAGAAAAGCCTGTTGCCGCAGCCAAACTGGCGCAACCCAGCCCTGTAAAATACCCTAGAGCCATTATTCTAGCGCCGACACGGGAATTGGCCATACAAATCCACAAAGATGCGTTGCTGCTCAGTAAGCATCTTGATCTAAAATTTGCCCTGATTTACGGTGGCACCGATTACCAAAAACAATTGGACGCGGTAAAATCCAATATTGATATCATCATCGGCACACCCGGCCGCATCATTGATTTTTACAAGCAAAATGCTTTTACACTCAACAACGTACAGGTAACGGTATTGGATGAAGCCGACCGGATGTTCGATTTGGGATTTATTAAAGACATCCGTTTTCTACTACGGCGCATGCCCGCACCCGATCAGCGTTTAAACATGTTATTTTCGGCTACCTTGTCTTACAAAGTGACTGAACTGGCTTATGAGCACATGAATAATCCAGTGCTGGTGCGCATAGAAAGCGAAGACGTGACCTCTAAAGCCATACAACAAAGCGCGTTTTGCCCATCTAATCAGCAAAAGTTACCGTTATTGGTTGGCATACTCCGCCAGTATCAACCGCTACGCAGCATTATTTTTGTCAATACCAAGCGCTGCGCCGAACAGTTGGATGATTATTTGAATGCCAATGGCTATAAAACAGCCGCGCTGAGTGGCGATGTTCCGCAAGACAAACGCCAGCGACTTCTCAATGATTTCCAGGAAAACAAAATCACCTTATTGATTGCCACCGATGTGGCGGCCAGAGGACTGCATATTGCCGACGTTTCGCATGTATTCAACTACGATTTACCGCAAGATGTCGAAGATTATGTACACCGAATAGGCAGAACAGCACGCTTTGGTGCCAGCGGTGAGGCGATCAGTTTTATTTGTGAAGAATACGCCTACTCCATGCCCGATATTGAAGATTATATCGGCCAAAAAATTCCAGTTAAGCCGATTACTGCTGATCTTTTGGCGGAACTCATCATTCCTGAAAAAAGACCAGCTAAGCCCCGACCACCAAAACCGCGCCCAAGTTCAGGTTCTAGCACATCACGCCCGCCTAAAGCCCGTCCATCAACGCCCTAAAATCTTCAATGGCGTGATAATCGGTAATCTCCCTACTGGGTAACTGACTATCAGGCTTGCTAATAGATACCAGGTGCATAATGCCGAACTGCTTGGCCGAATGCAGCACCGCCAGGCTATCGTCGATTAACACGGTGTTGTGGTTTTCAAACACCTGCATGGTTTGCAATGCCTGCCAAAAACCTTGATGCTCTTTAGGCAACCCCACATCATGGGAGCTGATGATGTCATCAAAATAATGCTGCAAGGCGGTTTTTTGCATTTTTAATGACAAACTGTCACGGTGCGCATTGGTGACCAGTACCACTTTGCGCGAGCTGAGTTTAAGTTTTTCTAAAAATTCAAGCACATGTGGCAATACTGCAATCAACTCGGAAATTTCAGTTTTTAACGCGGCAATATCTAACTGCAAAGCGTTACTCCAATAATCCAGGCAATACCACTCTAGCTGACCTTCCATGCTTTTAAAGCGCGGCTGTAGCTGTTGTTTTGCAATTTCAATCGATAGCCCCCGCTGCTCGGCAAATTTAAGCGGCACAAACTCTTTCCAGAAGTAATTATCAAAATTCAAATCCAGTAAGGTGCCGTCCATATCCAGCAACACGGTATCAATTTGCTTCCAATCTATCATCAGAGTACGTTATATTTAACAAAAATAGATGACTAAAATACCACAATGGCTGAAAAACCGACTGTTCTCTCCAAGACTACGCTGTCAAAAACCCGTTTATTTCGTATTGAAGCACTGGAGATTGAGTTCAGCAACGGTGAGCGGCGCAATTATGAGCGCCTGGCACGCAGCAATAGCGACACCAGTGCGGTATTGGTAGTGCCCATGCTGGATAACGACACAGTCTTGTTGATCAGGGAATATTCTGCCGGCACACATCGTTATGAGTTGGGATTACCCAAAGGCAAAACTGACCCAGGTGAATCGTTTTTACAAGCCGCCAATCGTGAGCTGAAAGAAGAAGTCGGCTATGGCGCAAGAAGCCTGCACCATTTAAGTTCGTTTTCGATTGCGCCGTCATATCTTGAACACATGACCGAAATTGTTATCGCCCAGGATCTCTACGAAGAGCGCTTAATCGGTGATGAACCCGAAGAGCTGGAAGTAGTGCCTTGGAAACTTGATCAAATCAATGCCCTTTTGGCAACCGGTGAATGCACCGAAGCACGTTCCATTGCTGCTTTATTTATGACAGTCGAATATTTCAAAAGTCGTCAGTTATAAGCGGTACAACGGTTCCAGGCTATTATCTTTATTGGCGATAGCGCTTCGGGCTTTGTTTTCAATAAAATATTGAAACAACTTTTTACCATCCCACTCTTCAGCATCCTTACCATATAAAATCTGATTAAGATGCAGTATTTCATCTCGCAAACGTGCCTCACAAAACGTAGCCACCGCACCCAGACTGGTCACCCCAAATTGCTTATGCCCCCATTCCATGAGCGCTTCCTTGGCTTTTTCTACATCGTTAGCCGCACAGGCTTTTTTGAGTCGCTTAATAGATTCTTTAATACTAATATCGTTTTCACTTTCAACTATAACTGGCTTTTTAGGCGAGCGTTTAGCAAAAAAGTAAATCACGGTAATCAACCAACCCGCTGCCAAAAATACACAGGCTGCCCATAACCACTTGTTGTATGGCCGATGGGGTTGGCCTTGAGATTGTTGTACTGGTTTTAGCTCAGTCTTTTCCGGTATATTCGCAGGTTTTTCTGCTTTAACTATGGGCACTGTCGGCTTAACCTGAGCTGATATCGTCGCCCCCGGTGCAGCAATTGCGGTTATTGTGACTTGAGGTAAACTGGCAATTTCTACTTTTTGACTTTGTGTGTTAAACCAGGGAATCTCTATGGCTGGCAAGCTATAACTGCCCGCTTGCGATGGAATCAGGGCAATTTTTTCTTGCCGTAACGACAATAAGCCGTCCGGTTTTTTTTGTTCTTGTAATACCGGCTGATCGGGATAAATCTTAAGCTGCTCATTAGTCTTTGCATTATTTAATTCAGGCAATTGCGCTACCGTCGTGCTTTTGGCTTGCAGTGTCAACGTTCGGGTTAACGGCTCCCCCGCTTTAACTTGTTGCGTATCGCCAGACCATTCCTGCTTTAATTCCAGCTGTTCAGCCGCTATCCAATGTTGTCCCGTAAAAGTAACGGGCACAGGCTTAACATTTAACACCACCTTTTTAGAAACAACTCGTTTGGTTTTAGTGGTTTGTGAACTAAAAAAATCGTTAAAGCCAGGGGCTGTATCGGTGACCACATCTGCGGTTAATTCTAGGGGGTTAATAGTCAACTGGCCACTTTTTTGTGGAAAAATAACGTACTTGCGCTCCACAACTTCGTAAGTTGTACCGTTGTATAAGGTATTGTAATTACTGTCTTCGCCCAGCTTTTCAATCACTGCATCGTTTAATTCTGGCTCGGTCAGTTTAGCCTGAGCAATTTTAGATTTGGTGTACAAACGCATGGTATAAATTATTTGCGATTGCACGTAAGTGGTTTCTGGTGAAGCCTTAACTTCTAAAAACAACTCGCTGTCACTGTTAATGCCTTTTTTGCCTTTATTTTTACTCACCATTACCGATGTCGCTTGACTGATATCATCGCCAAATTTTATCGCCGGAATAGTAAGATGCCCTTCCCTTTTGGCCATCACATTCAAAGTCCATTGTACGGTTTTGCTTAAATTACCGTTGACGAACACCGTATTACTGCTTTGGCTTTGGTTGAGAATAGAAAAATCTTGTTCCAGTGGACTAAAATCAGGTGCCTCATCTGGCGACTCAGCGGCAGTGAAAATAATTTGGAAAGATTCGTCAAGATTGACAGGCGTACGATCTAAGGTGACATCTATTTGCACAGCAAAGGCTACATTCGGCAGCCAAAATGTCAAAAATAAAAAGGGGAACAATATTGGCTTCATTAATTTTATAACTTTCATAGTGGTTATTTTCAATCTTCAATCAGATGTGCGAGCTGCCAAGCGTGGATGTATGCCTGATAAAAACTTAAATCCTGTACTGTTGCACCTTGTCGCCCAACCATTGCAGAGGCAAAAGCTTGCGCACGTTGCAAAATAAGCGGCACTGGCCAAGCGTGCTGCATCCCCAACAGGGCAACCGCAGAAAACGCATCACCTGCACCTACCGTATCGACTACGGATACGTTATCGGCTGGGACAACCTCAAAAAATTCATTGTGTTTATTTATAGCCATTGCCCCCTGCTCACCACAGGTCACCATTAACACGTCCAGGTTATGGCTTTTTCTAAAAACCCGCATAGTTTCGGTTAACGATCCGGAAACAGGCTGTAACAGCCTTAATTCATCTTGGCTCAACTTAGCCCAATCGGCTCTATCAAGCAGCTGTATAACGCGTTCAATCTGCCACCAGGGATGCCTCAAATTGACATCGACAAATATTTTACCCAGATGTTCATTAAGCAATTTATCAAACGTCGCCGCTGAAACGTCATGGCGTAAAGCTAAACTGCCATGGTAAAGCACGCCCTCCGAATGACTATAGCCCTTAAGCTCGGTTGCGCTGATAAAATCGTACGCCTGGTTGTCCACAATATCATAACAAGGCTCGCCATCCATTACGGTAATCTGCACACTGCCTGTTGAAAGTGTGGGGTCAGTTTGCAGGTTTTCAAGACTTAAGCCCCAACTCAGCATGGCCTGTTTAATATGCAAACCTTCACTATCGTTGCCTACCCGGCTGATAAAATCGGGATGTTGTCCAAACGCCTGCAAATGCCAGGCTACGTTAAAAGGCGCACCACCAAGCACTCGCTGACCATCAGGAAACTGATCAAATAACACTTCACCAAATAGTCTTATTTGCTTATTTAGCATGTTGATTTACGGTTTTAAGACTAACAAAGGGTAACGACTCTTAAATGCCGCTAATTTATTGAATGGCAGAAAGACAAAATCTACTACTCCTGAAAGCAATGAAACACATCAGAGAAACTGCGCAACACTACCAGGCAATTGCACTGCCATCCGGAGCACGTTCACGCTGGCCATACTGGTATTTAAATTTACGCTTCAACAAACCCGCTGGATCATCAGGGATACGGTTAAGCCATTGCTCATTGGCCTGTTGTTTTTCGTCGTAAGGCTTTTCTTCAACGGCTATCGCCTGGGAGTTTTTATCTTCCGGCGATTTTTCGCCAGCCTTTTTTTTCTGTTCGGCTAACTGAGCAGCTTGCGCTTTAGCAGCTTGTTCTGCTTTCTCCTGTGCTTCCGCTTTTTCAGCAGGTGTTTGCTCAGCTTTTTGCTGATCAGCAGTATTTTCACCTGATTCCCCCGGTTTTTGCTCGGGTTTTTGTTCTGGCTTTTGCTCGGACTGCTGCGCTTCGTCAGGTTTATTGGGATCTTTACTGCCGCTATCGCTGTTTTCCTGGCTCTTATTTTGCGATTGCTGTTTTTGGTCGCCTTGCTGGCCTTGTTGTTTTTGTTGATCCTGTTGTGCTTGCTGTTTTTGCTGCTCTTGTTTTTGTTTCTGTAATTCTTTCTCTATCAAGTCTTTGTTGTACTTGGCATCGGCATTATTAGGATTAAGCCCCAGGGCTTTTTTATAAGCTTCCAAGGCTTCAGGTAGCTTACCCGATTGCGCTAAGGCATTGCCCTTATTATAATAATCATCGCTGGTTTTACCGTCCTTTAATAACGCAAGCGCTTTGTCATAATGTTCGGCTTTGTAGTGAGCCGCTGTCTTCCATGCGGAGTTTTCAAAAGTATTGGCCGCTTTAGCATAATTGCCTTGCTGATAAGCCCGCAAGCCCTGCTGATCTTTGTTTAGCCATAAATCTTGCCATTCCAGCGCATAACTGGTTTTTGGAAAAGGCAGCATCACTAATAACGCGAAACACAACACCCCTTTTCTAAAGCTTAACGCCGCTAATGGCAGTACCAGCAATAATAGCCAAGGCCCTCTATCGTTCCAAATTTCCAGTGCCAAGTTGCTGCCACTGTTGGTTTTTTGCTGCATGGGCGGGTCTAAAGAGGATATTAAGGCTTTAATATCATCATCGCCTGGGCTAAGCGTTTGATAACTGCCATGCCCTGCGCTAGCCAGTTTTTCCAATGCAGCGCTATTCAGCTTTGGAACAACAATAGCACCTTGTTGATCTTTTAAAAAGCCGCCATTGGGCAGTGCAATGGGCGCGCCATCAGCTGTACCAACCCCCAGCACCGATAATTTATAATTGCCTAAACTATTCACAGTGGCCAACGTGTTATCAACATCAACCCCATCGGTAACCAGTAATATATGGCCTTTTTGCAGCCCTGCCTGTTTAAAAAGTGCGGCGGCTTTTTCTAGCGCAAGACTGGTATTGCTGCCCTCACTAGGCATTATGTCGGTTGTCAATGCCGACAGTTGGCTGATAATGGTTTCAGCATCGTTAGTCAGCGGCGTGACCACAAAAGCATCACCGGCATACACCAACAACGCCGACTGGCCGTCTTTACGCTGCTTTAATATGTCGGCAATTTTAAAACGCGCCATCGTCAGCCGACTGGGTTTAAGATCACCTGCGTCCATAGAACGCGATAAATCCAGGGCAATTACCAGAGCAGAATCATTCCGAAAGGCCGGTGACGGCAAGCGATCCCAAGCTGGACCTGCCAACGCCAAAATCACTAACAAAGTTGCCAACGCACCTACCAACAACGGCCAACGGCTTTGATTCATGGCATCTTTTTGTAATAGATACGGCAGCAAGGCGGCATCACACACCGCCGACCAGTTACCCTGGCTCAGCTTGTGTCTCACCATTAAACTCAAAATCACTAGATAAGGAATCAATACTAACAGCCAATAAGGCCTGAGAAAATGGAATTCCGCCAGAGTCATGACAGGCTCATCCGTGTTAAACACAGGCAGGCCACCAGAGCCAATGCCAAGGATAACGGCCAAAAATACAACTCGCTACGCGGCCTGAAATACTGTTTGTCTTTTTCTACCGGCTCAAGTTTATCCAGCAAGGTGTAAATATTGTTCAATTCATCGGTATTTCTGGCGCGAAAATAACGTCCGCCAGTCGTTTCAGCCACTTTAACCAAGGTGGTTTCATCAAGATCGGCGGACGGGTTTACTTTACGTGAACCAAAAAAACTGCGCACAATCATTTCATCCGCACCCACGCCTATGGTATAAACTTTTAGCTTATTTTGTTTAGCCAGTTCCGCCGCTTTTATCGGGGAAATTTCGCCCGCAGTATTGGCGCCATCGGTTAACAGTATGGCCACGCGGCTGTCGGCTGGCTGATTTTTAAGGCGCTTAACCGCCAAACCAATCGCATCACCTATAGCGGTTTTATCGCCCGCCATACCAATCACCGATTCATTCAGTAAAGTAGTCACTGTTTTTCGGTCAAACGTTAACGGTGTTTGCAAATACGGTTGTGAGCCAAACAAAATCAACCCTAACCGATCACCCACGCGCCGATTAATAAATTCACCGGCTACCGATTTGATCACCGTCAGCCGATCAACAAATTTTTTGTTGAGCA
This sequence comes from Crenothrix sp., assembly GCF_043729335.1. Classification (NCBI taxonomy): domain Bacteria; kingdom Pseudomonadati; phylum Pseudomonadota; class Gammaproteobacteria; order Methylococcales; family Crenotrichaceae; genus Crenothrix; species Crenothrix sp. Next base: position 109,472 of record NZ_JAYTLQ010000026.1, on the reverse strand, counting down.
CCATATCTTCAGCTTCCATACTCGGTGACAAATCCACCACCAACATTAAATCACGGCCACTCATGGCCTGCTCTACCGGCTCACCCAGCCATTGTGGGCGTGTGCTGGCGACGATTAATAAACACCAGGCAAGTGTCATTAAAAATAATGGCCATTTTCGGGTCGGCAGCACAGCGCGGGAATTTTCTACGGAAAAGTCATCCAGGAAAGGTACTTTTAAAGCGGCCTGCTCAATAGGTACGGTCGCAGGCATTAACCACCGAATTAATAACGGCAGGGGCAAAGCAGCTAATAGCCAAGGCCATTCAAAATGAATCATGTTTTTAGTCTTGCGCAGTTTTTAAGCCAATCTCGGCACAGATTGATTAAATCTGAAATTTCAGGCTCGGTGGGTGGTGTTTTACGGTAAGGCGCATCAACCAGCAGGCGCCCGATGCCTTCACTGAAAGGCGCATCTTTTAAACCATTGTCAAGAAACGCCAACCAGGCACGACCGGTTAAACCTGCCACTTCTGAGCGCGGTGCCACACTAATGGCAACACGGCGAACCAATACCGATAACTCACATAATTTTTGCATACTGCCCATAGTGGCATCGCCTTCAATAGTGGCCAAATGCTGTCTGGCAATTTTAAGGGCTTTTTTAACAACATTGTTACGGTTTAGGCATTTATATAAGCGATATGCCAGTAACATTGCTATTGGTACCAGCAACATTAATAACCACCAGCCAATAGCAGGTGGCCACCAACTTATCGCTTCGGGTAAATGAATATCTCTAAGAGGAAGTTGCGTCGTTGGCATTTATGTATGATTACGTGTGTAAACGAATAGTCCTTGGCAGTTTTTATCTTAGCCGTTGTATTGGATCTTGTGCGGTGTTGCACTGAATCAATATCAATCCCATTTTTTTAGCTAATATTTCCAGTCTCTGCAAACGCTGTACAAAATGTTGCTGATATTGTTGTAAACGTTGCTGATCAGCGGTATCAATAATGACATCACGCTTATCATCGGTAAAACGATACCGGCCTTTATTGGGCAAGCTGCTTTCCAATGGATCATAAACAAAAACCAACACCACATCGCAATGACGACGCAATTTGGCCAGATGGCCCTCAACTTTGTCATCCATACCACGAAAATCGCTGATAATGTACACCAGACTACCCGGTCTGACATGCTTTATCAAACGCGCCAAAACTTGTTCAAAAGACAGCGACAAACTGGCTGCGCTGGGCTTTTTTTCAGGTGCCTGATGTTTTATTGGCGAGGATGCTGACTCAACGACAGGCTTGGTGGCCAAGGCATTCAAAAACCGCAACACCGCATGCTTACCATTTTGCGGCTTTAGCTCCCGGCATGTTACTTCGGAAAAAATCTGCCCACCGATTCGATCACTGTGATGCTGGGCTGTCCACGCCAATAAAGCCGCTAATTTGGCCGCTAATACCGATTTAAACACGCCGCGCGTCGCAAAGTGCATGGTCGGCCTATCATCGACAGAAATAAATACCGGACGCTCGCGTTCTTCCCGAAAAACTTTGGTATAAGTTTGATCAGTACGGGCAGTCACCCGCCAATCAATACGGCGTATATCATCGCCAGGCTGGTAAAGCCGAATCTCGTCAAACTCCATGCCACGGCCTTTAAAGCGCGATACATAGCCACCCGTCTGTTGAGAGCGAATCCCCAAGTGGTGCTGTTTTAAGCCAGCCGCAGGTTCCGCCAGATCAATCAGTGTTTTTAGAGATACTGAAACCAGTTCAGGGGCTTTCTTGCGCGGTTGATCCGGCATTATTTGCTTACTAAAAAACATCAGGGAACAGCAATTCGGGAAATAAGCTCTTTAATCACGTAATCAGTGGTAATGCCTTCGGCTTCAGCTTCGTAGGACAATATTAAACGATGGCGCAAGACATCATAAGCCATTTCCTGAATGTCTTCAGGACCGACAAACTCCCACTGTCCCAGCCATGCCTTAGCTCTGGCGCAACGATCTAAAGCAATACTGGCGCGTGGACTGGCGCCGTATTGCAACCAGCCAGCCAAATCATCCCCATAAGCACCTGGATTTCGCGTGGCCAATATAATTTGCAGTAAATAATCTTCAAGATTATCGGACAAATAAATATCCAATACTTCTCTACGTGCTTCAAACAAGATTTCTTGGCTAAGCGGCACAAACTGATCACTTTTTTTGGTGGTTTCGTAACGTGCTTCAGTTCTGGCCAAGTGTAAAATACTTTTTTCGTGCTCAGGTTTAGGATAATCAACCTTGATATGTAACAAAAAACGATCAAGCTGAGCTTCGGGTAACGGATAAGTGCCTTCCTGCTCAATGGGGTTTTGTGTTGCCATGACCATGAACAGTCTTGGCAATTGATAAGTTGCCTGGCCCACGGTGATTTGGCGCTCTGCCATTGCTTCTAACAAAGCCGATTGCACTTTTGCGGGCGAGCGGTTGACTTCATCAGCTAAAATCAGGTTATGGAACAACGGGCCTTTTTGAAATTCAAAGGTACCTTGTTGGGGCCGATAAATTTCGGTACCGGTTAAATCGGCAGGTAATAGGTCGGGAGTAAATTGCACCCGATGAAAATCAGCCTCGATGCCTTTGCTCAACACATTGATAGCTCTGGTTTTAGCAAGCCCTGGAGCACCCTCGACCAGAATATGTCCATCAGCCAACAAGCCGATCAACATTCTCTCAACAAGCACTTCTTGGCCAATAATTTCCTCATTAATGTAGTTTTTAAGCCGTATTAATGCGGTTTGTGTCGTATTTTGATAACTGTTTTTTTCTGCCATGACCCAGATTTTATTCGTAATTGAAACCAGTAAGGTTTGATAAATTAAGCAGTTTTGTTTGTCAATTTAACATTGACCGTGTTAAGCAGCGACTTCTGACACCCTGCAACTTAGCTGGTGGGCAAGCCGTTGGTTTTAGGCATTAAAACAAAAAATACTGTAGCCTGTTATCCTGGATGATGTGTTGATATCCGATAATGCAAACTCAACTAACTTTAAACACCCACCTGTAAAATTTAAACTATAAAGAAGCGCAGCGTATAAGTTAAAGCATAGCGCATCCGCAAATTTTTCTTTGTTTATAATAGCAATAAGTTTAGCTTATTACATTATATTAGCACTGTTCACTGATGTATTTTTACAAGTTTTATGTAAAGCCCTTGGACTATCAGCAACTCCACCGTTGGCGTATGGGCTGTTTAGCGCAATATTTTGCTGCTTTTACAATGTCTATCGAAAAATACAGTGATTGTGCCGTCTTTGCAGACAATTACAAAATCCGTTTATCAACTAAACTATAACTATTGATAAATTGCTATATGGCTTTTATATTGATACGTAACTAAGCGGCAGCGTTTGTATTCAGCATTCCTGACCTTATCTTGTAGCACCTTAATTTTGTTTTTATTTATTTATAACTGAGGGAAGAAATGAAATTTGCATTACTCATCCTGGGAAGCCTTTTTTCCACTTATGCTTCTGCAGGTGTTTTTAAATGTACCGATACGAGTGGCAAAACAGCCTACCGCAGCAATCCTTGTGCAGCAGGCATCAACAACATGAAGCTGAACGTTAAAACAGGCAGTGCTGTTAATCTGGATGAGATTAAAAATCAGCAAACCTCACAACAACAAGAACAACAAGCCCTGCTCGAATTACAAAAACTGGAACAACAACAGCTTTTACAAAAACAAGCCAAACAAAAACAAGATGCTATTGATGAGAGCGCAAAGAGTCAATTTCTGATTAAAAACAATCCTAAACAGTTTTCTCCGTTTGCTATTCCGACTTATAAACCGGATCAATTACCTGCATTGGTCAAGCTGCATCAAGACAGATTAGCGGATATTGAACGCATGCGCAGACAATCAGCGCAAAAAGCCCTGGCATCAGGCGAGTGTGTTCGTGTGGAAGCTGTTGAATTAAACATTAAAAGCACTAAAGGTGCTTTAGTCTTTTTGGTGGATTGCAGCACCGCCAAACGTTTTTATATTACTGAACAAGAACTTGCACAATAAACACGTGATAACGGCAAACAAAACTATACTGATTACCGGTTGTTCGACCGGCATAGGCTATCAGACTGCTGTTGCTTTAAAAGCACGAGGACATCATGTTATTGCTACCGCCAGAAAACCGGAAGATGTAGAGCGTTTAAAGCAAGAGGGCTTTCCCGCATTGCAACTTAACTTGGCCGATAGCATGAGCATTCGACAAGCTGTGGAGGACGCTATTGCGCTTGCCGGGGGTAAAATCGATGCTTTATTCAATAACGGCGCTTTTGGCCAACCCGGTGCTGTTGAAGATTTAACCCGCGATGTATTGCGTTATCAATTTGAAACCAATCTGTTTGGTACGCATGAACTGACCAACCTGCTCATTCCCCTTATGCGCAAACAAGGGCATGGCCGCATTATTTATAACAGCTCTGTTCTAGGATTGGTTGCCATGACCTATCGTGGCGCCTATAACGCCAGTAAATTTGCTTTAGAAGGCTTGGTGGATACGTTACGGCTGGAGTTGCATGGCACTAATATCCATCTGTCTCTTATTGAACCTGGCCCAATTTTAAGCGACTTTAGAAAAAATGCCTTTCAGCTTTACAAAAAAAATATTGATGCAACCCATAGCTTTCACCAACAAACCTATAAAGCCATGGAAACACGTTTGCAAACCGAAGGCGCTGCCGTCCCTTTCACTTTACCGGCTTCAACTGTCGCTGATAAAGTCATCCATGCGCTGGAATCCCAGCGCCCCAAGATACGCTATTACGTGACTTTTCCAACCTATTTATTTGCTTTCTTAAAGCGTATTTTGCCAGCCTCGTGGTTGGATTATTTACTCAGAAAGGTTTGAAGTCATCTACCAGACACATACACCGACCCACTTAAAATTTATGGCTTACCACTGAAACCATTAAAGAGATCGCGCCAGCCGATGCAATGCCTCAGCACCATGATTGAAAATTGGCCAACCATCACCCACCAGCACCGTTTTAATGCCTGTTAAATCGGCAATGCGTTTTACCGACTTAATTGCCTTACTCCTATCAGTCAGCTTTGCCGCTGGCAGCATGCACAATTCGCCTCCAACATGGCAACGAATTAAATCGCCGGTAATTAAAGTGCTGCCTTCCAAGACTAAAGCCAGTTCCCCCGGTGTTTTAGAACCTTCAAGTTGATAAGCAACCAAGCCTTGAACAATGGTTTCGCCATCGTAAAGCCAACGCTGGCAAGCTAACGGAAAACAAGCTTCTTCCCTTGCCGGCGCACAGACGATTGCACCGGTCTGATTGGCGATACGCTCAGCATCACGCACATGATCACTGTTGGTGATAACGATAATATTAACGCCGCCTAAGCTTTGCAAATGATAATGGTCATGATCTGACATCGGTAAAGGATCAATCAGAACATTGCCGCCTTCACGTACCCAAAGCACACTGTGAAAATCAATGTTTCGCTCTTCATTAAATTCTGACCAGCCAAATAAATCGGGTCTATGCAGTTGTTTCATCAAACAGCCTCTCAGTTACCTTGCTTTTATGCACATCATCACGGTGTTTAGCATTAGCGATAAACATTAAACGTGTCTTGTCATCCACTTGCGACCACGCTTTTATCTCGTCTAATGTCCGAAAACACCCTACACAAATGTCGCTATTATCCAAGCAACACAATCCCACACAGGGCGAAGTAACCGTTACAGGCTCTATCATGATGGTATTTTTCTCACTCAAATGTTAACAAGACCATCGAAATACATTATTTCGGACAACCTTCCAATTTATAGATCGCATAGCCTTGGCTATCGATTTGTTTTCTTAACGCCGGTGGCGCTTCTGTACTGTGACAAAAAACACAGTTTTCCTGTGTCACTACCGCATCTTGTATGCCGATAGTGTCTAGCCATGCCTTAGCGCAAGCTAAAGCTTTGACCGGGTCTTTATCATCGAGCACCACATCAAAGTGCATAATCCTGCCCTGAGCTGTTTTTGCATAAGTGTCAAACACATGTGAAACTGACATGAATACCTCAAATTAATGACCGGACGTACAAGCACAAAATCACTATTGAACTTCTTTGTAGTTTGCTTGCCTTTTAAAACACAAACGCGCTATCAACTAGATTGTAGGCGAAAAAGGCAAATTACTAAAGCGCATTTGCTTACCACGATTATTTATCAATTACTTTAAAAATCGACTCATGAACCTACACCCTATATCTTGTGAACAACACGATTACCTGGAAATTGCTTGCCTATATGGTTATCAGGTAAAACTGACATTAAAAGACCAGCAAAGTATCGAAGGTAAAGCGCTAAATATTGTCACCGCTGACAAACGGGAATTTTTAGTCATCGATAATGACGAAAAACTGTCTATAGAACTCACCCAATTGGCCAAAATGCAGGTATTGACGGCTAATGCTAAATTTAGTGCTGTGATTTTTTAACATACACTTCGAGTTTTATCCTGGTTTTCATAGCTTAATGCTTAGCTTTTGTAGTTTGCGTAGGTAACATGCAATCAGTAATTAATGTAATTGCTAATCGAACCGTTATAAAATGACAATCAACACCATGACTATGCCATTGACCATGAAATCAAAAATAATCGTTAGCGCGGTACAACAACCTTGTGATAAAGATCGGCAAAGCAACCTTGATTTTTCTATTGCTAAAATCCATGCAGCAGCCGAAAAAAATGCCGATTTAGTGGTGCTACCGGAACTGCATCTAGGCCCGTATTTTTGCCAGAATGAAGATTACAAGCATTATGAATTAGCGCAACCCATACCAGGGCCTGCCACGGAAATTTTGGCTAAGGTGGCGAAACAGGCTGGGATTGTCATTGTCTCCACCATTTTTGAAAAGCGGACAGCCGGGCTTTACCACAACACTGCCGTGGTCTTTGATAAAGATGGCAGCATTGCCGGTAAATACCGCAAAATGCACATTCCGGATGATCCAGGATTTTATGAAAAGTATTATTTCACCCCTGGCGATATCGGTTTTAAACCTATCGAAACCTCCATTGGTAAACTCGGCGTATTGATTTGCTGGGACCAATGGTTTCCAGAAGGCGCTCGCTTGATGGCCTTGGCTGGCGCAGAGCTATTGATTTACCCTACCGCCATCGGCTGGGATCGTGAAGACAGCAAAGAAGAACGGCAACGCCAACTGGATGCCTGGATAACGATTCAGCGTTCGCATGCCATCGCCAATGGCATACCGGTTATTTCATGCAATCGGATCGGTTTTGAGAAAGCGCCGGACTCCGATAAAGGTATCGAATTTTGGGGCAATAGCTTTATCGCAGGGCCACAGGGAGAAATCATTGCACAAGCGAATGACGCAGAAGTAAAGCTATTAACCTGTACATTGGATAGCGCAAGATCCGAACATGTGCGGCAAATATGGCCGTTCTTGCGTGACCGCAGAATTGATGAATACGCTGGTTTAACCAAACGATTTATTGATTAAGAGCGTGCCTAAAATAATGCAAGCAAGTTTGTTGCAGCACATTACTAAATTATCTGAAAACACCTTAAGCCTAGATGTATAGCGCACTTCCATTGCTGCTATCAAAATAAGGCTTCCAACTTAAGGCGGGACAGGTGAAGGTGTGCCGTTCGTGGCGAGCCATTCGACAAGCTCATGAGAGCCTTGTCGAACCATGAGCGGCGACCGCACACCCTTCGACAAGCTCAGGCCGAACGGTCTGCCTTATTGATTGTCCCGTCTTATGTGTGTAGCCCAAAATAATAATCAATCTCATCGTATGACAAATACTGTCGTGCCTTTGGCGTTTTTCGTGGACAATGCGTAAAAACACCGACAACTCATAACGAGCATTACCGTTATCCCAATAAGGATAACAGATTGTGTAAATACTTATGCCAACGTACAGCTGGAACTCCATTTTTAGCATTGCTTTAAAGCACAAAAAAGCGCTTATTGTGTCGCATTTTATTGCGATTTTGGCCACCATCGCCAGTGTGCCCGTGCCTTTGTTAATGCCGCTGTTAATTGATGAAGTGTTACTGCATAAACCTGGACAACTCATTAAAGCCACCGATTTATTTCTGCCTGTCGACTGGCGTTTACCCATGGTTTATATTGGCGTGGCCTTATTGGTTAGCTTGTTTTTGCGCATTATTGCCAGCATTTTTGGAATTATCCAAGCGCGGCAGTTTTACTGCATTTCCAAAGATATTATTTTTCATATTCGCCAGAACCTGATTGGCCATTTACAAAGCATTTCCATGGCCGAATATGAAAGTTTAGGTACCGGTACCGTTATTACCTACCTGATTAAAGATTTAGATACCATCGATAACTTTATTGGCTCTACAGTCAGTAAGTTACTGATCGCTTTTTTAAGCATCATTGGCACGGCCATTATTTTATTATGGATGCACTGGCAGCTAGGTTTATTTATTCTATTGCTCAATCCCGTCGTTATTTTTTTTACCCGCGTTGTCGGCTCCAAAGTTAAAGATTTAAAACATAACGAAAACTCTGCCTACGAGATTTTTCAGCAATCATTAACAGAAACCCTGGAAGCCATTCACCAAATTCGCGCCAGCAACCGTGAACAGCATTATTGCCAACAACTGATCAAATCAGCGCGTACCGTTAAAGACACGTCCACGGCTTTTTCCTGGAAAGCCGATGCGGCGGGGCGCTTAAGTTTTCTGATTTTTTTGTTTGGCTTTGATATTTTTCGCGCCTGCGCCATGCTTATGGTGTTTTATTCTGACCTTACCATTGGTGAAATGCTGGCCGTATTCGGTTACCTGTGGTTTATGATGGCGCCGGTTCAGGAAATTTTAAATATTCAGTATGCGTATTACGGTGCTAAAGCGGCGTTAGGCCGCATCAATACTTTGGCGGCGTTACGGCAAGAACCCAATTACCCGCATCTTAAAAACCCATTTCATAATAAACCCACGGTGTCTATACATGTAGAAAACCTGCATTTCAGTTACCGTGAAGATGAAATACTAAAAGGTATAAATTTACACATAAAAGCCGGTGAAAAAGTCGCGTTAGTAGGCGCCAGCGGCGGTGGCAAGTCCACTTTAATACAAGCCTTGATTGGCCTTTACCCAACTGATAAAGGCTGCATTTATTTCGATGGCATCCCCATTGAACAAATCGGCCTTGATATCGTCAGAGAGAATGTCGTTACCGTACTGCAACATCCCATCTTGTTTAATGATACTATCCGCGCTAATCTGACGTTAGGGCGAACTGCCAGCGATAAACAGTTATGGCAAGCCCTGTGCATTGCGCAATTAGCCGATGCGATTAAAGACATAGATACCGGTTTGGATACCGTAGTCGGCCGACAAGGCATGCGATTATCTGGCGGACAGCGCCAGCGCTTGGCTATTGCCCGCATGATAGTTGCCGACCCTAAAGTGGTCATTTTAGATGAAGCCACCTCAGCTTTAGACAGCGAAACCGAACGCAATATTCATCTAGCCCTCAACGATTTTTTAAAAGGCCGTACCACTATTATCATTGCGCATCGCTTAAGTGCGGTAAAACAAGCCGATCACGTTTACGTGTTTGAAGGCGGTCGAATCTGTGAACAAGGCCGGCATGAGGTGCTAATCCAAAACAACGGCCTTTACGCAAAACTGTATGGAGAATACCAATGAGTACCCCTGAGGTCTATGACCTGCACTGCCATTCCAAAGCATCGGACGGTGTTTTATCTGCCACCGAATTAGTGCAACGCGCGCAGTTGCAAGGTGTGACTACGCTGGCATTAACTGATCACGATACTGTGGCAGGATTAGCGGAAGCACGCACCTGTGCTGATGCTGTTGGCATTAGCTTAATAAATGGTATGGAATTGTCAGCCAACTGGAAAAGTCATTGTTTTCATATTGTAGGGCTTGGTATTGACCCCACTTTTCCGCCGCTGTTAGCCTCATTGGAAAGCATGCAAATAACGCGTGATCAACGCGCGGCAAAAATTGCTGATAAGTTAGCTAAAAAACGTATCCCGGGGGCACTGGAATACGTACAACAAAAAGCCGGTGAAGGTATGATCACCCGCACCCACTTTGCCGATTTTCTGGTTTCCCAACATCATGTGGACACGCAACAAGAAGCCTTTGATCGTTATTTGGGTAAAGGCAAGTCTGCGTTTGTCGCTACCGAATGGCCGGAGCTAGAGCAAGCAATTAGCTGGATTACCAGCGCTGGCGGCGTGGCGGTATTAGCGCATCCTTTGCGTTATAAACTCACAGCGGCTTGGATGAAGCGGGTATTGGCTACTTTTAAAGAAGCCGGTGGCCAAGCGATAGAAGTTGTGGTTAGCCGCATGAATGCCGATGACATTAAACTCGCCAGCCATTATGCCATGCAGTTTGAATTGGCCGGTTCAATGGGCTCAGACTTTCACAGCCCTGCTAATCAATGGGTAGAATTAGGTCGGCTTGCGCCGTTTCCAGACAAGATAAAACCGGTGTGGGAATTGCTGAATTGATTGACGTTATCTAGGTTAGTGTGTAATTTTCTGTCCACGAGAATTACGAAAAAATACTTGCTTGCGGGTTAGCTTGGGCTAAGTATTTGTCGAACAGATTGAATATTAAGGTTTTCGTGCCTTTTGTGGCTATTGCAATACCCATAAAGCATAAGCAATGCAGTATCAGCAACACGTCCTTGTGTCGCCAAACTACGTTAAAATCTTATCTCACCACGCGATGACCACGATTGCTCATGCAGTTGTTAAAGGCATTTTTGTATTTACCTTCTGCATTAAAACCTTGTTGAGCACCGCCGCCAAAACCACCTGCCGCTGCGCCAATCGCTGCACCTGCCGCCGGATTTCCAGTAAATGCACCCACTACGGCGCCACCGGCAGCACCCACTAAACCACCGACACCTGCACCAATCGCAGTTTGCTTACCGGTTCCACCAGAAGACTGGCTGGCAAGCTGCTTACATTCAGCCATATCGCGGTTAATATTGTAAGCATTAGGATCATTGTAACCATCTACTGTAGGTGTCCAGTTTGTTTGACTGGCACAACCCGACAACACAATGCCGCCAATTAAAACCATACCGCTTGTTAATTTTCTCATGGTTACTTCCTCTTTTAATGTTTAAGTATGTAATTGTTGTAGTTAGTCTAGCCCATAATTTATGAATGCTGGATGAATAGACAATATTAACGCCTCGAAATTTCAATTTTTTGAACAAGTCTCAAGGTCGCCTTTATATAACAACACTACAGCTCATTAAATTTGTGCAGAAAAAATAAATTATTTGTTACTCCAGCCCCTAATCAAGCGGACTGCCAAAATTAGGATCGAAAGCTTACCGAAAAAGCTTTTTCAAAACGGTACGGTGACACACACATAAAAAGCACAATTACTGCATGACTTTTACACCGGAATATCAAAAAGTCGTTGCCAGTCAAAAGAATCACCCGGATCGGTTTTTCTTCCTGGTGCGATATCGCTATGGCCAGTAATATGCTGCGGTGATAATGTGGGATATGCTTGTAACAAGATTTTAATAATTTCTGATAATTGTGTATATTGTTCATCGGTATAAGGGAGCCATTCGGCACCTTCAAGCTCAATGCCTATAGAAAAATCGTTACAGCGCTCTCGGCCTTCATAAACTGATTTACCCGCATGCCAAGCACGCTTGTCAAAGGGCACATATTGAACCACCTCGCCGCTACGTTTAATCAAAAGATGGGCCGATACAGTGAATTGGTAAATATCCTTAAAATACGGATGGCCTTCCGGATCAAGCCGATTACAAAATAAATCATCAATGTACGGCGTAGTAAATTCACCTGGTGGCAAACTGATACAGTGAATCACAATCAGAGAAATATCCATAGGGTCGGCTCGTTCATCAAAATTAGGTGACGGCGTATGTGTAGCAGGGGTTAACCAGTGTTGATCTATATTCATGGGGGCATAAGGCAGCGTAAAAAATAAAAGATGTCGCTTAAAAGTTGCGCTAAAATTAACGACTATCTTAACTCAGTGCCGATAGGCCTTTGGCCTAACAGCAGATAAAGACTATACTTTTTCTTCAGGTATAATCATAAGCCAAATTTGGGTAACAGGCAGTCTACGACTTGCTACCTCCTACCAAACAGCCTCACTCTAGCTAAAAATAAAAAGGAATAATTTGTGACAACCTCAGTACATCAGCATTTTTTTCATATCGCCCTAGTTGCACTGCTTGCAGGTTGCGCCAGTGATCCTGTCGATTACAACACCTATAAAAGCCCGGTGAATACTACACAATCACCGCCGCCACCCAATCCTTATATAAGCGTTAAGCCTAAACGGCCTTTCCAACCACGTTACCGCCCGCTTTCAAACACGAGTAATTATTCGAGTTATTCGCCGAATGGTGATTATGTGAATAACTCTTCAGTACGCGATTTTATTCAACGCATGACAGACAAACATGGCTTTTCAGAGTCGTATTTAAACGGATTATTTGCTAAAGCCTGCCGTTTAGATTCGGTAATCCGGCTGGAAAGCCCAGCGCCTTCCACAGGCCCCACTAAGTCGCGCATAGGCAGCTGGACGCGCTACCGCAATAAATTTCTCACTCCGGATCATATTCGCAACGGTGTAGAGTTCTGGCATGAAAACGCAGCGACTATTCAGAAAGCCAGCCAAACTTACGGCGTTGATCCAGAGTATATAGTGGGCATCATTGGGGTTGAAACCTACTTTGGTAGAAATATTGGTAAAACCTGCGTATTTGATGCACTAACGACCTTATCGTTCGATACCTACCGACGCTCTAAATATTTTATGTCCGAGCTGGAAAACTTTTTACTGATGACGCGTGAAGAAGGCTACGAGCCTAGAGAACCTGTCGGCTCATGGGCGGGTGCTATGGGCTTAGGCCAGTTTATGCCCAGTAGTTTTCGCAAACTAGCTATTGATTTTGATCACGATGGCCGACGCGATTTATGGCACGCTGAAGATGCGATAGGCAGTGTGGCACATTATTTCTCCAAAAATGGCTGGGAATATAAAAATCCGGTAGCCCAGGAAGTGGACGATAACTACGATCCTTCTATTATTGAATTGAGCACCTATGAAGGCGATGAATACTGGCGGGTGTATCATAACTTTAAAGTCATTAAACGTTATAACAACAGCAATAAATACGCAATGGCCGTGCATCAACTGGCTCAAGCCATTAAGCAACAGTATTAATGCTTGGTTTAAATTCGTGCAGCAATAGGCCAGTGGACTATACGTAAACCGACAGCATCGGCAATGCCTGAATTTTCACACATTGAGAGAACTTCGATGAAAGAAACCGCTTCGCCAATGTACAAACTAATGATGAATCCGAAAAAAGTGGTCAATGTTGCGGCTTTCTTGGAAGAAGATATTGGCACAGGTGACGTAACCGCAGCTATTATTCCTGAATCCACTCAAGCCACCGCCGAAATCACCACTCGTGAAAGCATGGTGCTGTGTGGCCAACCCTGGTTTGATGAGGTTTTCAAAGCCCTCGATCCTGATGTCAAGATTAACTGGTTGGCCGCTGAAGGCACATCGGTCAATAAAGATACATTGCTGTGTACAATACACGGCTCTGCGCGTGCGCTGTTAACTGGCGAACGCACGGCGCTCAATATCCTGCAAACCTTATCTGCTACCGCAACGGTGTCTCGGCAATATGCCGATGCCGTAGCGGGAAGCGGCTGTAAAGTGTTGGATACCCGCAAAACCATTCCTGGTTTAAGAGATGCCCAAAAATATGCGGTAGCGTGTGGGGGCTGTTATAACCACCGTATAGGTTTATACGATGGCGTGTTAATTAAAGAAAATCACATCATCGCGGCCGGCTCCATAGCCAAAGCAGTCCAGATTGCTCGCGCGCAAACGCTTACTTCTGTGGAAGTTGAAGTTGAATCTATGCAAGAGTTACTGGAAGCCATTATCGCTAAACCTGACCGCATCATGCTGGATAATTTCAGTCTGGCTGACTTAAAGTCGGCGGTAAAATTAAATGCGGGGGCGGTAGAACTGGAAGCTTCCGGCAATATTGACCTCTTCAATTTAGGCGCCGTTGCACATACTGGCGTTGATTATATTTCCATAGGCGCATTAACCAAGCATATCAACGCTATTGATTTGTCTATGCGCATTACCTTGGTGCATCCATGACTGATAATCAGCACCATTTATACAAAACACTAAGCCACGGCGTTTATATTATCGGTGTGGCATCCGGTGAACATCGAAATGCGTTTACCGCCGCCTGGGTTATCCAAGTATCTTTTCAGCCTCTAATGCTCGCTATCAGTATTAATCCGCAGCATTATTCCTACACCTTGCTACAAACAGGCGGTATTTGCACGGTTAACGTTCTTGGCAAGCATCAATATCAGCTTGCCGAGCATTTTGGTGATTCAGCGATACCCGACAAAATGGCCGGTTTTAACTGGAAAACAGCTAAAACCGGAGCGCCTATTTTATCGGATAGCTTGGCTTATTTTGATTGCCAAGTGAGTCATTACTGTGATGCGGGCGATCATAAAATTGCCGTGTGCGAAGTGCTAGCAGCCGGAATATTACATCCTGGCATTCCCTTGTTATACGAACAGACCGGTGACATGGATGGCAGTGAAGCGCTTTATCCGAAAAATACTTGATACTCATCCCATTAAATTAACTAATTTATCCCCTGATTTTATAGCATAAGCGGCTTATTTACCCCTACACATCCTACTGTTAGCCAGCTGCACTGGATTAATAACGACTACTTTCAATTAATTAAAAAATGAACAACCCTACAATTTACGCGCTAGATTTTGACGGTGTTATCTGCGATAGCGCAGTGGAAACGGGTATGACTGGCTGGAAAGCCGCTTGCACACTCTGGGAGGATATGCCTAAATCTACTCCGAAAATAATGATTGATCAGTTTCGGATAATCAGACCTATTATAGAGACAGGCTACGAAGCCATATTGGCCATGCGTTTGCTTTACCTCGGAGAAAGTGTCGAAGCTATTTACAGCGACTATGGCGACAAAATGCAACGCTTGTTACAAGATGCGCAAATCAGCGTTGACGACCTAAAAAAACTGTTTGGCGAAACCCGCGATATTTGGATTGCGGAGGATTTAGCGGATTGGGTTAACATGAATCCTTTATTTGACGGTGTAACAGCAAAATTGCAACAAATGGGTCAACAGCACATCTGGTATGTTGTCACGACCAAACAGGAACGTTTTGTTAAACAAATACTCAAGGCCAATGCTATTGAGCTAACGGACGAGCGGATATTTGGTTTGGATCGCAATATGAGCAAAGTAGAAGTATTAAAAGAATTGCTAAAAAAACACCCTAATACAACCACTTACTTCGCGGAAGATCGTTTACCCACGCTAATAAATGTTTTAAAACACGAGGAACTTGCCAGTGTTAAACTTATCTTTGCACTGTGGGGTTATAACACCGCCGAAGATAAAACATTAGCCGCTCAACAAGCCTTCACTTTACAACAGCTAAACAATTTTCTTGAGCTATAGCTCTCGTCAATAATCATCACTCATTTACTGGAGAAACAAATGTCACTGACCCTGTACCAAGCTTCTACCCCTGTTTTTATACGCATGTTAGGAAATTTATCGAACATACTTAATAAAGCTGTCGCTCATGCCGAGGCAACACAAATCGACCAAGCGATTTTAATCAACGCACGTTTAGCAGCGGATATGTACCCGCTTAGCCGACAAGTACAAATTGCTGCCGACATAGTAAAAAGCTGCGCAGCAAGGCTTTCAGGTATAGATGTACCCAGTTATGAAGATAACGAAAGTACGTTTACCGAGTTGCAAGCACGTATTGCCAAAACCGTAGTTTTTTTGCAAAGTATCAGCGAAGAGCAAATTAACGGCAGTGAAGAACGCGAAATCACCCTAAAAATACGCGGCAATGAAATGGTATTTTTAGGTCAATCCTACTTGTTCAACTTTGTGATTCCCAACTTTTATTTTCATATCACTGCCACTTACGCCATTTTGCGACATAACGGTGTAGAGTTAGGAAAAATGGACTACCTGGGGGAACCCCAAACACTGGACATTAAAATTTTGTAAACACTGAGGACTAATCGTCACTATTGGCTTGCTTACTAATGGGAAGTGCTAGTAAATACGCAGCGCTAACCCATCAAGTAATCATTCAATCCCCTCTTTGGAAAAGAGGGTTTAGGGGATATTTTTTAAATAAATCCCCCTCGATTCCCCTTTTTCAAAGGGGAAAGTGAATACTTACCCCGTCAATTCTTTAACGGCATCCACGTTAGTAAAAAATACTTTCCCGGGCTTTAGTTGTTCAATAAAGTCTGTTTTTTTCAATTTGTCCATAACAGGGCCTTTGGCTTCCGAAATGTTTAACGTTTTCCCCGACGTTTGTAAAGCATGGTTGATATTCTCTAATACTTCCAGTGCAGTGGTATCAATATCATTGACTGAAGTAAAAATAAGCACGACATGCTTAATAGAAGGTTGTTGTTTCAATTCCGCATTAAGGAAGTCTTCAATAAAATTAATATTGCTAAACGTTATGCTTTCATCAATACGTACCAACAATAAAGAGTGCCATGTTTCCACCTGATGTCGCTTGATATTTCGAAAATGCTCAGTATCTGGAATGCGTCCCACTATGGCAATATGTGGACGACTGGATTTACGCAAATGGCTGGCAATCGTCAACACTATCCCTAGCGAAATACCTTCTTCAATACCGAAGATTAACACCCCTAACAAGGTCATCACTTCGGCGATACCATCACCACGGTCATAACGCCAAGTATGCACAATGTCTTTTAAGCGCAGCAACGGCATAATAGCGACTAAAATAATAGCGGCCAATACCGTTTTGGGGATATTCTCAAACCACGGGGTAAAAAAGATGACCGCCACGCTCAGTAATCCGGCGGCAATTAACATGGCCATTTGTGTTTTAGCACCGGCGGCAAAATTAACCATGGTCCGGCTAAAGCCACCGGCAACCGGCATACCCCCAGACATTGCAGCAGCTAAATTAGCGGCGCCCAGGGCAATCAGCTCTTGATTGGGTAGGATTTTTTCACCTCTCAGATTGGCCGTCACTTTTGCGATAGCCACACTTTCTACGTAAGCGATTAACGCGATAAACGCGGCGCTGGGCAGTAATAAACGCCATTGCTCATTGTGAATAAAGTTAAGGCTTAATATCGGAAAACCAGACGGCACCTGGCCGACGACCGCAACATGGTATTGGTTTTGTAGGTTAAAATAATTCACTGCGAGCGTGCCAAATAATACCGTCAATAACGGCGCACATTTGCTGATAGCGGTGACGATGGACGACGGCAAGCCTATTTTTTTAAGTAACGTGCTGAGTGGTTTGCCGAATAAAATTAATATACTGAGTGCCGCCAATGCAATCCCTAAGGTAACGCCATTAAAACCTTGGACATAATCACGATAACAACCGGTATTTAAGCCGCAAGCTGGTATTTTTAAGCCCGCCAGGTGCGGTAACTGGCTGGCGATAATTAACAAAGAAGCGCCGCTGGTAAAGCCTGTCAGCACCGGATGGCTGATTAAGTTCACTAATCCCCCCATCCTTAATAGTGCCATCAGCAACATAATTAAGCCACTTTCTGCGGCTAGAATCGCTGTACTTTGCACGGGATTTCCCAAGGCGCTGATCTCAGGTGCGCTTAAGGCGCTGGCAATCATGATTGCGGCTATGGAAACAGGACCTACGGAGAGTGTTCTGCTGGTGCCAAACAAGGCGTACAGTGTGGGCGGCAAAATACTGGCGTATAAGCCCAGTTCTGGCGGTAAGCCTGCTAATATTGAATAAGCAATGCCCTGTGGAACCAGCAAAATCGCGGTGATGATGCCGGCAAACAGGTCATCATTAAAATCCTGGCGGTTATAGGTTTTTAACCAGGCGATAATGGGTAAGTAGTTTGTCAGCCTTGACATGTAGTATGGGTGGTTTAGGTCATTGTATTATCTAGTAGGTAGGGTGGGCGATGCTTTCTTGCCCACCACATTACCGAATTTATACACTTGATATTGTGAACGGTGGGCAAAAAAGCCTACCCACCCTACTTTGCTAACTAATTTTTAGTCTTCTTTCATCAGGTTTTCCACATAAGATTCCTTGTGTGGAATATCAAACCGTGAACCTTTAATCATTAAGCTCCAGTACATCCAGGGGAAACCGATTTTTTTGCCTATCCACCAGATAAAACGATTTTTTCTGGGATCCAGCCACGGAAATGACGGTGTTACTTTGCCGCCGTAAGAGAACTCAGCTAGCATCACGGTACTCAGCGAAGTGGTTAATGGGCAAGAGCCATAGCCATCATATTTTTCTTCCACCGCTTTACCGTTGATGAGATGCAAAATATTATCGACTAAAATCGGCACCTGTTTTCTGACCGCTGCTGCCGTCTTGGCATTAGGCGTTGAGGTGGCATCGCCCAATCCGAAAATATTGGGATATTTGTTATGCTGTAAAGTTTTGTCATGCACATCTACCCAACCTGCGGCATTGGCTAGAGGGCTTTTTTTAATAAAATCGGGCGCACTTTGCGGTGGCGTGACATGAATGAAATCAAAGGGCTTAACAACCTGCTGTTTGTTACCGGCGCTGTCAGTGGATTCAAAGGTAGCTGTTTTAGCATTGCCATTAATGGCAACCAGATTATGGCTAAAGTTGGGTTTAATTCCGTAGCCTGCCACCACTTTCATTAACGCTTTCGCAAAAAAAGGAATACCGAACATAGCAGGCGTTGCCGTGTAGAATTCAATGTTGAACTTATCCAATATGCCTTGTTTTCTGAAACGGTCAGCGGCCAGATACATGATTTTTTGCGGTGCGCCCGCACATTTAATGGGCATGGGCGGCTGGGTGAACAATGCATTGCCGGATTTTAGCTGTTGCAGGCATTCCCAGGTATATTCCACGGTATCGGGCGAGTAATTACTACAGACATTGTTTTTGCCCAACGTTTCTTTTAAGCCTTGAATTTTGTCCCAATCCAGTTGCAAACCGGGGCAGACCACCAGATAGTCGTAAGTGATTTTATCGCCAGAGCGCAGGGTTACCGTATTGCTTTCTGGCTGAAAGGTTTCGGCATAATCCTTAACCCACTTAACACTGCGATGAATTAAATCCGCTTCATTGCGGGTGCATTGCTTTAATGTATATGCACCGCCACCGACAATGGTAAAGCCGGGTTGGTAATAATGTTTTTCAGACGGTTCAATTAGCGCAATATCAATTTTGGCATCTTGCCGACGCATATTATTAGCAACAGAAACGCCCGCAGCGCCGCCGCCAACAATTAAGACTGTGTGGTGTTGTGACATGTGATCCTCTCCTCAGTTAGTTATTTTATATGCGCTCACCTCCCCCTTTTTCAAAGAGAGGGATGAACGGTTACGTTATTTTTATGGTTACACCGTGGGTGCGGTTTATTGGCTACGCTTTCTGCCAGGCTTCATAGCCTCCTGCAATAGAAAGCACCTGAGTATACCCCAATGTTTGCAGGCTTTGGGCAGCTAATGCCGCGCGTCCACCGGTGCGGCAGTAAATCAGTACTGGCTTGGATTTGTCGGCCAATTCAGGGGTTGTGCCAATCTTAAATTCCAGTATACCGCGAGGTAAAGATACGGCTTGCTCAATATGTCCAGCTGCAAATTCGCTTTCTTCGCGGGTATCGATAACATTGATATTACCCTCACTGAGTAATTGCTTGGCCTTTGTTGGAGTAATTTCGGTAATCTGCTGTTTGGCCGCAGCGACCATGTCCTGAACGGTTACGCCTCCGCTGGACGGCATGTTTCCGCCGCAGTTAACTGCCGATACTTCGGTAGTTTTAGTATTTTCACGGATGCTTTCTCTGTGTGCAATAGCATCTTGGCGCTCATTCTCTTCCAGGCCGCAATAGCGATTGGCCGGTACGGCTTCATCAATCATTTTGGGTTTAGGCAGCTTAAGATTATTCATGATGTCGATGAACTGTTCGCGGGATTTACCGGCCAGACGCGGATTGGTGGTGCGTTCTTGCATAATACTGCTCACCCAGCGTTGTTGGTAATCATGGGCTGGATAAACCAGTGTTTCATCAGGTAAGCTAAACAGCCGTTGGGTGATGCAGTCGTAAAGAGCCCCCGCATCACCGCCCTGAAAGTCGGTACGGCCACAGCCGCCGATAAGCAGCGAGTCGCCGGTAAACACGCGATCTTGCCACAAAAAAGAAATACTGCCGACAGTATGTCCTGGCGTTGCAATAACCTTAATCTGCTCACCATTGGTAAAAGCGAACACATCGCCATCCTTAATCTGGAAATCCGCTGTTTCCGCGCCGCATAAGGCGCTCACACCGGTTTGTGCGCCTAGCTTCTGCCGTAACAAACCGCTGGCGGTAATGTGGTCAGCATGGACATGAGTTTCCAAGGCATATTTCAGTTGTAGACCATGCTTTTCCAGCAATGTCAGGTAATCGTCAATATGGGTGTTGACTGGGTCTATCAACATCGCATCTTTGTTGACAGGGTCGGCAATCAGGTAAGTGTAAGTCCAGGTTTCTGGGTCGAATAATTGTTTGAATAGCATAATGTTTCTCTGTTGGCTGTCGTTGATTTTTTGGGCTATTAAAATAGGGAATAGTGACATCAGCTATATAAGTCTAAGCAATGCTCATGCCAAAATAATTTTATATGCTAATTGATTGTTATAGAAGACTTTAATACTACTTTAATGGCAAAGAGTTCTATTTAATAGTTACTCGATATGTTTCATTGAAACGCTTTGGCGTTTCATTTGTTTTTTATGAAACATTTATCAAAAATTCAATCACTCTAGATGTTTCTTGTAAAGTAATGAAACTTTCTTTACTTTTTGATGTATATAGATATAGATATAGTTTTGGAGCAAGGATTATGGAACCTTTAGCGATTTTAAAAGCAGTGCTTTTTTTACTGTGGCCTTTGTTAATTATGGGGTTAATTGTCTTGGTTAGAAAATATCGCAAGCATAAAGCGTCTGGAAATAGCTTGTGGCATCATTGATGAACAGGCTCTATTTGTTATACAGGCGGTGAGCAATAAAACCTAAATAGATAGAAAAAATCATCACAACTGCTTCGATATTACCCAAGCCTAATCCGGCAACAGAAGGTCCGGGGCAATAGCCGCTAATTCCCCAGCCTATGCCAAAAATGGCAGCACCAATCAACAACGTTTTATCAATAGCTGATTTACTGGACAGGTAAAACTGTTGGTCAAATAACGGCGCAGGCTGTTTGAGTATTTTTGTAAAACAAAGCATTGTAATAGCTAGCGCACCGGCCATAACGAAAATTAAACTCGGATCCCAGTTACCGGTAATATCCAGAAAGTTAAGTACTTTAGCGGGATTAGTCATCTGAGAAAGTGTTAGGCCGATGCCAAAGATTATGCCGCTGATGAGCGCTATTACGATGAGTTTCATACAACTGCTCCAAGGACATGACGAATAATGTAAACGGTTAAAAAACCACTGGCCATGAAGGTTATTGTCGCTGCAATCGAACGTACGGAAAATCGGGCAATGCCACATACCGCATGGCCACTGGTACAGCCGTTGCCCATACGTGTGCCGAAACCGACCAGAAAACCGCCCAATGCCAATAGCCAAACCGGAAAGTTTTCGCGGAGCTGATAAAAGTCAGGTTTTAGCTGATGGAATAAAAATGCGCCGATAACAATACCGGCCAGAAAAGCCACGCGCCAATAGACTTCCGTTCGGGAAGTATTGATTAAGCCATTCATAATGCCGCTGATACCGGCAATTCGCCCGTTGAACAATAACAACACAGTGGCGGCAAGTCCTATCAGAATGCCGCCTGCGAGGGCTGAGTAGGGAGTGAAATTTTCCATATAATGTATTTAATGCTCGTGGGTTAAAACAAGTTCGATGATTACTGTGTTTTTAAACCGGCCTCATTCCAGGCAGCTATGCCACCTTCCAAGTTATACACTTTTGAAAATTTTAACGATTTTAATACGGTCAACGCTTGCTGCGAACGCCCGCCTTTTTGACACTGAGTGATAATGGGACTGTTTTTGTACTGCTCAAGCTCAGTGAGCCGTCCCAGTAATTGACCCAATGGAATATGGATAGCGCCTGGGATATGCTGCTGATTCCATTCATCGTCTTCGCGTACATCGACAATAATAGCTGTCTTCTCAGAAAGCAGGGTTGCAGCTTCCTGCGGGGAAACGCTATCAGTCTTGTTTTCCAGAATCGAACTGCCTTGCTGTTGATTTAAGGCTAACACCAGAGTGTTGTTAGTGTTTTGCGCCTGTGCTGTAGCGGCAACCAAGCTAAGAATACCTACGGTCAATTTGTTCATCATGACACCTTCTGTGACAGTTTAAATTAAAATAACGGTTCATATTAGACCGTCACGCTTGAAAAATGATCATTAAATTTTTGGTAAATAGTCAGCGGCTATTACATTTTTCATGGCCTTAATGTAACGTATTCATTCTGGAATAACAAAACTTAGGGGGGTTACATGATTTAAGATATGGGTGCATTTTTGGTCAGCTGCTTGTTAATACTGGTTTATTACCTGTATTTATGGCGACGGACTCGCCGTGTGCCGGATTCAAGTGTGCATGCGCTCAATGCCAGGATCCGAGAGCGCTGGGTTGGCATGCTAACGCCAGTGCTGATCGATGCGTTTGCCATGCAGGATAAAGTTAAAGTGCTAAACGGAGCGTTTGCAGAAAATCGCAGCGGCCATAAAAATTGGTTATCTTGTATGGGAATATTCTCAAGCCTAATTAGGTATCAATGCGTAGCCGTCCAATTGATAATTAATTAGGACGGTTAAAGCCGATAAAGCCAAGGTAACTTTGGGATTAACCGATTCAGGGCTTAAGTCTTTTTCCGCCAAGGCTTGGCCGCAGATGTAAAGCTTGACGTTTGCACTGTGGAGCAGGCCGATAAGCTCAGAATTGGGATTGCCTTTTTGATACAGCTTTTGATATGCATCATCCTTCAAAACAACAGGGGTTGCTGGGCCATGCACAACCACAACGATTTTCAGGCGGTCAGTTGAAACTCCTGCCGCAGCGAAAAGGTTCAAAAGCCGCGCGACATGGTCAAGCCCCGGATTTACCTTGTCAGGGGCGTCTGCGGTTTTAGTGATGTCAAACAACACTTGGTAGTCACGTTCAGGCGATGGTTGCATGGCGGCTCCAGGGTAAGGATAGACTTTCCCGTAACCCTGAATGCCTTGTTGCGGCGGCGTTTGCTTAGCATTGGTAGCGGAGGAAACCATTTGAGAGTATCCCGACAGCATGATAAAAATGAGGGCAAAACCAATTACGCGCTTATCTATGTCATTCTTATTTTTGTCTGATTTTGATTTCATATTCCTAAGCCTGTTTTTGAGTTTATATAACTAATGAAAAACGGAATCGTCAGTTATTAGCAAAAGTAATGCGCTTGTAAATTGCGTTTCACTTGAATCGCGGAGCAATGAAATTTTTGATCCACTTAATTAAGACAACGTTGAGGTCGTCATGCTTTGTCTCCCGGCTCATTAAAAATAACTGCACTTGAATGTTAATTTATTGATTAATTCAGCGGCGCGGTCTTTTATCCACCACGCCCGAAAGAGGCGTTGTCGGTTTTTTAAATTTGCCATTCAGTGCATCGACACCCATCTGGGGTTTGGCTAAGGGTGTCAAATCAACGCGCTCCTGACGTTTGACCTGCGTACTCATACCCAGGCGCTGATCTCGCTGCTCTACTAATCCGGGCATTTCTTCACCGTCACGGTTAAATGACCATTCCAGCATAGGCTCGCCCAACGGCAGCTTGTCGCCCGTTTTTCCATAAGGGGCAGAATTCCACACATGCCACGTTTTACCGTAACTGTTCATCTTGCCTTTCATAAGTTCCTTTTCTGCCATTTCAGGAATACCAGGGGCAATAAGCTGACCTGATAAAATCTCGAAATTATGTGGATGCCAGTACTTTTTCTCTTTTCCGGGCAAGGATTCAAACAACACTTCCGAAACAATATACTCAATGCCGATCAGGTTCGCTTGCCGGGTATTACCATCGAACAGGGCGCACTGGGCAAAATCCTCGTTAACCTGCCGGCAGAAATGATGGGCTTCCATTTGGTGTGCCGGATCATCTTTGGCGGCATGAAAGCCGTCCAGATAGATGTTCATAGGATCTAGGGGCGAATCAGTTTGTAGTATGGCAGCGCCTGTTTCAAGTACTTTAGTCTTTGAAGATTTTTCCTGGCCTTCGGGTTTTAATGGTGATAGAGCAGAGGGCGTGCAAGCTGTAATTGCAACGACACACAAAGGGATAAGGGTTATGCGGCTAAGTCTCATGGTTTTCCTTTTGAATTAATTTTTGAATGTATTTAGTTTTCATGGATAAACATAGACTTATGCTATTTTATTGTCTGTACGTTACCGAACCTATACCCAAATGAATGACTTTTTAAGGACAAGATGCACAAGTCCTTAAAGTTACTTTGAAAAAATATCTTCATAAGAAACCCAAGGCTGGTTTAATTTATAAATCTGCCAATCCGGGGTTGTTTTCCAGTCCTACAAGTTGCGGTACATTGACGCGTTGGTTTTTAACAATCGGGTTGCTTTTCAGATACTGCTCAACCACGCCCCACACTGGCTCTCCCCCAGATTGAACACTGCCTACGCCCCAGCGAGCCACTTTATAGGTTTTTTCGGCCTGTATTGGCTCGCCATTCAGCATCATGTTACTAATCCGTGAATTTAATTGCCCCCACGGCTTACAGGTGTAAATTAATCCGCCCGTACGCACCATATCGCCTCCCTGGTGTTGATAAGGATCGTCATTAAATATCTTGTCGCAGAGCTTTTCCAAGTGCTGCTTGATTTCAGCGCCCGCCATATTTACCACCGAGGTATTGGGATAAGTAATAGCCGTTTGTTCCATCAGTCGCTCACGGGTGATAGTTTCGCCAGGCAGTAGCGTTGTTCCCCAACGGAATCCAGGCGAAAATGCAATTTCAGTGTCTTTCACCTGTATCAAAGCGTCAACAATCAACTGATCCCAGGAACCATTAAAATTACCCCGCCGATAAAGTAACTCCTGAGTTTGGGCAAGAGGTTCCTCAAGGCGAGATTTAAACGGTGCACGCACTCGGTCGATGACTGCCTGCATATCCGGATCGGCAGGCAGCAGCTCTGAAAATATCGGCAATAAGTGATATTTATAATCCGCTACGCGACCATGTTTGACATCAAAATCAAGCACAGCAAGAAATTTGCCATGGGATCCGGCATTAGTAACGACGGTTATCCCGCCAGGGTTAGGAACTTCAATGGGTACGGGAACGCCATCATGGGTGTGCCCACCCAGTATCATATCGATTCCGGAAAGCCGCGCAGCCAATTTAAGATCAATGTCCATACCATTATGCGACAACAATACAACAACTTGTGCACCTTTAGCACGGACTTCATCTACCGTAACCTGGAGGCGGTTTTCATCAATGCCAAATTGCCAGTCTGGAGTGAATTGTGCGCCGTTGGCCATGGGAGTATACGGGAACGCCTGGCCAATGATGGCAACCGGAATACCGTTCTGTTCACGAATAACGAAGCTCTCAAATACCGGCTCGGCATTGTCTTCATGGACGATGTTTTGCGCAATAAAAGCGATTTTATCTTTGAAATCATTATGCACAACATGCAGCACCCGATCGGCCCCATGAGTAAATTCCCAATGCCCCGTCATCACATCAACGCCTAACGCAAGCGAAGCTTCTACCATATCCTGCCCAGCCGTCCAAAGCGCTGTAGCCGATCCTTGCCAACTATCTCCGCCATCCAGCAGCAAAGCATTCGGACGGTCTGCTTTCAGCTGCTTGACCAGGCTGGCCAAATGCGCAAAACCGCCAACTTTGCCATAGATCCGAGCTGCCTCACAAAAATCTAGGTGCGAGAACGCATAAGCCTCGCGACTACCCAGTTTAATGCCATAAGCGTTAAGCAGCGCTGCGCCGATAAGATGTGGCAGCTTACCTGCGCTCTTACCTATACCCAGGTTTATACTGGGCTCACGGTAATAAATAGGCAGCAGCTGCGCGTGGCAGTCGGTGAAGTGCAGCAAGCTTACATTGCCGAATGCAGGGATATCATAGAGCTCGTCTCCACTACAGTGGCCATTTAAATCGGTGTGTTGGTAAGTTTTCATATACATCCCTTGATGGCGCGCGAGTTATAAATGGCATTGCCCTCAGGTCTTAGCCATACAGGTATCTTTCTCAATGGGTTTAATGTAATAGCACCAGTATCTTCATTGCAAGACACATTTGCTTTGATGTCAAAGTCTATATTTTTTTCAAGTGCAGCAATTGGTACTTTACGTGCGTAAGGGCTGGTAGGCGAAACGAGAAGCGGGGCTTTTTCTTACATGATCTACCTTACGGGTGTTGTTTGGTGTGTTTTTGGAAAAGTGAGTTGTGCTTTCACGCTTGAAAAATGATCATTAAATTTTTGGTAAATAGTCAGCGGCTATTACATTTTTCATGGGCTTAATGTAACGTATTCATTCTGAAATAACAAAACTCAGGGTGTTGCATGATTTACGATACGGGTGCATTTTTGGTCAGTTGCTTGTTAATACTGGTTTATTACCTGTATTTATGGCGACGGACTCGCCGCGTGCCGGATTCAAGTGTGCATGCGCTCAATGCCAGGGTTCGCGAGCGATGGGTTGGTATGGTCATGAGCAAAGGCAATATGGAAATTCTGGCTGTTCAAACTTTACGTAACTCAGTCATGGCCGCCAACTTCATGGCATCGACTGCCGTATTGTTGATAATCGGTGCATTAAACTTAAGCGAAAAAATCGGCAAATGGACATTACAATGGCATCCTCATGCTTTAGTCGATATTGAGTCTAGCCAGTTATGGCAGATAAAATTAGGTTTATTGCTGCTGGATTTTTTCATTGCTTTCTACTGTTTTGCCATGGCTATACGCTTTTTCAATCATGTCGGTTATATGATTAATTTGCCTAGCGACCCATCGACAGATGACAGTTTATATAAACAAACCTGCGCCTATCTAAACAAAGCTGGCAGTTACTATATGCTGGGAATCCGTACTTTCTTTTTTAGCTTACCGATTATATTATGGTTTTTCGGCCCCTATTTTTTGCTACTGGCAACGCTGGTGTTGATAGTGGAGCTTGCTATGCTGGACAGGACACCGAGTTGAGTAGAATTGTCCGACCTTTTTAAATATAAATACAAAGCAAAGTTATCTGGCACTTTCTGGGTAACACCCCTAAGCCCGAATGCCAAACTTATAGCCCATGCGACTTACGCTTACGCCAAAACGTAGCTCGGCTCATTCCCAACACATTAGCCGCCAGCCCCGCTCGACCATGGCTTTGCTGTAAAGCCTGACGGATAGCTGCAAGTTCATCTTCAGTATCAAGTGCTGGGCCGCGTTTATATAGTTGTTTTGATGCCTCAGCCACACGCGTCTCTTTGAATTCAGGTGGCAACTCAGACAGCCGCAAAGTACTGCCTCTTCCTACTGCAAACGCATATTCCACCACATTATGCAGCTCCCTGACATTACCCGGCCACGCATAATCCAGTAATAAACGCATGGCTTGCGGATCAATTTTTTCGATGATACGAACCCGCTCATCGTTGTGCTGGGTAATAAAATGCCAAATTAGCAGGCTAATATCTTCTCTGCGTTCTCTAAGCGGCGGCAGAAAAATAGGCACGACTCTGAGACGATACATCAAGTCTTCCCGGAATTGGCCATTTTTTACTTCTTCCCGCAATGAGCGATGGGTTGCCGCCACAATGCGCACATCCACCTCAATAGTACGGTCACCGCCCACCGGAATATAATTTCTCTCTTGCAATACCCTGAGCAATTTCGCTTGTAATTCCAAAGGCAACTCGGCAACTTCATCCAAAAACAATGTACCACCATTGGCACGCTGGAATAAGCCACTATGATCTTTTATCGCGCCTGTGAAAGCGCCGCGCACATGGCCAAACAATTCGCTCTCTAATAGATTACTGGACAGCGCCGCGCAATTAACCGCCAGAAAAGGTGCGTGCCTACGGGCGCTCAAATTATGAATGGCCTTAGCGACCAACTCCTTACCAGAGCCGCTCTCACCTCTGACTAAAACCGTGGCCTCGGTTTCGGCGGCGTTTTGGATAATCTGGAACACATCGTGCATGGTCGGTGAGCGACTTAAAATGCCGTGAAAATTTTGTTTTGCAGTCGCCAATACTTTGGGTAGAAAAGTATTGGAGGCTGATTCTGATGCCTCAGTCAGTAAAACAATGCCGCCAGCAAACAGCCCCGACTTATCCAACAAAATCTGGCTAATTTTTTTTAGTGTGGTTTTATCACCGTTAGCCTGAGATAGCTTTATGGATTGCTCTTGGTTGTCATCGGTTTCAGCTAGCGTGAATTCCGCTAAACAAGGCTTGCCGACCGTATTTTCCTGGCGCAAGCCGGTTAACTTTTCCATACCGTCGCCCCAATACAGCACCTGCTGATTTTTATCGACAATATAAATAGCAGCGGATTCACAAAGATCGAGCATTGTCGATAACAGCGTCGCACCATCAAATTGCGCTAACCATGCGGAATACTCGCTGACCCAGCCTAAAGATTGTTTTTTTTGTTTCATACGCGCTCAAATGAATCACAAAACCGTTTCGCAAGAAACTGCACCGGTGTTGAAGATTAACCGTCTAAAATACCTGCGTAAATCTCATCCATACCCAACTGATAATCAATACAGGAAAACTGCACCTGATCGCCTTTTTCATAAACGGTTAAATGCCACAATCCAGCCTCATCAGCACGGTGGTATCGCTCTACCTGATATTTTCTTTGCACTACCAAAAAGTATTCACGCAAACTGGTAATACTTTGATACGCGATTAATTTTTCCCGTCTGTCGGTGCGGGCGGTTGATGGCGACAACACCTCTATCACCAAGCACGGCTGGGTTAAAAAATATGCATCCGTTTCGTCACGGCTGCATCCGAGCATAAGGTCGGGATAATAATAACTGTGCTTATGGGCAATTTTTAGTTTCACATCGTTCATATACACATCACAAGGTGTGCCCTTGATCTGCTGATGTAAGGCTGCATATAAATTGCCGCTGATTTTATTATGCGCCCGCGACCCGCCCGTCATCGCATAAATATAGCCGTCGACATACTCATGGCGGAATTTAGCCTGCTGCTCCATTTCCAGATATTCGTCCTCATTTATTAATGGCATAACCTGTTGTGCTTGCATAGCAACTCCGTATCAGTCAAAAAATTACAGGTTCAGAATATAACCTAAATTTGCGGTTATCGCCTTCATTCAACTCGGATACCTATCAAAGCCTAAAGATTTTTTTGTTTCATAAGCGTTCAAATGAATCACCAAATCGTTTCACAAGAAACTATACATGAAACATGATGGCAATCATAATAGTTTTCAATAAAAACATTTACCATTAAAAACAAATAGATAAAACTATTTTTCTCTATTGGCACGATCTTCGCTTTAGTAAAGATGATAGCCAGAAAAGCCTGGTACATCACTATAACTATTAGATTAATCCTTGGGAGGATAAAAATGAACACACAATTATTGCTTGCCAGTGCAGTGCTGGCATTAACTGCCGGTTGTGCTACCAACACGCCCAACGCCATCACAGAACTGCAACATAACCACGCTATGATGCCGGTGTCAGGCGAACCCAAATACAATCCTGTCATGAACCCAAGGCAAATAGAACACCCGAATGTCATGGGCTTTAATGACCTGCATATCCAAGCTATTCGGCATCTTAAACCCGATGTCATGAGTATTGAAGACCCTAAATTACACGCCATTGTCCACCATCACTGTAAAGCCTACGATGACGGCACATTAGTCTGTTTAATGTTTCCAGGCGGCATGAAAGATCAAGATAAACCGATTGGCTTTGAATACATCATACCAACGGCGCAATACAACACCTTGCCTGCACAAGAAAAACATTACTGGCATTACCATAAAACCGAAGTCGGCAGAGCTTGCGCCACCTTCCCCGATTTAACCAAGGAAGAAGCGAACACCATTTTACCCACCGTACACGAAACCTACGGCAAGGTGGTTTATTTCCAAAAACCCGAAGATAAAATCCCTTTGGGCGAACCTTACGTACTGATTGTCCAAGACATGCCGGACGTTAAAAAATAAATACCATCCTCCCCTTGTTGTGTATTAAACACACAGCTTTAAGTCAGCGGATTAAGGTTTGCAACACCTCCGCTGGCTCTTTTTAACAATTAATCTGGCTCTTATTAGGCGGATTACTGCACGTACTAGGCAGAACTTCTGTACACATTTAAAGGATAGACATGGAAATCCAGAAATCTTGGCAGATTTTGGCTGGCTTGGCCAGCATAGTGGCAACAACACAGACTATCGGCGCAACAACTATAATTGACCCGCCGCGCGGTGCAGTGTTTACCGACCCCGTAACCATAACTAATATGTCTAAAACGGCGGGCATTGTCGAGGTGAATCTGGAAGCGAAAGTCGCACCTATTAATATCAATGGTGTAAAAGCTAATTTGATTACCTATAACGGCATGTATCCCGCACCGACTATTAAGGTTAAAAAAGGCGATGTTTTAAAGATCCATTTTAAAAATTCATTGCCTAATAAAGGTCTCAACACCATGGGCGAAGCCCGTAATTTAACCAATTTGCACACGCACGGACTGCATGTTTCACCGAAGGGAAAATCTGATAATGTGATGATCAGTGTCAAGTCCGGTAGCACGTTCGATTATGAATACGACTTGTCTTTGCATCCTGCCGGTAATTTGAATTTTTATCACCCCCATCAACACGGTAATTCCGCAGAACAAGTCTGGGGCGGCCTGACCGGTGCGCTGGAAGTTGCCGATGAAACCAATGCCTTGGCGAGTTATGAAACCCACACGATGATGTTAAAAGACATCACCTTGACAGGTTCAGCCCCAGAAAAGCATAGCGAAGAAGACTATATGCGCGGCAAAGAAGGCGCTGTCATGATGATTAACGGCAAAGTCAATCCCGTGCTAGCCATGAAGCCAGGGCAAGTGCAACGCTGGAAAATAGTCAATGCCAGCAATGCACGTTTTTATAAACTCAGCTTGGCCAGTCATAATCTGCACATTATCGGTACCGATGGCGGGTTACTGAATAAACCCTCTACCCAAAGCGCCATTTTACTCTCGCCAGGCGAACGTATCGACATTATGGTTAAAGCATCGGCTACTAAAGGCTATTACAAATTACTGTCCACGCCTTACGCCACGCGCAGAAACAACAATACCGACCAGAAAATCACCTTACTCACGGTTAATGTCACAGGCAAGGCGGTTACTCAGAGCATTCCTGCCAAAATTAACAGCAAAGCAGTACGGCTGGCTATCCCCAAAGGCACGCCCACCCGAAAAATGACTCTGAGCATGGACATGGATGGCGCTTATATCAACGATATTGCCCACACGGCAACCACGGCGTATAACCTTAATTCCAAGGTCAACACCTATGAAATATGGGAAATCCTCAATGACAGCGGCATAGATCACCCGTTCCACCAGCATGTTAATTCTGTGCAGGTGCTGTCAATTACCGGTGGCGATAAGGACTATACAAAATTTTATACCACTACTCCAGCTTGGAAAGATACAGTTATCGTACCTAGAAAGGGTAGCGTTAAGCTATTAGTGCCGATTAAAGATTTTACCGGCACAGCCATGTTCCATTGTCATATTGTAGAACATCAGGACATGGGGATGTCGGGTCTGTGGACTATAAAATAATACACGCGGAAGAGGCGCATAAGCCCCTGCCATGCACAGCCAATTGAGTGCGTTCATGCCGTCATTTTCTTTAAAGACGGCATTTTTTATCGGAATAATGCTAGTGAGTTTCAAGACATCAGCAGATTGGTTGGCCAACCTCGGCAACAGCGTGCATTACACGGATGATGTCGCGCTGTTCTCGGTAACGCGGCGATTGTCGCTTAAAGATGATCCGACGCAACCGGTGGTTGATAGGCCTAGCCAAGGCGGGGATTTTGTTTATGATCCCAGTGCAACACTGGAGTGGACAGGGAAGAATACGTTAGGCAAGCTATTAGTGGCAATGGATGCGGGCGGTTATGTCTTTGCCGAGCAATCCGCCTTTTCGCATGGATTATACGAATTTCGGTTGGCACAAACCTTTGCAGACGACAGCAAAATAAGCCTGCATTACAATTTTGTGCCTGATCTTTTTTTAGGGAAAAATACCCTAAGACAAGTAAATACTCAAGAATCTGAACACGACGAAATACTCAGCAACCATTATTGGTCTGTTCGTTTAGACCACCCCTTAACCCGTAATATAACCGTCCGTTTACTGGGGCGTTATGGCTTACGCCATTACAACGCACCTTTCCAGCATCGTGATACGCAGTTCTGGACGCTGGGACCGCATCTTGAATGGGCTATCCACCCAGGGGTAGAGTTGTTACTGGGTTATCATTATGAACGCGGCGTGGCAGACCACCAAAAAGCCATCAATGTGGATGACGATATATCCTATGTCAATCACTATGCGTCTGCGGAGTTGAAGCTACAGGTACTGGAAAAGTTAAGCGCCATTTTTATATTTGATTATGAAAAAAATGCCTACACCAGCCAATATGTTAATGATGAACATCGCGGGGCTTCTGAAAATCTGTTTCAGGGCGAGATAGAGCTATTGTATGAACTCGATAAATCAGCAACGATTAAATTAGGTTGGCAACATGGCAGCCGAAAATTAACCTCGGAAGCACACAGCGTTAACAACAATAATATTTGGTTGGGGGTTGACTATGCTTTTTAGGCGCTGCTCTGAAGCCGAAGTTTCTGCCCATAGGAGACGGTTATGCGATTTTTTTTAACGCTGTTGGTCGGATTAACACTTTCAGCCGCAGCTGTCGCCGATCAAAATCTCGGCTTGCCAGCTTTACCTGTACCGATTGATAATCCACAAACCGATGCCAAAATCGCATTAGGCAAACACTTGTTCAACGATAAACGCTTTAGTGCCGATGGCTCGGTAAGTTGTGCCAGCTGCCACCATGCTGATAAAGCCTTTACCGATGGACGACCGTTAGCCCAAGGCTTAAACGGACAAACCGGCACACGCAATGCCCCTACCGTGCTGAATGCGGCATTTTTTGAAACCCTGTTTTTAGATGGCCGCGCCAACAGCCTGGAAGCGCAAGCCTTAGGGCCGTTTATTAACCCCATTGAGCATGGCTTAAACAATCACCAAGCCATTGTTGATACAATCCAGAAAGATGCACAGTATGGCCAACAATTCCAAAAAGTTTTTGCCCTACAACCGCAGCAAATAACCATTAACCATGTCACCCAAGCCATTGCCAGTTATGAGCGCACTTTGATTGCCGGTAATTCGCCTTTTGACCGTTATCTGTTTGGACGCGATCACACGGTATTGTCAAAAAGTGCGGAACGGGGTTTAGGCCTTTTCAAGCGCAAGGGCAATTGTCTGGTGTGCCATGAAATATCCTGGAATAACGCCTTATTCACCGATAACCGTTTTTATAATGTCGGCGTAGGTTTTAAGCGTTTAGCGCCGGTTTTAGATGCGTTGATTGCCGCTGTAAACCAAGGCAAAAATCCAGATGACTTCCCGTTAACCGATACCCAGCGTTCTGAACTGGGGCGCTTTAATGTCACCAAAGTGCTAACCGATGTTGGCAAATTTAAAACACCAACGTTACGAAATATTTCCCTAACCGCACCGTATATGCACGATGGCAGCATGAAAACATTGGAAGAAGTTATTGAACATTACGATAAAGGCGGCGATAAAAATCAGTTTATCGACAAAGAGATTTTCCCGTTGCATCTCACCCAACAAGAAAAAGCGGATTTAGTGGCCTTTATGAAAGCATTAACCAGTGGAGGGCGATAATGGATATCCAACAAATAATAAGTTATTTTTTACTTGAGCTGTCTTCAAGGCTTTATCATAATAAAAAATTGTAAAGAATGCTTACCCTGTACTCACTGACAAGATAATTTTTATGAACCCTGGATTTTGGCTGAAAAATTGGCAAGACAATAAAATTGGCTTCCATCAACAACAAACCAACAATCATCTGATCTCATTTTGGCAGCATTTGAATCTGCCACCGCATTGCCGTGTATTTGTGCCCTTATGTGGTAAAAGCCTCGATCTTTTGTGGCTGCGACAACAAGGGCATAGCGTCATCGGGGTTGAAATCAGTGAGAAAGCAGTCGATAATTTTTTTACTGAAAATGGACTAAATCCTAATAGCTTTGAACAAGACTGTTTTCACTGCCATGAAACCGAGCATTTAACACTACTGCAAGGCGATTTTTTCGACTTAACGCCGCAGCATGTTGACAATGTTGCAGGGGTTTTTGATCGTGCATGTTTAGTCGCCTTGCCGGTTGAATTGCGCCAGCAGTATACACGGCATTTAAAAAGCATTTTGCCCAACACGGCTAAAATTTTGCTAGTCACTTTTGAGTATGACCAAACAGAAATGGCGGGTCCACCATTTTCAGTCAGTGAAGCCGAAGTTCATAGGCTTTACCGAGATAACTATGGTATCGATCTCTTGCTTAACCAAGACGTACTAGACATTTATCCCCACTTCAAAACTGCCGGATTAACAGGCCTTCAAGAGAAGGTCTACGTGCTTACGCCTTATTAAACTTGATATTTACCATCAGCCATACCGAAAATTTTTCAGCACTATTGACTTTAACCACTCGCAGGAGAAACCCATGATAAAAAAAATAATTTCAAGCTTGGCCATCATTCTGTCATTAGCAAGTAGCCCAGTATCTATCGCCTCTGCCAATACAAGCCTCGTTGATACAGCATTGGCTGTTACGGATAACCTGAGTTTTGATAGCGCATTCAATTGGTCGCAACAATTTTCCGTAAAAAAGAATGTGCCTTACGACGAATCCAAAGACTCCGCTTTACGCAGGGGCACCGAAAACTGGGATCAACCCCAAGGTAGCTTTTTCGTCATGCCTGCCTTCATTTTTGGACTCATTTTAGTCTTCCTGTATTTTAATCGAGAAAAATAATGCCATTCCCCAGCAAGCACATTCGATTTTTATCGTATAGCAAAGAAATAACCCTTGCCTTGCTGGTGAAGTTTTTGTTGCTAGGCGGCTTGTGGTGGCTGTTTTTTTCTGGCAACAAGCCCCCCGTTAATGGCGCGATTATCGCCGAGAAAATTTTTGGTGCGCAGCATTCAACAACTATTTCACAGCAAAATAAGGAAGGCCATTAATGATCGTCAATGAAGTTGTAGAGTTATCGAGGCTTCAGTTTGCACTGACTGCAATGTATCATTTTTTATTCGTGCCGCTCACGCTGGGCTTGTCGTTTTTACTGGCCATTATGGAATCGGTGTACGTGATGTCGGGTAAACAAATTTACAAAGACATGACACGCTTCTGGGGCAAGCTATTCGGCATTAATTTCGCGATGGGGGTCACTACCGGCATCACGCTAGAATTCCAGTTCGGCACCAACTGGGCGTATTATTCGCACTATGTGGGCGATGTTTTTGGCCCGCTGCTGGCCATTGAAGGCATGATGGCGTTTTTTCTGGAATCCACATTTGTAGGATTATTTTTCTTCGGTTGGGAACGGCTCAGCAAAGTTCAGCACTTGATGGTCACTTGGCTGTTAGCGTTAGGCACGAGTTTATCGGCGCTGTGGATACTGATCGCCAACGGCTGGATGCAACATCCTGTCGGTGCCGAATTCAATTACGACACCATGCGCATGGAACTGACCAGCATTGCCGACGTATTCTTTAACCCGATTGCACAGGTCAAATTTGTGCATACCGTTGCGGCGGGTTATGTCACCGGCTCTATGTTTGTGCTGGGCATTAGTGCGTATTATTTGTTAAAAAATCGCGATGTCGCTTTTGCCAGGCGCTCATTCAGGATAGCCGCCGGTTTCGGACTGGCATCCGTGTTGTCGGTGATTGTATTGGGCGATGAAAGCGGCTATACCGTGGGTGAAGTGCAAAAAGCCAAGCTGGCCACCATTGAGGCGGAGTGGGAAACTGAAAAAGCACCCGCCTCGTTCACGCTGCTCGGCTTGCCCAATGAAGAAACCATGACAACTGACTACGCCATCACTATTCCCTGGGTATTAGGCCTGATCGCGACGCGCTCAATAGACGAAAAAGTCGGCGGCATAAACGACATATTGGCCAACAACCGCGAGCGTATTAAAAGCGGCATGATAGCTTATGAAAACCTGCAAAAATTGCGCCTGGATAAGCTCGATCTGCAAGCAAAATCAACGTTTGAAAGTCACAAGGACGATCTGGGTTATGGTCTGCTGTTAAAACGCTATACCGACAAAGTCATCGATGCGACACCTGCGCAAATTGAGCAAGCCACCCGCCATTCAATACCTAAAGTAGCGCCGATGTTCTGGACATTTCGCGGCATGGTGTTGTGCGGTGTGTTAATGCTGTTTATTTTCGCCGCCTCGTTTTACTACAACGCCAAACGCACCGCCCATAAACAACGCTGGTTATTACGCCTGGCATTCTACGCTATGCCATTACCCTGGATCGCCAACGAATTGGGCTGGGTGGTCGCCGAATACGGTCGTCAACCCTGGACAATCGCCGGTATTTTACCGACCCATTTGAGCGCCTCCAGCGTTGATGTTGGGCAACTGTATTTAAGTCTGGTGGGGTTTTTCGTGTTCTACACCGTGCTGCTCATTATTGAATTGTTTTTGATGACGAAATATGTACGCTTAGGGCCTAGCAGTTTGCACACCGGTCGCTATCATTTTGAACAAGAAGGTATGAATCATGTTTGATTTTGAAACCTTACGACTGATTTGGTGGGCACTGCTGGTGTTTTTGATTTGCGGCTTTATCGTCATGGACGGCTTTGATCTAGGTATCGGCATGTTGCTGCCCTTCCTCGGCAAAACCGATGATGAACGCCGCGTGATGCTCAATACCATCGGCCCCACCTGGGAAGGTAACCAGACCTGGTTGATTACGCTGGGTGGCATTTCGTTTGGTGCGTGGTCGCTGGTGTATGCCACCTTCTTTTCAGGGCTTTATACCGGAATGCTGGTGCTGTTGTTCGGTTTATTTTTGCGCCCGGTAGGCTTTGATTATCGCAGCAAGCTGCCAAATCCTCGTTGGCGCTCGGCGTGGGATTGGGCGTTGTTTGCAGGGGGCGCAGTACCGACGGTAGTGTTAAGTCTTGGCGCGGGCAATTTAATCATTGGCTTGCCGTTTCAAATTGACAGCGATTTACGCTCCACCTACAGCGGCAGCTTCTGGGATTTATTCCAACCCTTTGCCTTACTGTGCGTGGTTATCGGATTAGCGTTATTGTGCTTGCACGGTGCGGTCTTCTTGCACTGGCGTACTGAAGCAGCGTTGGCGCAACGCGCCCGACAAGTGATAATCTGGAGCGCCCTGATTTTTGCACTGGGCTTCATCGTAGCGGGTGTTTGGGTCGCGGTCGGTCTGGATGGTTACCGCATTACCTCGTCTATTGATACCCATATTGTCGCCAATCTATTAGCAAAAACGGTAACCAAAGAAAGCGGCTTATGGCTAGCTAACTACAATACGTATCCCTGGTTATTATTATCGCCCTTACTTGCGATTATCGGCACGGGTCTGGTGGTATTTTTATCAGCTAAACGCTATACCGGATGGGCATTTTTAACCAGCTGTTTAGTCGTTGTTTGCGTAATAGTGACGACGGCGGGTTCGATGTTCCCCTTCCTCATGCCATCCAGCATCTCCCCAACCAGTAGTCTAACCGTGTGGGATGCCAGCGCCAGCCACTATACTTTAAATATACTGTTGTTTGCTACTGTATTAATGATGCCTATCGTTATGGCTTATACCACCTGGGTGTATCGCGTTATGCGTGGCAAGGTGACGGTTGAGGATATTCAGAACAACAAAAACGTCTTGTATTAAGGGGAAACAGTATGTGGTATTTTGCGTGGATTTTAGGGGTCGGCTTGGCGTGTGCTTTGGCTATCATTAATGCGTTGTGGTTAGAGATTAACGAAGAACCCGATAGTTGAAAATTTAAGCCCTTCGCTAAGAGGGCATCAAGAGGAATCTTTATGGACAGTAAGATAGTCATCATCCAAAAAATAGGCGACGGCCTGGTTTATCTTTTCCATTATCTTGCGCTGTTTGGCATTGGGGCAATGATTGCGTGGTCAGGGATACATGATTATCTGCACATGGTGCAATCCGGCCATGCCAGCCTGGAAGACATCTTGCTGCTGTTCATTTATCTGGAATTGGGCGCGATGGTCGGCATTTACTTCAGAACGCATCGTTTGCCGGTGCAATACCTGATTTATATTGCCATTACCGCGCTATCACGGCATCTGGTGATTGATGTGCAAGAAGTATCAGACAGCTTTCATTTGTATTTACTGCTCAGCACTACCGGCGCGATTGCCATTTTAAGCCTGTCGATCCTGATTTTATCGTACACGACGAAAAAATTTGGCTCGCCTGAAGAGGGCAATTCCAGCCATGATGCTAAACAAGAATCTTGATATATTGCTCAGCTCGGTGTCTTGTCGAGGATAGCAAGCGCTATTATTAGCACTAGCGTTGCCAGGCAGATTAATCATATAACCGACATGATTGAAAAAACGTATGGCCATGGTAAAGCAGTAAAAAGCAATGAAGAAATCCAGTAGCCGACATTCCGTACCCTTAACTAATTGATATTAAAATAATTTAATTTGATTTATTTTAGCAAATCACTAATTCCCCTAAATTGATATTTCTTAACCTATTGAAAAACAAATATTTCTAGGAATAAATCGTAAGTTATTGATTATTTATTTTTTCTCGATATCCTATATAATAATATGATTATTATATATTTTTATCGATAAATATGCGCTAATAGGGGTGCGGAATGTCGTCCTAACCAAGCTAACTACAAAATATACCGACTCAAATCCTCATCCTCAACCAACGTCGTCAGATGCAAATTAACATACGCCGCATCCACCACCACAGTTTTATCTACCAAATCCGGTGCGTTATAAGAGATTTCTTCCAGCAACTTTTCCAGCATGGTGTGCAAGCGTCTGGCACCAATATTTTCGGTGGTTTCATTCACTTGCCAGCCCATTTGTGCAATACGTTTAATACCGTCTTCGGTAAAGCTCAGCTCCAAACCTTCAGTGGCCAGCAGGGCACGGTACTGTTCCGTTAAAGACGCATTAGGCTCAGTCAAAATACGTACGAAATCATCTGCCGACAACGCACTGAGTTCAACACGGATTGGGAAACGGCCTTGTAACTCAGGAATTAAATCTGAAGGCTTGGCGACATGGAAAGCACCTGACGCAATAAACAATATATGGTCGGTTTTAATGGCGCCGTATTTAGTGCTGACCGTACTGCCTTCCACTAAAGGCAACAAATCACGTTGTACGCCTTCACGCGATACTTCACCGCCCCCGCCGCCATGCTCGGAACGCTTACAGATTTTGTCGATTTCATCCAAAAACACGATACCATTTTGTTCTACCGCTTCTACCGCGCGTATCTTGATTTCTTCATCGTTAAGCAACTTGCCGGCCTCTTCTTCCTGTAACACTTTCAACGCTTTGCTGACTTTCATCTTGCGCGAACGGGTTTTGCCTGAACCCATATTCTGGAACATGCCTTGCAACTGGCTGGTCATTTCTTCCATGCCAGGAGGTGCCATGATTTCCACACCTACCGGTGATACATGCACTTCCACGTCGATGTCCTTGTCGTTCAGATCGCCTTCACGCAGTTTTTTACGCATTTTTTGGCGGGTGCCGGCTTCGGTGTCCGATAACATGCCGCCATCGGCACGCGGCAATAAAATATCCAAAACACGATCTTCGGCGGCATCAAAAGCACGAGATTGCACTTTTTCCATCTCGGCAATGCGTGTCATCTTAACGGCGCTATCGACTAAATCGCGAATAATGGATTCGACGTCACGGCCTACATAACCCACTTCGGTAAATTTAGTGGCTTCTATTTTAATAAACGGTGCATTGGCTAAACGTGCTAAGCGACGGGC
This sequence comes from Crenothrix sp., assembly GCF_043729335.1. Taxonomy (NCBI): domain Bacteria; kingdom Pseudomonadati; phylum Pseudomonadota; class Gammaproteobacteria; order Methylococcales; family Crenotrichaceae; genus Crenothrix; species Crenothrix sp. The sequence continues at coordinate 69,149 of NZ_JAYTLQ010000026.1, read as the reverse complement.
AATTTCAGTTTTGCCGACACCGGTTGGCCCGATCATTAAAATGTTTTTGGGGGTAATTTCATCACGCAAAGCAGGATCAACCTGCTGTCTACGCCAACGATTTCGAAGTGCAATGGCAACCGAGCGTTTGGCGCTGTCTTGGCCAACGATGTGCTTATCCAGTTCGCTTACTATTTCTTTGGGGGTCATGTGTGTCATGCGGCTACTCGTTAGGTTCGGCGTCTAGTTCTTCTATGCGCAGATTGTGGTTGGTGTAAATACAAATATCAGCGGCGATGTTCAAGGCACGCTCAACAATCTCGCGTGCGCTAAGATCAGTATTTTCCAACAACGCACGGGCAGCAGCCTGGGCAAATGCCCCGCCAGAGCCTATCGCCATTAAGTTGTTTTCAGGTTCGATGACATCACCGGTACCTGAAATTATCAGCGAAGTTCTGGAATCGGCAATGGTTAACAAGGCTTCCAGTTTGCGTAATGCGCGGTCGGTACGCCAGTCTTTGGCCATTTCTACGGCAGCACGCGTTAAATTGCCGCGATGCTTTTCTAGCTTGCCCTCAAAATGTTCAAACAGGGTGAAGGCATCGGCGGTCGCGCCTGCAAAGCCTGCGATGACTTTATCATTGTACAAGCGCCGTACTTTACGGGCGTTGCCTTTCATGACGGTATTGCCTAAAGTGACCTGACCGTCGCCGCCAATCACTACTTTATCGCCTCTGCGCACAGAGAGTATGGTTGTTCCTCTAAACACTTTATTGTTATCCTGAAGTTGCTAAATACCTGCATTAATTCTACAGGGTCTTAGGTGGATTGTGGAAAAAAATGACCTGCGGCTGTGCCGTGCTATTAATATGGGTGCTATCTTTTAGAACTCAAGTAAAAGATGCATGTTCTCTTCTTTTTAACTCATGCTGATTATATTGATAGCGACCGCTTCGGCAACTTTAATGCCATCTACCGCCGCAGACAAAATCCCCCCCGCATAACCCGCCCCTTCGCCCGCCGGATACAGGCCTTTGGTATTTAGGCTTTGGCAATCATCGTTACGCTTGATGCGTATCGGTGAGGAAGTACGGGTTTCTACACCGGTTAACAAGGCATCGTGCATGGCGAAACCTTTTATTTTCTTGTCGAATACCGGCAGTGCCTCACGGATAGCATCAATAGCATAACCGGGTAAGGCAGAACTTAAATCGCCCAACTGTACGCCCGGCGTGTATGACGGCAGCACTTGCCCCCATTCGGTAGAAGGCCGTTGCGCCAGAAAGTCACCGACCAATTGACCAGGTGCTGCATACGTACCACCACCTAAGGTAAAGGCATGGGCTTCTAAACGACGCTGTAAATCAATACCTGCAAGCGGATTACCAGGATAATCTTCTGGTGTAATGCCCACGACGATACCACTGTTGGCATTGCGTTCGTTACGCGAATATTGGCTCATACCGTTGGTGACCACATGGCCTGCTTCTGATGTCGCCGCAACCACTGTGCCGCCTGGGCACATGCAAAAGCTGTACACCGAGCGGCCATTAGTACAGTGGTGCGCCAGTTTGTAGTCGGCAGCGCCAAGTATTTCATTGCCCGCGTTATCACCAAACTGGCAGTTATCTATAATGGATTGCGGGTGTTCGATACGAAAACCGATTGAAAATGGCTTGGCTTCCACATAAACCCCGCGCTCATAAAGCATTTTAAAGGTATCACGGGCGCTGTGGCCGACGGCTAATACAACATGGCTGCTGTGGAGGATTTCGCCACTGGAAAGCTGCACGCCTTGCACTTGGCCGTTATCAATTAACAGGTCATCAACGCGGCTGGAGAAGCGGATTTCACCCCCCAAGGCTTCGATGCTGGTACGCATGTCTTCTACCATTGATACCAGTTTAAACGTACCGATATGCGGTTTGCTGACGTATAAAATTTCTGGCGGCGCACCGGCTTTAACGAATTCTTCCAGCACTTTGCGGCCATAATGCTTAGGATCTTTGATTTGCGTATACAACTTGCCGTCGGAAAAAGTGCCAGCACCACCTTCACCAAATTGCACGTTGGATTCTGGGTTAAAAATGCCTTTGCGCCATAATCCAAAAGTATCTTTGGTGCGTTCGCGCACTGCTTTTCCACGTTCTAAAATAATGGGATTAAAACCCATTTGTGCCAATATTAATCCGGCAAATAAACCGCATGGGCCAGTGCCTATTACGATCGGCCTTGTTTTTAGATTAGCGGGTGCGCGGCTTACTTCATGATAGGAGGTATCCGGTGTTGTTGATACTTGCAGGTCAGCTGCCAAGTTTTTTAGGATGTCGTCTTCGTTGCTGGCGAGCAAATCTATCGTGTAAATCAGTTTGATGTCGTGTTTTTTGCGGGCATCAAACGCGCGGCGGAACACGGTGTAAGACAGCAGCTTGTCGTCGGCAATATTAAGTTTGCTGAGGATGGCTGATTTAAGTTCAGCATCGGTATGGTTGAGCGGCAGTCTAAGTTCGGTGATTCTAAGCATGTATTATTAATCCGGTAACGCGCTACGCTTTCGTATGGCCGTGTATTGTACTGTAAAAGTAATCACTTAGACCTTAGAAATTGGCACGCACATAAGACAGCTTTATATGAAAATCTGCTGCTTGATGTTAATGACGTTGCTGTTATGATTTTTTGTCTTTGGGCTTTCTGTGCACAGCATAAAGTGATTTTTGCCCACCTAAGCTTATTTGACTTTTGGCCAGTAAAAGTTATATCAAGGGTATATCCGCAAGGAAAACCTCATGGCCAAAACAACCCATTATTTAAACCAGCCCTGTAAAAATCCGGTTAATGCTATTGTTGAAGGCATTGATCGAGATGTTGAGCGCGGTGAGGATATTTTGATGCTGGGACTTTGTATTGTCATGCTGTCCTCAACTTTTGCGCCGGTTGCACCCCCTCATATTATCCTACCGCTGGTTGCGCTGACTTTTGCGATTACCTCAAGCTTGGCACGCAGAAATTATCATAATATGGAGCGTAAGCTGCGTGAGTCTTTAGCGCAGATTGAGTATAGCGATAAAGCCAGGCTTTACCCTATTACCGCCGTATTCGTAGAACACCCCATGCCCCCCTTGAGTGAATCTTACAATATTTTAAAAAACCGGAAACGCACGTTTAAAAGCATACTCGGTGGCCTGTTGATTAATCCGTTGTGGATGCCGATATTTTATGTGATGGGCATACAGATTATTGAAGAAAAAAATCTGGGCGTTTTGAATAGAGCAGTGATTACCGTAGAACAAAAACTGGCTAAAACAGCAGTTTCAGACATTTACAGATAACCCGTACTCTTTACCCATATAAAATTTATGTGAGGTCTTAACCTTGAACCTTGAACCTTGAACCTTGAACCTTGAACCTTGAACCTTGAACCTTGAAAAACATCTTATACCGAATTCAACATTATCACTTGTGATTTTTTCAAAGTTTTAACCAGTAAAATATAGGTATCACGACCAAATTCAGGTCGACCCGCGCCTAACAAATCGTACGCCTCCGTCTTGTTTTCTGCCGTGCCTAAATAACACCAATGATCAATCACATGCAAAGCATTGCCTTCCCGAATGCCAACGGCACCTGAATATGGCCAAGAGGCCAGCTTAAGTTTGTGCATTGCAATCAGTAGCCGTGCCGCATGATCCAGCGGCTTTTCGATTCCCACACACGCGCCTTTACATTTTTTAAGCTGATAAGCAAAACAGGGCTTGCCTTTGGCAACCTTTTCAAGACCCAACACCCCCGAACATAATTGATACTCGTTAGCAATACCGCGCATCGCGGCTTGAGCGTCGCGCTGGCTATGATATAAACCGTAAAGATTGTCCTGCGTGCCGCTATTAAGATCATTTGCCCAGCTGAGCACCGGCCGCAGCTGGTCACTTTGTTGTAATTGCCAAGCACACAGTTCATTTTTACGACGTAAGCGTTGATTATAAATAGGTAATAATTGCTTAATCAATTTGGCTTCCATCAACAAAGCACCTAACTCGCCAGCTGTTTCAACCCATTCAATGCGGCGTAACTGCTGGGACAGACTCATTTCTTTGTTATGCCGATGATCGGCTGAAAAATGCGACAGCACACGTTGTTTAATATTCACGCTTTTACCTATATACAAAGGCAGCTCGTTAACGCCATAAAACAGATAAACACCTGGACTTTCCGGAAGGTCATAAATCAGCAACGGATCAATATGCGACGGTAGGCTGGAACGATTAACCAACTGTTGAACGGTGGTATTAATAAGCGCTTGTGAAAAATAGTCAGGCAACTTGTTCCAAAACTGGTAAATAAGCCGGGCGTCTGTCAATGCACGGTGACGACTTTCTACCTGTAATTCATGCCTTTCAATCAAACTATCGAGATTATGATGGGCGTGTTGCGGAAACAAGGTTCTGGATAATTTTACCGTGCACAACACGCTAGGCCGAAAAATCATGCCTACACGCTTAAATTCATTTTTCAGAAAACTATAATCAAAGCGGGCATTATGAGCAATAAACAAACGCCCTTGTAATAACGTCTCTACTTGTTGTGCAACGGCTTCAAATCGCGGCGCATCCGCTACCATATCGTTACTAATGCCGGTCAGTTGCTCAATAAACCCAGGAATACGGGTTTGCGGATAAATCAATTGGCTCCATTCCCGAACACCCTGCTCATCAACCAACACGATTCCAATTTCCGTAATACGATCTTTAGTAGCCGATGCGCCGGTGGTTTCTAAATCTACAAACGCCAATGCTGGCATTAAAGCTGTCAATGACACGTCTCCTGAACAATTATTTATTTCTGCGCTTTGCGCGTTCAACCATGCTGCCCTGCATTATTCTTTTTACCACCGCCTATAGATTTTGCAAGTTAATCCAGGCATCTAATGCTTTAAATTTATAAATCGTTAGCTTAAAAATAACTGCGCCCGGAAACTAACACTCTCTTTTAAGAGTCCCTGCATATTGATAAACTCGCAAAACGATCCAAAAACCACCATTAAGTTAATAGCTGATTCTTTTAGCTTTTGGCCGAGTTGCTAGCACAATAATCACAAATTACTGAATTTTTACTGGGTTTTAAGACTCAAAATTAATAATATAATTTTTTTAAAGTTCATGGACTTAGCATCAAGCCGTGTTTCGCGTGTTTAGAGAAGCTCTAAAAACAACTGCATACCGACTAAATTAATCATGACTAACGCTTCAAATCCACGGTGTTCTAGTGGTATATTGACCGGCAATAATAAAAACACGCTGTCGAAGACACGATTCTAACCAGGAGAGTTCTATAATGATTAATGAAGGCGTCGATAAGTCTAAGCGCCAGTTTTTAACCTCGGCATTGACCGTGGTGGGCGCGGTTGGCACAGGTTATTTGGCCATTCCTTTTTTGGCTCAAATGCAACCTAGCGTTAAGACCATGGCAGCAGGTGCACCTGTTGAGGTTGATCTTAGCAAAATGGAGTCTGGTCAACTGCTTAGAGTCGCGTGGCGTGGCAAACCAGTATGGATTCTTAATAGAACAACTAAAGCGCTTGAAGACTTGAAAAGCTTAGAGGATCAATTAAGTGACCCTCTTTCGCAAGCCTCTTTGCAGCCGGTTTCCAGCAAAAACCGTTTCCGCTCCATAAAGCCGGAACTGTTTGTTGCGCTAGGTTTATGCACACATTTAGGCTGCTCACCCACCTTTAGGCCTGAAATAGCCCCGGCTGATTTGGGACCCAAATGGAAAGGCGGTTTTTTCTGCCCGTGTCACGGATCCAGGTTTGATTTGGCCGGACGAGTCTACAGTGGTGTACCTGCCCCCACCAATTTAGAAATCCCTCCCTATCGTTATATCTCTGACACACGGTTAATTATTGGCGAAGCTACAGAGGAGAAAGCAGCATGAAAATAAATCGCTTTGCCGGAGTCGGTAACTGGTTTCTGGATAGATTTCCACTGGCTCATCTATGGAACAGCCACATGGCGCAGTATTATGCGCCGAAAAACTTTAATTTTTGGTACTTTTTTGGCTCGTTAGCGTTACTGGTTTTAGTGAATCAGTTCCTTACCGGTATCATGCTGACCATTAACTACAAGCCAGATGCAGCGCTCGCTTTTGATTCCGTTGAATACATCATGCGCGATGTTAACTGGGGCTGGCTGATCCGCTACATGCATTCAACGGGAGCGTCGGCATTTTTTATTGTCGTCTATCTGCACATGTTCAGAGGCTTGCTTTATGGCTCGTTTAAGCATCCGCGAGAGCTGATCTGGATTTTCGGTATGCTGTTGTTTGTCGCCCTAATGGCAGAATCATTCATGGGCTATTTACTGCCCTGGGGACAGATGTCTTACTGGGGCGCACAGGTTATTATTTCGCTGTTTAGTGCCATCCCTATTATTGGTGACGATTTATCACTGTGGATCAGAGGCGATTATGTTATCTCTGATGCCACGCTAAACCGCTTCTTCGCTTTTCATGTGATTGCGGTACCGCTGGCTTTAGTATTACTGGTGTTTTTGCACATTGTTGCCTTGCATGAAGTGGGCTCTAACAATCCTGATGGCATTGAAATTAAATACACTAAAGATGCTAACGGTATTCCCCTGGACGGCATTCCCTTTCATCCTTATTACACCGTAAAGGATTTGGTGGGTGTTGGCGTATTTTTAACGCTTTTTGCGACGATTATTTTTTACTGGCCGGAGATGGGAGGTTACTTTTTAGAACCTGCAAACTTTATTCCCGCTGATTCCATGAAAACTCCCGAGCATATTGCACCTGTCTGGTACTTTACCCCGTTTTATGCCATTTTAAGGGCTATTCCAGATAAGTTCGCTGGCGTTATTGGCATGTTTGGTTCTATTATCGTCCTGTTTTTATTGCCATGGCTGGATCGCAGTCCGGTTAGATCGATCCGATACCGTGGTGGCATTTACAAAAAAGCGTTGGCAATATTCGTTATTAGCTTTGTCGTGTTAGGTTATCTGGGTACCTTGCCCGCTACCCCTGGCGCTACCCTTGTTGCCCGACTATTTACCGCACTTTATTTCAGCTTTTTCCTGCTCATGCCTATTTATACGCGCTGGGAAAAAACCAAACCATTACCTACACGGTTAACCAAAAATAAATCCATTGAAGAACGACTGGCTTCAGTCGGCCATAGTTTTGATGAAATCACCGTACCCGCCCCTATTACTACAAAAAGTGGCAAAATTATTAATATGAGAAAACCTGATGCAAAAGGAATTCTTATTCTCATTATTCGCTTAACAAAAAGACTAAAAGAGAGCTTTGATTGATATGAAAAGATTAATAACTCTAATTTTATTAGCATCACTGTCTTTTTGTGGCTATGCATCAGGAGATATGGAGCTGCAAGAAGCTGATATTGATCCTAGCAACTCCGAATCCTTGCAGCGCGGCGCAAAACATTTTGTAACTTACTGTTTGGGTTGTCATTCGGTAAAGCATATGCGCTATCAACGCATGGCTCAAGATTTTGGCATCGATGACAAAAAAGTCTTAAAAGACATCGCCATCCAAGGTGCGACTATTTATGATCAATTGCATACGGCAATGAATAAGCATGATGCCGAGAAATGGTTTGGGGTGCAGCCACCTGACTTATCATTAATTGGCCGTTCGCGTGGCGCTGATTGGTTATACAGCTATCTCAAAGGCTTTTATAATGACAAAACCAAGCCGTTAGGCACTAACAACACGGTTTTTAAAGATGTCGGCATGCCCAATGTATTCTGGGAGTTGCAAGGCCTGCAAAAACCAGTTTTTCATCTGGTCGATGGTCAACAACAAATCGAAAAATTAGTGATAAGTGAACCGGGTAAATTATCTGAACCAGCATTTGATCTTATGGTCAATGATTTGGTTAATTTTCTGGTGTATGCGGGTGAACCCATACAATTAGAAAGACAGCGTCTTGGAAAATACGTGTTGTTTTTCTTCCTTATATTTTCAGTGATCGCTTACAAGCTGAAGAAAGAATATTGGAAAGATATAGACTAAGTGTGAATGTGAATTGAGAAAACAAGGATGTTTTCTCACAAACTAGCCTTTACCAATTCTGGATGCGTCCCGTAAAAAACTGACCTTTTATGCTATAATCGTCATTTTTACTGCCCTACATGTCCAAAGAGGTTGTTATTTGTGGCAAATATTATTACGCGTAAATCTGTGATGACACTTTTTTCTTCGCCAACCTGCGCGATGAGTCACGCGGCTCGCTTTGTTCTCCATGAAAAAGCGATTGTTTCAGACATAGAATATTATGACCCGAATGAGCCCCCAGCTGACTTACTAGAGCTAAATCCAACGGGGACATCCCCTACGCTGATTGAGCGGGATTTGGTACTGTACGATTCGCGTATTATTATGGAATATCTTGACGAGCGCTTTCCGCATCCGCCGTTACATCAAATGGATCCGGTTTCTCGCGCTACCGCCAGAATGCTCATAAAACGCATTGATCAGGACTGGTATCAATTGCTGGATGAGATTATATCTTCAGGCGAGAAAAAATCGGCCAAAGCTAAAAAAATGCTGAGAGAAAGTATTTTATCTTCCGCACCTATTTTTGCCGCCAAGCCTTTTTTCATGAGCGACGAGTTTTCATTGATAGACTGTGCTATTGCACCGTTATTGTGGCGTTTACCCAGCATTGGTATTGATGTCTCCACGCCTAATGATGTAATTACCAACTACGCTCAACGTATTTTCAGCAGACCGGCGTTTAAACGTAGTCTCAGCGAAGCTGAAAAAGAAATGGCCGTCTCGCCAAAGTGAGTCTGACATGACACCTTTAAAGCCTTATTTAGTACGTTCTATTTACGAGTGGATTATTGACAACGATTGCACACCGCATCTTCTGGTAGATGCAACCCACAAAAAAGCGGTTTTACCCATGCAGTTTGTTGAAGATGGCAAAATTGTATTGAATATAAAACCTGCTGCGGTAGATGCACTTTCACTAGGTAACGACGAAATTGAATTTAACGCCAGATTTAGCGGTAAATCCATGTATATTCTGGCTCCGATGAAAGCGGTGTTGGCTATCTATGCCAAGGAAAGCGGCAAAGGCATGGTCTTCGATGCGGAAAATGTCGATGAAAATGATTATGATGACATACCACCCGATGAAACACCGCCGCCAAGGCCGACGTTACGGGTGGTTAAGTAATCCGGTCTTCGTTATTAGCTAAAGGGTCAGCATTCATCCCCTCTTTTTCAAATGGGGGATGAAACAATTACGCTATAAGCCGTTTAACTAAGCTACGTTCTGCAAGCACTCGACAATCTTATCAGCAAATTGGCTACAACTGACTTCGGTTGCGTTATCCATCAACCGCGCAAAATCGTAAGTGACGTGTTTGCTGGCAATGGCCGCATCCATGGCATTAATTAACGCATCGGCTGCTTCTGTCCAGCCCATATAACGCAGCATCATTTCCCCTGACAAAATTAACGAGCCTGGATTAACCTTATCCAAATTTGCATATTTAGGCGCGGTGCCATGTGTGGCTTCAAAAATTGCCGTACCGGTTAAGTAGTTAATATTCCCCCCAGGTGCAATACCAATGCCGCCAACTTGCGCTGCTAGCGCATCTGATAAATAATCGCCGTTTAAATTTAACGTCGCAATCACATCAAAATCTTCAGGTCGCGTTAACACTTGCTGCAAGGTAATGTCCGCAATAGCATCTTTTATCAAAATTTTGCCGCTCGCCAAAGCATCGGATTGCTCTTTATTGGCTGATGCCTCACCGTGCTGAGCCTTGGTTTTTTCCCATTGAGCCCACGTATAAGTCTGCTCAGCATAGTCACGTTCAGCAAGTGCATAAGCCCACAGACGAAACGCACCTTCTGTAAACTTCATAATGTTACCCTTATGCACCAGGGTTACACTTTTACGTTTATTGACGATGGCATAGTCAATCGCCGCCTTAACCAAACGCTCTGTACCTTGTTTGGAAACCGGCTTGATGCCAATACCCGACGTGTCAGGAAACCGGATTTTGCTAAATTGACCAGGGAAATGTTCTTTTAATAACGCCAAGAAAAGTTTGGCATCATCACTGCCTGCTTCAAATTCAATACCTGCATAAATGTCTTCGGTATTTTCCCGAAAAATCACCATATCCACGCCGCCCGGATTTTTAACCGGAGAAGGCACGCCTTTAAACCAACGCACCGGACGTAAACACACGTACATATCCAATAACTGGCGCAACGCCACGTTTAAGGAACGTATGCCACCCCCAATAGGCGTTGTTAAGGGCCCTTTAATGGAAACAAGATACTCTCTACACAAGTCTACCGTTTCATCAGGTAGCCAGGTTCCGAATAAATTAAAGGCTTTTTCACCTGCAAATACTTCTAGCCAATGAATTTTTCGTTGCCCAGAATAAGCACAAGCCACCGCTGCATCTAAAACGCGTACCGTAGCACGCCAAATATCAGGCCCTGTGCCATCGCCTTCTATAAATGGAATAATTGGATTATTAGGTACACACAGTTTGCCATCTTGGAAAGTAATAACACTAGCGCCCGAGGCCGAGGTAAACGAAGGATTTGGCATAACAACTCCCGTAATAAAATAACAGCCCATAACATAACACTACCGGCTGCGGCGCACAATTAGCACTTGCTGGTTTAGCTGACAATTTTATGCAAATAGAGTGGTTTGATGTGTAAAACGCCGCCTTTTAAAGGCCGTTAAAAAGAGCACGTCAAACTGTTGAGCTAAATTAATCCCCACTCTACTAACCTGTTCCCGCCAAAATTTGTCCTTAGACAGCCACTAGCTTTAGAAAGATAACAAAAAATTTAGTGTGCTTTTGGCATTTCGTGCTAAATTCAAAGACATTAACAACAATAACCTTATAAAAGGCATGACCCAGCCCAACCTCCCACCCGCTATTTTCCTCATGGGTCCGACTGCTTCAGGGAAAACTGCCCTTTCGGTACAATTGGCCAAACATCTGAATGGTGAAATTATCAGCGTGGACTCCGCCCTCGTGTTCAAAGGCATGGATATAGGGACAGCCAAGCCAACATTAACGGAAAGACAAGGCATACCCCACCATTTAATTGACATACTCGATCCGGCTGAAGCTTATTCAACTGGGCAATTTAAAAACCAGGCTTTGGCATTAATGCAAGATATCCACCAACGCGGTAAAACACCTATTTTAGCGGGTGGCACCATGCTGTATTTTAATGCCCTCAATAACGGACTGGATATATTACCCGAAGCTAATCTATTAATTCGTGCCCGATTGGATGACGAACTAGCAAACTTGGGCAAAGAGGCTTTACATCAACGACTAGCCAAAGTTGACCCCGAGTCTGCGGCAAGAATTCATCCTAATGATCCGCAGCGTGTACAACGTGCTCTGGAAGTGTATGAAATCAGTGGTGAGCCTTTAACGTCTTTTTTTAAAACCCACCAGGAAACCCTTCCTTACCATATTATAAAGCTCATTATCGCGCCATCAGATAGAGCAATATTGCACAATACTATCGCTAAGCGTTTTAAGACCATGTTACAACAAGGTTTAATAAATGAAGTGGATGCTTTATATCAGCGCGGCGATTTAAGCGAAAAAATGCCAGCGATCCGCGCCGTGGGTTACCGACAAGTCTGGTCTTATCTGCAAGGCGATGACGATTATGCGACTATGGTTGAGAAAGGTATTATTGCCACTCGGCAACTGGCTAAGCGGCAATTTACTTGGTTACGCAAAGAAATCGATGCGCACCATTTTGAAACGGGTCAAACGGATTTGCTTGAAAAAGTATTAATGCAAATTAAAAACGAAATTAATTAAAACATTCGGCATTGTTCAGGTAAGACTTAAAGCATCTTCATTAGTAGTTAACAAACGATAACGCGTGATTGTTTTTTGATGCGCCCTCGCCAAAAATAAAGAAATCAAAATTATAGATGATAAAAACAAACTTTCAGCATCCTGATTAAAGCTAATTCCTTTAGGTCTGTCATAAAAAGCAAATCCCGCAAATGTCCTAGCGTCGCTATTTGGCATTGATACCTTGGTTTCCATCCCTATGATATTGCTAAAAGATATCACAGGGAGCTCCTTCCAGGCAAATAGGTCACTATTACGCGGGATCCACATATTATTAACATCGCCAAATAACCTAAACTCCAGTCGAGTGTCCTCACTATTGGCAATCGCACTGGACAAACCGGCATTCGCCACATCAAGATGGACATTGGGATTGAGACTGCTCCCGGAAAAGTTTGCCACTACGTCTGCATGACTACGTGGCGTATGTAATCCCATGCAAAGTATTAAACCAATGGCGGCATATTTGAGTGTTAAAACAACATTGTTTGAAACAGGTTTTTTAAAAGGCATTGAATACATAATTTTTCCATTTAAGCGGGGCGCTGTCTACGCTAAATTATTTGTGACAACGCTAGCAGATACAAAACGAATAGTTTTCCAAAATAAATAAGACGAGCTCATCATTAATTTTGAAATGCAATAGCTGTGCCAGGTTTTAAAAGGAATAGGCCGAGTTGATTTTATTGTTTACAGATCATCTTCCAAGTAATTGTTTTTAATTTATTAGCCATCATAATAAATCGCATGGTGTAGTACATAAAAACGGCATTTTCTTGTGGTTCTAGCTTTAAAATCTCAGATTAATAATGCCCTTTATTGTCAGTACAGGACCTTTTATGGCTTCTTTTTTTGTAAGAAGAGTTTTGAATGTAAATTTTAAAATAACGGATAGTTATAATCAGGTTTACCATATAGCTCAGCATTATTGATGGGTTAGAGGTTAAATGGCATGCATTGGCTTTACAAAACGCTTATATTTCCATGGCAATAGCCTAAAAAATTTTGCCCACGTTAAGCAAAAAGCCATTTTTCCTAACTTTCGTGGATAATAGCAGCATCCAAAAATACAAGGCAACAACTGCATGAAACAAGAAAAATCCCTGGCCATGACGGTATTGATGACCCCCGACATGGCCAATTTTTCCGGGCACGTCCACGGTGGTTCGTTATTAAAATTGCTCGATCAAGTGGCCTACGCTTGTGCCGCTAAATTTTGCAAAAATTATGTGGTGACTGCCTCGCTGGATCAGGTATTTTTTCGCCAGCAAGTCAACGTCGGCGAGCTCGTAACCTTCCATGCCAATGTCAATTACGTCGGGCGCTCATCGATGGAAATTGGTGTCAACGTAGTGGCGGAAAATTTGCGCACCCACCAAAAACGCCCGACCACCTCGTGTTATTTTACGATGGTTGCTTTAGATGACAACGGTTGCAGTATAGAAGTACCACGACTAGAATTAAATACTGATGCCGAAAAAAGACAGTTTGCCGCCGCAGCACTACGCAAACAACTACGCCAGGAAAGCCTGGAAAAAGAACGTATCTTAAACATTGATTTACCCGAAGAGGAGTATTAAGTGGGTTTGCAGGAAAATTACGAACAACAGCCATTAAAAGATTTCGCCGAAAAAGCCTATCTGAATTACTCCATGTATGTGATTTTAGATCGGGCGCTGCCGCATATTGCCGATGGCTTAAAGCCAGTACAGCGGCGCATCGTCTATGCCATGTCTGAGCTTGGTTTAAGCTCGCTGGCTAAGTTCAAAAAGTCCGCACGTACGGTAGGCGATGTGCTGGGTAAATACCACCCGCACGGGGATTCCGCGTGTTACGAAGCGATGGTATTGATGGCACAAAGTTTCTCCTACCGCTATCCGCTGATTGACGGCCAAGGCAACTGGGGTTCGCCGGATGACCCTAAATCTTTCGCCGCCATGCGTTACACCGAATCGCGGCTGACCGGCTACGCCAACACCTTGCTGAGTGAATTGGCGCAAGGCACCGTTAACTGGGAAGACAACTTTGACGGCTCGCTGAAAGAACCTGAACTGTTGCCCGCACGCTTGCCCAATATCTTGCTTAATGGCACGATGGGCATCGCCGTCGGCATGGCCACCGACATACCGCCGCATAACCTGCGTGAAATCACCACTGCCTGTTTGCAGTTGCTGGACGATCCTACGACCACGGACGACGTATTATTTGGCTTAGTCAAAGGCCCGGATTACCCCACTAAAGCCGAGATCATCAGCTCTAATGATGACATCCAGAGAATATATTTGACCGGCGGCGGTTCAATCAAAATGCGTGCGTTGTATGAGCAGGAAGACGGCGTAATCGTCATCACCGCCCTGCCCCACCAAGTGTCTGGCGCAAAGTTAATGGAACAGATCGCCGCGCAAATGCTGGCCAAAAAACTGCCGATGATTGAAGATTTACGTGACGAATCCGACCACGAAAACCCGACCCGCTTGCTGATTATCCCCAAATCCAAACGCATTGATGTCGAGGCGGTAATGTCGCATCTGTTCGCCACCACCGATCTTGAAAAAAGCTATCGCGTTAACATGAACATGATTGGTCTGGATGGTCGTCCTAAGGTTAAAAACCTACGTGACATCCTGGTGGAATGGCTGAGTTTCCGTACTGAAACCGTGCGTAAGCGCTTGCAATATCGCCTGGACAAAGTGATTGCCAGACTGCATATTTTGGACGGTTTGCTGATCGCTTATCTTAATATCGATGAAGTCATCGCCATAATCCGCAGCGAAGACAAGCCCAAGCCGGTGCTGATGGCACGCTTTGGGTTGACCAATATCCAGGCTGAATCAGTGCTGGATTTAAAACTGCGACATCTGGCTAAGCTAGAGGAAATGCAGATACGCGGCGAACAGAACGAATTGAATAAAGAACGCGCCGCACTGGAAAAAATCCTGGGCTCACCACGCTTGTTAAGCCAGCTCATCCGTAAAGAACTAAAGCAAGATGCCGACAAATACGGCGATGATCGCCAATCACCGATTGTAGCCCGCATAGCCTCGCAGCCCTTGGAAACTGTCGCCTTAATCGCCAATGAACCGCTTACCGTGGTATTGTCGCAAAAAGGCTGGATACGTGCCGCCAAAGGCCATGATTTTGATGTTGAAAGCTTAGGCTACCGCTCAGGCGATAGCCTTTTAGATGTGGTGAAATGCCGTTCTACGCAACCAGTCTATATCCTGGATTCTACCGGACGCGCTTACAGCACACCCGCACATAATCTACCTTCTGCCAGAACACAGGGCGAACCGTTAACCGGACGGCTCAACCCGCCCGATGGCGCGGTATTTACCCATTTACTGTCGGGTAATCCGGATGATTGGTATATTCTGGCCAGTACGTTTGGCTATGGCTTTAGAGTGCAATTAAAAGAACTGCTGAGCAAAAACAAGGCGGGGAAGTTAATGATTAATCTGCCCGATGCTGCCAGTGTTATCAAACCGATAGCTTTACAAAACGAGAGCGATTTATTGGCTGTGGTCACTTTGCAAGGTCGGTTACTGATTTTCCCTAGCGCAGAATTACCAGCATTGGTAAAAGGCAAAGGCAATAAGTTGATTCAAATTCCACCAGCGGATTTGGATGGCAAAAGAGACTATGTACTTGCCGCCGTGGCCATGCCATCAGATGGCGCATTAAAAGTCCTGTCGGGTAAGCGCCATCTGTCATTGAAACATCTGGACATACTGCATTACACCAGTGGACGCGCCAAACGCGGTATGCCATTGCCGCGCGGTTTTCAGCGGGTGGATGGCTTGGAAGCAGAATAATAAATACAACTATAGGATGTGCAAAGCGCAGTGTGCCCATCTACGCAAGCTAAAAAACTAAAAACCCGTATGCACCCTATCCGGCAACCCAATGCTTACCTGAAGCCAACCTACCAAACGGCAGGCGTTTTTGTTGTGTTACAATCCGGTATAGCTTTAGACAGGAGCCCTGATGGGCGTTGGCGCACACGATGTGTTGGGCGCGTCGCCAGCATCGGTGAGCTGATGTGTCACCCCTGAATTCTTGCGCCGTAACAACTTACCCTTTACCACGCGTACGCGTACGCGTAGGTGTTTGGCCGGATGAATCTTGCTTGGCAGTCTCCAATGATTTAAGTCGGCACTCAATAAACTCAATCATCATACCGGCAATATCTTTGCCACAGACATCTTCAATGCCTCGTAATCCTGGCGATGAATTCACCTCCATTACCACAGAACCATGATTGGAACGGAGCATATCCACACCGCAGACATTAAGCCCCATAATTTTGGCAGCACGCACCGCAGTAGAACGTTCTTCAGGGCTTAAGCGCACCAACGTTGCCGAACCACCCCGATGCAAATTTGAGCGAAATTCGCCCGGCGCACCTTGACGCTTCATGGCGGCAACCACCTTATCGCCCACCACAAAACAGCGAATATCACTGCCATCCGCTTCTTTAATAAATTCCTGAATCATAATATTGGCATTCAGCCCCATAAACGCCTGGATGACACTTTCGGCAGCATTATGCGTTTCGGCTAAAACCACACCAATGCCCTGCGTGCCTTGCAATAACTTAATCACCAGCGGCGCGCCACCTACTTGTGCGATTAAATCGGCAATGTCATCCGGATTATGGGCAAACCCCGTTACCGGCAAACCGATACCTTTACGCGCCAGCAACTGGATCGAGCGCAGCTTGTCGCGTGAACGGGAAATCGCCACTGATTCATTCAGCGGATACACATTCATCATTTCAAACTGGCGTAATACCGCTGTGCCATAAAAAGTAACCGATGCGCCAATACGCGGAATAACGGCATCAAAACCCGTCAACGCTTCACCGCGATAATGTATGGAGGGGTTATATGAGGTGATATTCATATAACAGCGTAATACATCAAGCACCCGTACTTCATGGCCGCGTGCGGTAGCCGCTTCGACTAATCGGGTAGTAGAATACAATTTTGGATTCCGGGACAGTATGGCAATTTTCATAAAAAGTTTTGTTCCAGACTCATGTCGACAGATGTCGCCTTAATTATTTTTGTCGATGTTAATTACCTATTAACCCAATAATGGCTAAGGTAAATAAACACTCCAGCGCATTCCCTTTAGCACAGTGCTTTCACCGCCTTCCAATTTTCCGCCCAAAAGCCCAACTAACTCGGCCACCACCGATACGCCAATGCCATGGCCATGGATGTTTTGATCAGCACGCACACCCCGTTTTAAAATATCATTAAACTTACCCACCGGAATACCGGGACCATCATCTTCTATCTGCAACATTACCGAAAAATTGCGCCTAGCCTTGCGTTGATCTAGCAAGATACTCACCTTAACGGCTTTATGACACCATTTGCAGGCATTATCCATTAAATTGCCGACAATTTCGTAGATATCACCTTCCTCGCAATAAACCTGACATAGATCGGGAATAACAATATCAAACACAATGTTCTTGTCGATGTATACCTTAGATAAGGACAAGTGTATTTTATTGATGACATCCGACAAATCCACCGATTTACTGGTATGTTGCTCACCTTTGGCAGCAGCACGTTGTAACTGATATTCGACAATTTTATTCATGCGGGAAATTTGTTCTTGTACCGTATCTTTATTATCGCTGAAAGATTCAGTACAGCCTTGCAAGATGGCCAGCGGAGTTTTTAAGCTGTGCGCCAAATCGGCGAGCGTATTGCGGTAACGTTCCAGATGCGCCCGCTCATGGTTAATAAACACATTCAGGTTTCCGGCTAGGCCTTGCAACTCGACCGGATATTCGCCATCCAGATGGGTTTTTTTACCTTTTTCAATGGCTTCAAGATCGTGCGCGATAATGCGCAAGGGTTTTAAACTCCAGCGCAACAAGCTAAACTGAATGAATACCAACACGATGCCAATAATTAACAACCAAAATCTTAAGGTCGCCCTAAAGCGCTGCACCTGATCGGTCACAAACTGAGCATCCTCGGAGACAGTAAAGACATATTCACGTTCAATACCAGCAATATTTTTCCAGACCACATCATAATGCAAGGCATAACGCTTGTGCTTTTCAAGCAAAAAAGCCGATTTACCGGCTTTGAGTTTAGGGGGATCGATAACGTCTAAACCAATCGCCGAAGGTGAACGCCACACCAAATTTTTTTTCTTAGGTTGCTGAATAAACCCATACAAACCAGAACCTGGGCTGGCAAAACGCGGTTCCGGCAAAGTGGCGGGCATTTTTAATTGTCCGGAATTATTCAGATCAACAGAAGATAATAAGGCATAGACATGAATCTGCAAACGCTCCTGTAAGGCTTGCTCGGCACTTTCGCGAAAACTTTGCTCTAACACCAACGTTACCAGAGCAAAGAAAGCAATTAATACCAAGCCTTCAGAAACCACCAGCCGAAAGCTTAATGATTTAGCCTTCATAACTCAAATGGATGATGAACAAAAACGCTGCCAACAGCACAGGGGACATCAACTAATCTCATCAGGAATTCTATAGCCGCGACCGCGTAAGGTTTCAATTGGCTTGCGGCTGCCATCTGGATCGAGTTTTTTTCTTAACCGCCCAATAAACACTTCAATCACATTGCTGTCGCGGTCAAACTCTTCATCGTAAATATGCGCGGTCAGCACAGATTTGGAAATTAACTGACCTTTGTGAAACATTAAATACTCCAGCACCTTATACTCAAAAGCGGTCAGCTCGAGCTTTTCACCGGATACCAATACTTCTTGTGTTACGGTATCAAGGGTAATATTGTCATGGGTTAACACAGGATGCGACAATCCCATTGATCGCCGTAATAAAGCGTTTAGACGTGCCAGCAATTCTTCATAATGAAAAGGCTTGACTAAATAGTCATCAGCGCCCGCTTCTAAGCCTTCTACTTTTTCCTGCCAGCGGCTTCTGGCCGTTAGAATAAGTATAGGCGTTACTACATTGTCTTTACGCAAGCGTTTGATCAGCTCAATACCCGAAAAATCCGGCAAACCAATATCAATCACAGCAGCATCTATAGGATATTCCTTCCCCATAAAGTAACCTTCACTACCGTTATTGGCGACATCAACTGCAAAACCTTTGTCACTCAGATATTTATCAATTTGTTTAGCGAGGACCATCTCATCTTCAACAATAAGAATGCGCATATTAACTCCCTTGTTTATGCCAGCGGCTAGCTGATTAGAATACCTGTTTCCGCATCAATCTTATAAAATTTAATCCAGCCATCGGCATCTAACACCTTAATAATATGAACCTCTTTACCCTCAAGAATTTCGGTTGTTGCTCCCAAAACCTTATGATTGGCCATGCTTAAAATCTGTTGGGTCGCCTGATCCAGGCTGACACGCGTCAAAATATTCTCGCCTTCAGAAAAACAAAGGCTTGAAGCTAAAAAAAACAATATAACAACTTTAATCGCGCTCTTCATGATCATATCCAGTTAAGTATGCGCCTTCCATCCCCCGAGTAATACGCCTTGCATAAATCCAAACAAAGCGTTTAGCAAGATATATTACTGGGGTTTCAGGCATGAGTCATATTAACCAGATAGCCTGAATCCAGCCTGAATTATTAACGTAACGACACATCTTTTGCAAAGCTACTGACGCTATGGGCAAAAGACGCGCCCAACTTACCGGCCAATCTGTCAATCAAACGGCCTTGCTCGGTAAAATCAACCAGTTTTTTAGCCCCAATGCTTTTGGCGACAGAATCTTGCGTACCTACCGCATCCGCGATACCGTTTTTTATGCCCTCTTCACCGGTCCATACCAGCCCGGAAAAAGTATCGGGGGTTTCCTTTAACTTATTGCCTCGGCCATTTTTTACGGCGGCAATAAATTGCTGGTGCACTTGATCGATCAAACCTTGCATGAACTGTTTTTCATCGGGTTTAGAGGCCGAAAAAGGATCCAGCAAAGCTTTATGCGCACCTGCGATAATCAATCGGCGTTCCACACCCAGTTTTTGCATAACATCTACAAAACCGAAGCCATCCATAATGACACCAATAGAACCTATCAAGCTGGACGGATTAACAAAAATCTTATCGGTTGCAGAAGCAATAAAATAACAACCTGATGCACAGATATCACTGACTACAGTGTAAATCGGCATTCCCGGGTGTTCTTTCTTAATCACCTTAATCTCTTCATACACGTAAGAGGACTGAACCGGACTGCCACCGGGTGAGTTGGCATGTAAAATAATACCCTTGGTATGCTTGTCTTTTGCCGCTTCGCGCAGGCTTTGAATAATGCTATCGGCATTAGCAGCCTGGTCTTCGGCAATAACTCCCACGACATCAATAACTGCCGTGTGATCATTGCCCGCACCCACGTCATTTTTAATTTTTGGGTACATCAATACACCAAACATTATCAGCAAGTACGAAAATACTATCGCTTTAAAAAAAATGCCCCAGCGCCGTGTTCTTCTTTGTTCAGTGATGGCTGCAAAAGCCAGTTTTTCAACAATTTCACGCTCCCAACCCGGTTGTTGAGAACTGCCCGTCTTAACTTGATTATCTTGTTGATTATCCATTCGTTGTTAAACCTAAATAAAATCCAGTAATTCCGTCGGCTGCCGCAAACAGGCCAACGGATTATGTTGTTGTAAAAAATCTTCGGTATGCGAACCGCATAATACCCCGACAGAAACAATTTGAGCATTGCTTGCCATTTGCAAATCGTGGACAGAATCCCCTACCATTAACGTCCGGTGTTTAGCTGTATTAGTATGATCCATAATTTCATGTAACATCTTAGGATCAGGTTTTGATGCGGTTTCATCTGCACAACGCGTCACGCAAAATAAATCGCGGGTATCGGTAGCTGACAAGGCTTGTTCCAGCCCTAGCCTATTTTTGCCGGTTGCCACCGCCAGCTGGTAACCCGATTGTTTGAGATGCAGCAGCATGTCATATACGCCCGGGAAAAAATCATCGCGACTTAATTGCTTGGAAAAATATTCCTGGCTGTAACAATCCACCAGTTTTTCCAGAATTATTTTATCGGCATCAGGAAACAAGGCTAGCATGGCGTGGTGAATACTCAAACCAATGACATTTTTAGCTTCTTGTAGTTCAGGAATAATAAAGCCACACACCTGCCCAGCTTTTTGTAAACAATGGGCAATCCAGTCTATGGAATTAATGAGAGTGCCATCCCAATCGAATATGATTAAATCAAACTTGTTGTTCATGTTGTAGCAGGCTTTGTAATTGCTGTGGCAACGGTGCAGAAAATGTCATAGGTTCACCGGTAGTAGGGTGCTCAAAACGTAAGGTTTCTGCATGTAGAAACATACGATTATAGCCTCTTTGTTTAAAGTTTTTATTCACGTCATTCAGTCCATAACGTTCGTCACCAACGATGGGATGTCCCAATGACGCCGCATGAACCCGTATTTGATGGGTACGGCCCGTTTTGGGTGAGGCTTCAACCAATGTCGCATCCGCAAATAATCGCAAGCGTCTAAATAGCGTTTCCGCTTCTTTACCCGCTTGACTAATCACTACCATGCGCTCACCACCTTTACTGATATTTTTCAGCAACGGCGCGGTCACCACCAGTTTTTTGCGTGCCCATTGCCCAGATAATAACGCCAGATAAGTCTTTTGCACCTGATCAGTCCGGAAGTATTCATGTAATTTGCGCAGTGCGCTGCGTTTTTTGGCAATAATCAGGCAGCCCGACGTATCCCTATCGAGCCGATGCACCAGTTCCAAAAAATGCGCCTCAGGTCGAATGACACGAAGACCTTCGATAATCCCCGAATCTATACCGGTACCACCATGTACCGCAAAACCTGCGGGCTTATTTAAAACGATAAAGCCCTCATCTTCAAACAAAATGCCTTGTTGTAAGGCATCACGTAAACTTTGTTTAACATACACAACATCGTTGGTTTCTGCGACCCTCATTGGCGGAATTCGGACAATATCACCAATAACCAGACGATATTTAACGTCTACACGGCCTTTATTTACACGTACTTCGCCTTTACGGACTATTCTATAGATATGGCTTTTAGGCACACCTTTTAAATAAGTGATTAAAAAATTATCCAGTCGCTGATCGCTATGGTTATCGGTAACTTCAAACAATTTAACTTGGCTTTTGGTGTTTTGAGTATCTGTATTCATAGTGTAAATAATATCAGCATCTGCCGAGAATTGATTGTTTAAATTGATGTTAAGCCATAAGGTTGTTATATTAGTTAGGCCTACAACAAAAATATAGAAGCTCTACGCCTATTTTATACATGGCGTATTTGAGCTACACAATGGAAGCCCACTTTTCCTGATTTATCGGATCAAGGGTCATTGTAAGATTTTCGGGTTAGCGTTCGACCCATGACGAACGAGATACAAATCCTGTTTAAGACAGAATTTACAAGCAAGACTGACAAAAAGAATATTTATTTGCTTAGCGCAGCTCGGGTTGCTACCACTGTTGCAACACACAGATTAAACACCCAGATGACGGCCATAATTGTGCCGTAAAAACCTAAGTTGATTGTGTTATTGGCCATACACAGAAATCTGTGTTGCATTATAGAAACAGCAATGCGCCAAAACCAGTCCCAATCAGTAAATCTGATCAAGGAGCAGGAAACTACAAGGATACAACATGAAAAGAATGCTTATCAATGCTACGCAGGCTGAAGAACTGCGAGTCGCTTTGGTAGATGGTCAAAAGTTATACGATTTTGACATTGAAATACCTTCGAAAGAACAAAAGAAATCCAACATTTACAAAGGAATTATTACTCGGGTAGAACCTAGTTTAGAAGCTGCGTTTATTAATTATGGTGCCGATAAACACGGTTTTTTACCGTTTAAAGAAATATCTCCTGCTTTTAGACACCCTCAAGACAATGCCGAAAATGATGGCCGTCGCCTGGGCATTAAAGACCTGATTAAAGAAGGTCAGGAAATTGTTGTTCAGATTGAAAAAGAAGAACGCGGCAACAAAGGCGCGGCGCTAACTACATACATCAGTCTGGCCGGTACTTATTTAGTGCTCATGCCCAATAACCCCAAGGCCGGTGGTATTTCAAGACGCATTGAAGGCGAGACGCGTGACGACCTGCGTGAAGTTATGGCCAATCTGGATATCCCCGAAAATATGGGCTTGATCGTCAGAACCGCAGGCTGTGGCAAAAGCGCTGAAGAACTGCAATGGGATTTAAACTATCTGGTGCAACTGTGGGAAGCCATTGAACGCTCTTGCAATGACCAAGCCGCACCGTTTCTGGTATTCCAGGAAAGCAACGTCATCATCCGCGCCTTGCGTGATCATTTACGCGGTAATATCGACGAAATTCTGATCGATAATGAAGATGCTTTTGGCTTGGTACAAAAATTTTTAAAGCAAGTCATGCCGCACTTTTTGCCCAAGGCAAAACTGTATCAAGATGTCGTGCCCTTATTTAACCGCTATCAGATCGAATCACAGATTGAAATCGCTTATGGCCGTGAAGTGTCACTACCTTCCGGCGGTTCTATCGTTATCGATCATACCGAAGCCTTAACCTCTATTGACATTAACTCTGCCCGTGCTACCAAAGGCAGTGATATTGAAGAAACCGCGCTAAATACCAACCTGGAAGCCGCTGAAGAAATTGCCCGTCAACTTAGACTGCGTGATTCAGGCGGACTGTTTGTTATCGACTTCATCGACATGATGTCCAATAAAAATCAGCGTGCTGTTGAAAACCACCTGCGCGAAGCGTTAAAAATTGACCGTGCACGCGTACAAACCAGCCGCATTTCGCGCTTTGGTTTACTGGAAATGTCCAGACAGCGCATGCGGCCGTCTTTAGGCGATTCTACTCAACTGCCCTGCCCGCGTTGTAAAGGTCAAGGCACTATCCGTAATGTGGAATCAGTTGCCCTTTCGGTGCTACGCATTATTGAAGAAGATGCCATGAAAAAAGGCACCGAAAAAGTGATTGCGCATTTGCCGATTGAATGCGCCACCTTTTTGTTAAACGAAAAACGCAGTGCCATAGAACAAATCGAAAACCGTTTAAAAGTTAGTATCGTTATTTTGCCTAGCAGACACCTGGAAACACCGGCTTACGACATCGAGCGCATCAAGGAAAAAGAAACCGGCCCTGAAAAACCCAGCTATTTGCAAATTAAAGCCGAAGACATTACCGTTCCTGAATTTGCACAGCAAATAAAACCCCGTGTTGAAAAAGCCGTTATTACAGAATTTTTACACGATTCTCCTGCGCCAGCGCCAATGCAGCACAAAAATGAATCCGCAAGCCTGATTAAACGCTTTTGGAACAAGCTGGTAGGCGCTCCCAGCGAATCTGAAGTCGGTGATATATCGGTTGAAATTACTTCGCCTAGCGATGTACCCGCCGAAACGGTTAGCGAAACGCACCAGCCCGACAGAAATCGCAACAACAGGCGTAACCAGAAAAACAAGCGCCAAAATGATCGCAAAGAGCGTCCGGCTCCCGCACAACCGCAATCACAGCCAACCGAGCAAGCAGCCCCTCAGGAAAATCGTCCACCGCGCCAACCTAGAGAACTGGGTAGAAACGTGCGTCGTAACTTACCGTCTGCCGTTCCGGAAACCATAAAGCCGGAAGCCATAAACCATGAGACGATTCCTGCTCCCGCACAAATCCCCACGCAGATTTCTGGTACTGAAGAAGTTGTCCACACCATAGCAACGGAAGAAGTAACAACTGAGCAACAAGCCAAACCCGCTAACGGAAAAAATAATACCCGTAGAGGCCCAAACCGCAGACGGCCACGTAATCCCAATTACAAAAAACGCGATCCTAATGACCCCGGCTTTAACGGTGAAACCACTCCTTCCGAAGAAGGTGCATCCGAAATAAGCTCAACATCCAGTAATACTTACGCCGCAGGTTTTGCAGAAAGAATGACCAAAACCGAACCTGCTGAAGCACCGAAAGCTCCGGCCGCCGTAGCATCGCCGTCACCAGCGCCAGTGATTACAGAATCTGCACCTAAAACCCATGAAGACTTTCATCATAATAGCGAAACTGAATCATAAAACGCATTAGACAAAACTGATTTTATTTATCTTCTCTTTTATATCTTTGGGTATAAAGGAGAAGATTTTCAGTACGGGATAACATTAAGAACATCAATATAGCCCAGCAGATATAAGATTCGTTACCTTCAAGCTAACGTACTTTCCCCACGTCATCAAGCAATAACCTCTCGGCACAAAAATACAAAACATTGAGATATAGCCCCTATTGATATATGATTATCCATATATCAATATATACAGACCTATCAACTCATGACCCCTGCTCTACTCTTTAAATGCTTATCCGATGACACGCGCTTACGTTGCGTAACGTTGCTACACAAAAAAGGCAAGCTGTGCGTGTGCGAACTAACCACCGCACTGGATGTATCGCAGCCTAAAATTTCCCGGCATTTAGCGCAATTGCGCCAATGTGGTTTATTGCTGGATAGCCGAGACGGCCAGTGGGTGTTTTATCAGATTAATCCAAAACTGCCAGACTGGGTTTATCCGATTTTAACGAACGTGTTAGCCGCCGCTGAAACAACCGAACAATTTCAACAAGATTTAACACGCTCTGAACACATCAAGTGTGATCTCATGGTAGAAAATCTATGAACGCATTGTTTAAATTCACTGCTTAACACGTACATCGCATCCCTACTTTATTATCCGATATGACTACAAGGAAATAATCATGACTCAACGCCCTCTTAATATCCTGGTACTTTGCACAGGCAACTCCTGCCGAAGTGTGCTGGGCGAGGCGCTATTTAATCACCTCAGTGCTGGCCGTTTCAAAGCCTATAGCGCCGGCAGCCACCCTATTGGCAGAATCAACAATGGCGCACTGGCTACCTTGGCACGCCATGGTTTACCGACAGAAGGCTATATCAGCCAATCCTGGGATGAATTCAACGATAAGCAGATCGACATTATGATTTCAGTATGCGACTCCGCAGCTGACGAAACCTGTCCGGTTTATTTAGGTTCTGCAATTCGTGGACATTGGGGGGTATCTGATCCTGGCCATGTTGAGGGCAGTGCTGAGGTTATCGAAGCGGCATTTGAGGCGACCTACGCTACCCTGGAAAAACGTATCCAGCAATTGCTGGCGCTACCGGTTGAAACCTTGTCTAAAACTGAGTTGACTCAAGCACTGAACAAGATCGGATCAGAAATCGTTTAACCACTCGGAGAACACTGTCCATGAATAAACAATGCCATAACACGTTGACTAACACTTCCAAACGCCTGGGTTTCGTAGAACGCTACTTAACGCTGTGGATTTTTATGACTATGGCAGGTGGTATCGCTCTGGGCTTTTTCGTGCCCAGCTTTACGCAATGGCTGAACCAGTTTCAATTAGGCACAACCTCTATTCCCATTGCGGTCGGCCTGATTGTGATGATGTATCCACCGCTTGCCAAGGTGCGTTACGAGGAATTGCCCAAGGTCTTCAAGAACACCAAAGTGCTTTTGCTTTCAATCACGCTAAACTGGATTATTGCCCCTACGTTGATGTTCGTTCTCGCCATTGTGTTTCTGCGTGACTATCCGGAATATATGGTTGGCCTAATCATTATCGGCATTTCACCCTGCATTGCGATGGTGTTGGTCTGGAATGAGCTAGCAGAGGGTGATCCGGACTATTGCGCTGGATTGGTGGCGTTTAACTCGACCTTCCAAATGCTGTTTTTTTCGTTGTACGCTTATGTTTTCGTGACCTTGTTACCGGACTGGCTGGGTATTGCTTCCGGCCTTGCCGTCCCTATTACTATTCTGGAAGTGAGCAAAAGTGTATTGATTTATCTGGGTATCCCGTTTTTCGGCGGTATGTTGACGCGCTTTTTTCTGGTTCGGCGCAAAGGTTTATCATGGTATGAAACAACCTTTATTCCCAAAATAAGCCCGATGACCTTAATCGCGCTGTTGTTTACTATTTTGGTCATGTTCTCCCTGAAAGGTGATTACATTGTGCAATTGCCGTTCGATGTGCTGCGTATCGCAATCCCTTTGGTCATTTATTTCATTATCATGTTTCTGGTTACGTTTTACTTGTCAGCTAAAGTGGGTGCTACTTATCCAGTCAGTGCGACATTAGCATTTACCGCTGCCAGTAATAATTTTGAACTGGCTATCGCCGTAGCAGTCGCCGTATTTGGTCTGCAATCAGGCGAGGCTTTTGCGGCGGTGATTGGGCCGCTAATAGAAGTGCCAGTATTGATCGGTTTAGTTAAGGTTGCCCTTTACATCAGACAAAAATACTTCATTCAACGCAAAGGAAAAATTTCTGTATAAAGGTGCAAATCACTTTTTTAAATCGCAGCCATCATTAAGCTTGCTGAATCAATCATACCAAAGCAATAAACGCCTTTAATAATGCAAGCGCATTGGCCATGCCTGTGTACAAATGTTGTTCTATCTCGGCCATGGTGATTTCACCTTCGGTTTTGCCAGCCCCCCAGTTAGCCACTACCGCAAGCGCTGCATACTCCAGTTCCAGCTCACGCGCTAAAGCCGCTTCCGGCATACCGGTCATGCCGACTAAATCACAGCCGTCTCTTTCCATGCGTCTTATTTCAGCAGCCGTTTCCAGACGCGGACCCTGGGTACAACCGTAAGTGCCATTAGTTACCAGTTTTACATTAGCGTTAGCCGCCGCCGTAATCAACTGCTCGCGCAATGACTGACTGTACGGCACAGTAAAATCTATATGGGTAACGGGGCTGAACTCATCGTCAAAAAACGTGTGTTTACGGTCGTAGCTGTAATCGATAATTTGATCCGGCAATGCCAAACACGCAGGCTCCATAGCTGATGTAATCCCCCCTACTGCGGCAACGGCAACAATGCCTTCGACGTCCAGTTGCTTAAGCGCCCACATATTAGCGCGGTAATTTATACGGTGCGGCGGTATGCTATGCGGATTACCATGTCTGGCCAAAAACACCACCTGCTTTTTGTTAAATTCCCCAGTGACAAACTCAGCAGAAGGCGAACCGTAAGGCGTAGCGATTTGCTCGTGCTTAATAATGTTTAAACCACTGATTTGCGTTAAGCCGGTACCACCGATGATTGCTATTTTTTTCACGTTCAACTCTTTGTTCTAAAATTCAGTCATTTTTTGATAATTATCTAGGTAGAGATGCAAGATTTTGCGTCTCTACGGCACAGCATAAATACCAGCGGCATTACGCAAATAACCTTTGTAATCCATACCATAACCAAATACGTAACGATTTTCTACATCTAAACCAACAAAATCGGCTGCAATAGGTTTTTGATGATCCAGTATTTTATTAACCAAAACCGCACTATAAACAGCGCTTGCGCCTTGCTCTAAACAATACTCCTGGATTGCCTTCAAGGTAATGCCTTCGTCAAGAATATCATCAACAATCAAAACTGTTCTATTTTTAATGGATACTGAAGGCTTAAGTACCCACTCAATAATCTGGCCAATAGTTTTGTTTTGATAGCGAGTTGCATTAATGGCATCAATCGTTAACGGCATGGTTAATCGAGTTAATAACTTACCCGCAACGACAATACCACCATTCATCACGCACAATACCAGTGGATTTTTATCCGCCAGCACGGTGTTAATCTGCTGAGCCATAACATCTAACGCCGCTTCAACCTGACGTTCGGTATGCAGTAATTGCGATGTTTGTTGGATTTGTTGGATTTCGTTAAGCATGTTTAGCCATGAGTTGATTGATAAGTACAACAGTCTGTTGCCATTTTTCAGTTTGCTGTAATTGTTCAAGATTGAGCGCCGCCCTGCCCCGCATGGCGTTTAAACGTTGTTCACGCACTGAGTTTTGGGTTATTGGCAGTGATTCCAGCACTTGTTCAGCCGCGTCCGAGTTATTACAAACCAACAACATATCACAACCGGCTTGTTGCGCCATCAATGCCCGTTCAACGAAACCACCTGCAAACGCCGCACCTTCCATGCTTAAGTCATCACTGAATACTGTGCCGTTAAAATTCAGTTGCTGACGTAACACTTGTTGTATCCAGAACGCTGAAAAACCGGCCGGATTAGCATCGACTTTAGAATACACCACATGGGCTGGCATGATGGCTTCCAGCCCTTCAGCAATCAATTGTTTAAACGGCAGCACGTCTTTTGCCATGATGCTGTCAAAATCCCGATCGTCTACCGGTGATGCCAGATGTGAATCTGCCGCCACTGCGCCATGCCCTGGGAAATGTTTGCCGGTAGCTGCCATTCCGGCACTGTTCATGCCTTTCCTGAAAGCACTGGCCAGTTTTGCAGCATCAACACATTCGGTTGAAAAGGAGCGATCACCAATAACCTGACTGATGCCGCAATCAACATCCAGCACAGGCGCAAAGCTGAAATCCACGCCAACTGCCCGCAATTCCGCTGCCATTAGCCAACCAGCAGGTTCTGCCAATTCGGGTGAATCTGCATAACAACAGGCCGCTGGCAAACGGGTAAAACCGTTTCTAAAACGCTGTACACGACCACCTTCCTGATCGACGGCGATTAAAATATCCCCCTGCCGTGCTGTCCGTATACTGTTAACTAACGCGGTAATTTGCTCGGGACTTTCATAATTTCTGGCAAAAAAGATAACCGCGCCGGTATTGGGGTGATTAATTATTTCACGTTCATGCTGCGTTAGCGTTAAGCCAGCAACATCAAGCATAACGGGGCCTATGGGGTATTCGATCATATTTTGGCTGGAGTAGAAATCAAGGGCAAAATAATGTATTAAAACTTCACAATACATTACATTTTTATGGGTTAATTGTAACAGGAAAATACTTTTGCGTAGTCAGCGCCGAAAGTAATAATCTAACCAACACTATCCAAATAGCGCTCCGATTGCATCTCAATCAATCGCGACACCGTACGTTCAAATTCGAATGAGCCATCGCCTTCGGTATAAATTTCAGTAATGGGCACAGCGGCACTGCAAATTAATCTGACCTTATGCTCATAAAGCGCATCTACCAAACTGACGAAACGCTTGGCTTCGTTACGCATGGCGGCGGTTAATTTTGGAATGCCCGCAATAATAAGTGTGTTAAATAAGCTGGCTATTTTAATGTAATCCGCTGCACCCAAGGGGTGTACGCACAACTCTTCAAAAGAACTGAGCGCAATATCTTCATATACCGCCGTTAAGGTAATACGATGGCCCCATACTTCCAATATCATGGGCTGACGGGGAACGCAGCGCGTTAAAGTATCATAATGATGTTGGATAAAAGCATTGGCGTAAGCATCCAATGGAAAGCAATAGCTGATTTTATGGGTATGCGGTTGCCTTAGACGAAAATCTTCTAGCGCCTGGAGCTCAATAATATCCGCTGCTTTTTGCAACACGGTAATAAAAAACAAAAACTGTTCTTTTAGCAAACCGCCCTGATATAAATCATTTGGATGCCGATTAGAAGTAATTACCACGATAACGCCATGTTCAAACAATGCGCTAAACAAGCGGCCTATAATCATGGCATCGGCAATATCGGTAACGTGAAACTCATCAATGCACAATACACGCACATAATCGCGCAGATATTTTGCTAACAGCAGCAGCGCATCAGGAATATTTTGTTGCCGACATTGATGAGTAAACGTGTGGACTTCCAGCAAAAAAGCGCTGAAATGGACACGGCGCTTTTGTGAAATAGGGCAAGCGTCGTAAAACAAATCCATCAACATAGACTTTCCGCGCCCCACACCGCCGTACAAATACAAGCTTTTACAAGGCTCTGGCCGTTTGGACAGCAACTTTTCCAGGCTAGATTTTTGCTCGTAAGCAATAGTAAGCAGCGCGTTATCCAAAAGGTTCTGGAGATGTTGCAAAGTGATTAGCTGGGCATCATCCGCGTGAATAGTCTGCTTGGCTACTCTGTCTTGATAATGCGCGAGCAGCAAGTTAGCGCTAATCGGTAAGTTGGGCTTTTTTAGCATGGATACAAACTATAACCAGGATTCAAGGTTCCAATAAGATTCAATTCCCCTCTTTGAAAAAGGGGAAAACTCATAACCGTTTATAGGGTGAATGCAATCAATTGAATCTTAACTGACCTTAAACAACTCAACCCGCCTTTTGATAGCTGTCCATTTGGTCAAAATTGAGATAGCGGAAGGTATCATCAGCTGTTGCACTAATCTGATTTGCATACTGCATGTATTCATCAAAAGTTGGAATCTTGCCCAAAATTGAACACACTGCCGCCAATTCAGCAGACGACAAAAATACATTCGCACCATTTCCCAAACGGTTAGGGAAATTACGCGTAGAGGTTGAGACCACAGTCGCGCCCTCTTTTACCCGTGCCTGATTACCCATACATAAAGAACACCCCGGCATTTCCATTCGGGCTCCGGTTTTACCGAATATACCGTAATAGCCTTCTTCAGTGAGTTGCTTCTGATCCATCTTAGTGGGCGGGGCTATCCAAAGCCGTGTGGGCAAATCGCCTTTTTGTTGTTCCAGCAATTTACCTGCGGCACGGAAATGACCAATATTGGTCATACATGACCCTAAAAATACCTCATCAATTACCGTTCCGGCCACTTCCGATAATGGTTTGATGTCATCGGGATCATTCGGACAAGCCAGCAACGGCTCTTTGATATCATCCATATTGATTTCAATGATTTCAAAATATTCAGCATCCGCATCGGCTTCCATTAATACCGGATTAGCCAACCAGTCTTGCATATGTTTAATGCGGCGTTCAATAGTGCGTACATCCCCATAACCCTGGGCGATCATCCATGTTAACAAACTAACGTTGGAAGTGAGATATTCACGGATCGGTGATTCATTCAAACGAATAGTACAGCCACCGGCAGAGCGTTCGGCAGACGCATCAGATAACTCAAACGCCTGCTCGACTTTTAAATCCGGCAAGCCTTCAATTTCCAAGATACGGCCAGAAAACACGTTCTTCTTGCCTTTTTTATCCAGCGTCAGCAAACCACTTTTTAAAGCAGCGTAAGGGATGGCATTAACCATATCGCGCAAAGTAATACCAGGTTGCATTGTGCCTTTAAACCGCACCAGTACCGATTCCGGCATATCCAATGGCATTACCCCAGTTGCCGCTGCAAAAGCCACTAAACCGGAACCTGCCGGAAAGGAAATACCGATAGGGAAACGGGTGTGCGAATCACCACCCGTACCGACAGTATCGGGTAATAACATACGGTTTAACCAGGAATGAATAATGCCATCGCCAGGCCGTAACGACACACCGCCACGGTTCATGATAAAGTCCGGCAGGCTGTGTTGCATGGCCACATCAATTGGTTTGGGGTAAGCGGCGGTATGGCAAAACGATTGCAATACCAAATCAGCCGAAAAACCCAAACAAGCCAAGTCTTTCAACTCGTCACGGGTCATAGGGCCGGTGGTATCTTGTGAACCTACGGTGGTCATATACGGCTCGCAATACGTATTGGGACGTACCCCGGCTACACCACACGCTTTACCCACTATTTTCTGTGCCAGCGTAAAGCCTTTGCTGCTGATCACGACATCGCCAGCACGTTTAAAGACTGTAGAAGCATCTAAACCTAAGAGTTTGCGGGCGCGGTCTGTTAAAGCACGGCCGATAATTAGCGGAATACGGCCACCGGCGCGGACTTCATCAAGCAGGATATCGGTTTTGAGTTCGAATTTGCAGATTTCTTGATTAGTATCATGGCGTTTAACAACACCTTGGTAAGGGTAAATATCAATAACATCGCCCATCGCCATACTGGTTACATCGCATTCAAACGGCAATGCGCCGGAATCTTCCATGGTATTAAAAAAGATCGGCGCAATCTTGCCGCCTATGCACACACCGCCTTCGCGCTTGTTAGGAATATACGGCATGTCATTGCCCATAAACCATAATACTGAATTGGTAGCGGATTTGCGCGACGATCCTGTGCCGACCACATCGCCGACATAAGCAATGGGGAAGCCTTTTTGTTTAAGTTCGTTGATTTGCTGTTCGGCGTTGGTAATGCCTTCGCGGGGCATTTTTAACATGGCTTTGGCATGTAAAGGAATATCAGGGCGCGACCAGGCATCCGGTGCCGGTGATAAATCATCCGTGTTAGTCTCACCCGTCACTTTAAACACGGTAACGGTTAATTTTTCCGGCACAACCGGCTTATTAGTAAACCACTCTGCATCTGCCCAAGACTGAATGACCTGTTTGGCGTAAGTATTACCTGCTTGGGCTTTTTCCTCCACATCATGGAAAGCGTCAAAAATCAGCAAGGTTCGAGATAAAGCCTGCGCGGCAATCGATGCCATTACGGGGTTATCTAATAATTCAATCAACGGCGCAACGTTGTAACCACCCAGCATAGTTCCCAATAATTCAGTGGCTCGTTCTGCGCTTAATATGGGCGAATTAACTTCACCTTTAGCCACTGCTGCTAGAAATCCGGCTTTAACATAAGCAGCTTCATCGACACCTGCCGGGATTCGGTTGGCTAGCAAATCTAATACAAAGCCTTCTTCTCCAGTAGGTGGCTGCTTGATTAATTCAACTAAAGCTGCTGTTTGTTCGGCATTGAGCGGTTTAGGTACGATGCCTTCAGCGGCGCGTTCGGCTACATGTTTGCGGTATTGTTCTAGCATGGGTTTATCCAAATCAAGGTATAAAAATAGAGCGATTGTTTAGTGGTTTTTGTGCTGCGGCTATTCCCTTCTCATACGTATACAGCATACCATTCATCATACGTCCAAAAGTGAGAGTTTGCTGGGCATATTGATAGGCATTTTCGCATAAATGTTGCGCAAATGGTTTATTGTCAATAAGCTGTTCGACCGCCTCTGCCAACGCACCAGGATTATTTGCCGGGCAAAGCAGGCCAGTTTTCTGGTGCTCAATCATTTCTGGCAAACCGCCAACATTGGTGGCTACAATATTTTTTTTCATTAAAAAGGCTTGCGATACCAAGCGAGTCTTGGCCTCGGTGCCAATGGAGGCAATGATAATCACATCAGCTAATGCCAGCCAATTTTCAATATCAGGTTTATAGCCCAAAAAACGAATACAGCCTTGGGTAGGGTATTTATTGGCCGCTTCCACTACTTTTTTCTTATAAGAAATAGAGTGTGATGGCGCTTCACCAATCTGGATACAGGTAATATTCTTGTGCTTGGCTAATAAGTGACGACACGCATGGATAAACTGCAATTGACCTTTGTCAGCGCGGATCATGCCGATATTGGCTATTACCAAATGATGCAAGGGAATCCCTAAGCGATGCCTTAATTTAGCGCCATCAATTTGTGGATGAAAACGCTTTTCGTCAACGCCGGCTTCAGCAACAAAAATTTTATCCTGGGAATTTAGACCAGATTTAATAATGTCGTCGCGAATCGCTTTCGCCGTCACTATAATACCGTTATTACCGTGTCGCCATATAAGGCGATTAAAACGATCGCTACGAATCGGATCAATAATATGTCTGGATCTAACTACCGGCAAGCCGGTCAGCCAGCGGATGTAAGCGCCATAAGTAGCATCTCGGCTGCCATGACAATCCATTATCTCAATGCCCTGAAAGTCCAAAAATCGCCGTAATTTCCGCAAGGTATTGACATTAAAAGCTCCTCTAATGGGCATTTGGTAGACAGGTAACGACTTTTCCTGGGCTTTTTCGACAATCGCAGCGCCCGGACGAGCGATTATCCAGGTTGGATGATTATGTCCATTAAGCCATTCAGTTTGCTCGACAATTCTTAATTCCTGTCCACCCCAGTGCATGGATGACTCTATATGGGCGATACGCATAATTAACCTCCACGAGAAAAAATTTTTCGATGCTTAGGTTTAAAGATCAGTGGACTTAACCCCTCTACCGATCATTGCTTGCTTCATTTCTTTACTATAGACGCGCTTGTTAATTTTTTAATAATCGGCTTTATCAATCACAAATGTGCCAAGGTACGATGGCATCATTCGTGGTATTAGTGCTAGCGTAGATATTAATAACAATCTTACTTCCAGACAGGTTCGGTTAATTCGCAAATGGTTTTTTGCTTTTTAAACCCCCAGTTGATTCAGCTTCATCTTTATAACATCAACTTTTAAGCATAATCAATCAATCCTGGCCACCCGAAAACCCAAGTTATCACTGGTATAGCCCGGCACATCCCAATCCCGCGATGAATATAATAAAAATATCGAACGGTTACGGAATGACCCCCCCAAAAATACCCTTGAGGCACCGCTTTGCATAGCGCACGTATATTCGTTGCCATCGGGTTGTTCTTTCCATGCTGAACAAGTCCATTCATGGACGTTCCCTACCGTATCATACAAGCCGAAAGAATTTGCTGCAAAACTACCCACGGGCGCAGATTGCTCACCATCCCAGGCACTGCCACAATCAGTACAATTGGCTTTGTTTTTACCGATGCCATCACCCCACCAAAAATTGGTAGTGGTTTTGGCGCGATCCGCATATTGCCATTCGGCTTCTGTGGGTAACCGGTAATGCTTGTGGGTTTTGTCACTGAGCCAGGTTAAATAGGCATTGGCATTGTACCAGGACACATTCGCGACCGGATGCTGATCACGTCCGCCCTTGGCTGTGGCGGGATAATCTACTTTGTCATTTTGCGTCCAGACGTAATAATCAAACTGTTGATAAGTAATTTCGTATTTGCTCAGATAAAAGCGTTTCGCCAAGCCAATTTCGGTGCCCGGTGCAGCAAATTTTGCGGCTTGTAGCGCCGGTTCGCCGTCATCAGACAGAAAACTGATATTCGGATCACTCATTGGTGGTGACACTTCATCGCTTTCAATGGCTACCATTTCGGGTAGAGGCACGGGTAAAAAACCTGCATCCATCAAGCGAAAACGTTGCTGCATCAGCATATAACTGAGGGGTAAATTGTGTTTTACCGTCCAATAAAAAGATTGACCCACAAAAGCCAGCACCAGTACCTGTAATGCCGTTTTTACGCCTAGAGCAATCTTACTCCAGTGTATAAATCGGCCTTCTGTAGACTCAGGATTGCTGATAGCCAGCTTGTGATAAGTGCGTAAATCGGACCACCCCGCCAGCTGCCACCAGCGCCAAAAACCTCGACTATGGTTCCAGGCTTTAGCGCGTTGCGTTAACGAGTGTTGATAGTTATTGATTTGGCTGCTACTGCCAATATATTCATACAGTGTTCGCCAATAACCCACTGGCTGGCCTGTGTCTTCATCTTGACCACGGGGGCGAATCAACGGTTCATACAATAGATCGATAAATTGTTGCTTATGCAGTGGCATTTGATAATTGCCGGTAGATTCTCCTGCACCTACTATGGTCAGCAAACGCAGGCCACCCTTGCTTTTTTGACTGGCTTGGCTGGCGTCGGGTTTGCCGGATAAGAAATTGATTATTTTTCGACCCAATTTCACATCACCTTGCCCGGCAATATGTCTGGCTTCATCCAAAGCCAAGCGTTGACGATTATGGCGGCCATCGGGACTCATGCGTGTTAGCGCAAGCAGCAGTTTTAAAGCATTTTCTTTACTGCCTGGAATTTCCTGCTCTAAACGTACCAGCAATTCATCGGCTTCTGTTTCCAGTAAGCCGGCAATCCCACCTTTTTGTGTGTATAAAGTAACACTGAGCCGATTATCGTGCCGGTGTTCCCACAAGTAATGCAGGGCATTTTCAACAAGGGGTAAAACACCGGTTTCATTTTTAGCATCGGCCAGTATAACCGGTACAATATCTTTAACATTTAGCCCAGATAACTGCGCAGGCCGTTCAATAATCTCACGCAAAGCTGTTTGCGAAATACTAGGCAGCGCATAGCGCTTACAGCGGGTGTTATACCATTCCGAAAGATACAGCAAGTGTTCGAAGCCTTCCAGAAAACCGGTCGCTATCGATGTCATCAGAAAAAAACGACTGTCTTTTTCCAGTAAGGCATTGGCTAGCTGGGCATCAAACCGACGCTGCTCATTTTTATTTGATAGCGTAAACAGCTCTTCAAACTGATCGACAATTAGCACAAAACCCACATCGAGCTCTTTAACTGCATTCAGACGCTTATTAAGTACCGTATCATCCGGTAACAGCTGTTTGTAGCTTCGGTTAAAATCACGCTCGTCAGGATCTTTAACTAAGGCACATTCCAGTAATTCCGCCAATTGCTGCAAAGGGTTTTCGCTGGGTATCATTGGCCCCAGAATTTTCCAGGTTTTAAATCCGGTGCGTGGCCACAATGCCCCTTGTTCAATTAACGGAATCAATCCGGCGTTAATTAATGACGATTTGCCGCTAACGCTGCTGCCTTCAATCTGTATCCAGCGACAGAACTGATCATCATCACGACGGATATGATCGGGATTAACTTGTGATTGGGTACCAAAAAAACGGATTATTTCCAGTGTTTCTTTGCGGCGACCAAAAAATAGCGGCGCATGCTCGCGTTGAAAGGTGTTAAGCCCCAGGTACGGACAAATTTCAGCCTGTTTTTCGGTAGCAACCAGTTCGGTGCGTGATTGTATGGCGGTAAGCAGAATTTTAGGGACGGCGCTGTCAATTTGCCACGATAGCCACTGAAAATCGCTGAGTATAGGTGGGATTTTTTGAGGATCGGCATCCGGTAGCGACAATAAATAAATGGGGAGCCACTGGCTATCATCATGGGGTAATAGATTACGCGCCAGGGCAAGTTGCATTTCAACACTCGTCCATTGCTGCACACCTTCGTGTCCCACCAGTGCGATAAACACAGAGCAGTTTTTTAGCTTATCTTGTAGGTTATATAACCAGCTATCACTCAAACTTACTGTGTTTTTCTCTTGAAATACCAGCATTCCTGCTTTTTCCAGTTCTGCACGTAAAATGGCGGCGGCTTGCCTGTCTGTTGGGCTGAAGCTTAGAAAAATTTGTTGGCTTGGAGGCTGCGTCATGCGGTGTTTTCTGTGTGGACTGTGGTGAGAGATTCAAGCAGGAATTTTGTTGTACTTGCGAATTAAGGTACAACACTACAGGCATTGACTCAACATATTTAAATCAGCATTTGCTCACGCAATAACTTAATTTCATCACGGGTTTTGGCGGCCTGTTCAAATTCAAGATTTTTGGCGTGTTGATACATGGCATCTTCCAGTTGTTTAAGCCTTTTACTCAATTGCTTGGGTGTCATGACCTGATAACTGGCGGAAATTTCCGCTACTTTATCTTGGGCTTTATTGTTTGACGGTTTACCGGATCCAGGAATGCTTGCCTGCATAATATCAAGGACGGATTTATAAATGGTCGTCGGACTGATGTTATGTTCAGTATTATAAAGCTGTTGGGTTTCGCGGCGACGATCAGTTTCGTCAATCGCCTGTTGCATGGAGTTGGTGATGCGATCGCCGTACAAAATTGCTTTACCATTCACATTACGCGCGGCACGGCCTATGGTTTGCACCAGCGATACTACCGAACGCAAAAAGCCTTCCTTATCAGCGTCCAATATGGCCACCAAAGATACTTCCGGTATATCCAGGCCTTCACGCAGTAAGTTAATGCCCACCAATACATCAAACTGACCCAAACGTAAATCACGGATAATTTCCACCCGCTCTACGGTTTCTATATCGGAATGCAAATAGCGTACCCGCACACCGTTTTCAGTCAGGTATTCGGTTAAGTCTTCGGACATTTTTTTGGTTAAGGTGGTAACTAACACCCGCTCTTTTACCGCAACACGCAAGTTAATTTCCGACAATAAATCATCGACTTGATTGCTGGCCGGACGGACTTCTACAATGGGATCAAGCAAGCCTGTGGGCCTGACCACTTGTTCAACAAAAACTCCAGAATGTTCTTTTTCATATTTGCCGGGCGTTGCTGATACATAAATACGCTGTGGCGATTTGTTTTCAAATTCATCGAAGCGCAAGGGTCGGTTATCCAACGCGGATGGTAATCTGAAACCATATTCCACCAAGGTTTCCTTGCGGGATCGATCACCTTTATACATCGCACCAATTTGCGGAATACTGACGTGGCTTTCATCCACAATCAGCAGGGCATCTTTGCCCAGATAATCAAACATAGTGGGCGGGGATTCACCGGCATCCCGGCCCGATAAATAACGTGAATAGTTTTCTATACCGGAACAATAACCGACTTCAAAAATCATCTCGATATCAAATAAAGTACGTTGCTCCAGGCGCTGCGCTTCGACTAGTTTATTGACTGAACGCAGATATTCCAGGCGTTGTTTGAGTTCCGCTTTTATGGATTCAACTGCCGATAATAGCTGTTCGCGCGGGGTAACGTAATGGTTTTTAGGATACACCGTATAACGCGCCAAGCGATGCAAAATCTCGCCGGTCAATGGATCAAATAACGACAGGCGCTCAATTTCATCATCAAATAATTCAATACGTAAGGCTTGCTGATCGGCTTCGGCAGGAAAAACATCAATGATTTCACCGCGTACACGGTAAGTCCCACGGCGTAATTCTATATCGTTGCGGGTATATTGCATTTCAGCCAGACGGCGCAGAACGTCGCGCTGCTTGATCATATCGCCTTTGACCAGATGCAAGACCATTTTAAAATACGATTCCGGCTCGCCCAGACCGTAAATAGCGGAAACGGTAGCGACAACGATAGTATCGCGGCGCTCAATCAAGGCTTTGGTAGCGGATAAGCGCATTTGCTCGATGTGTTCGTTGAGCGAAGCATCTTTGTCGATAAACGTATCAGAAGCTGGCATATAAGCTTCCGGTTGGTAATAATCGTAATAGGAGACAAAATACTCGACGCTGTTTTCTGGGAAAAACTCTTTCATTTCGCCGTACAACTGCGCAGCCAGGGTTTTATTGGGCGCCATAATCATCGCAGGGCGCTGCACTTGATTAATAACATTGGCAATGGTGAAAGTTTTTCCGGAGCCGGTTACGCCTAATAAAGTCTGGTGAAGCTCACCGTCATTCAAGCCATCCACCAAATGCTTAATGGCTTCAGGTTGGCTACCCGCGGGTTGAAAACGGCTGTGAATTTTAAAGGGTTTTTGTTGCACGATGGGATGAATAAGTTCCGAAATGCAGGATTAAAAGAAAATGCTAATTTTATGTATAACAAGAAAAAAATCAATTTCCCCGTTTTATTGGCTATACGATTGCAATAAAGTCATTAAGTTTCTTTGAATTTTGATCGCTATACCCGCTTCAACAAATCCTGCAATTCAGTAACAATTTTTTTACGATGAAACAAAAACTTCCAACGCGCGCCGCCACATTGTTTCCATAACAAAGATGAGCGCACACCGGCCAACAGCAAAGCACGAATTTTGTTGGTGGTGTCAGTTCTGGATAAATATTCCTGTTCGCCGTTGACCATAACCGGCGGTGCTAACGTTCTGACCGTATTAAAATAAATATCACCCAGATTGGCAATGACATTTTCATGCAATATGCCAAATTGCTCACTTTGCGCCTTAGCTCTGGCAATGCCGGTTTGTATGGTTTTTAACATGTCTTTATTACCAGACAGCTTAGTTTCCAGATACACAATGGAAGCCGCATAACGTGCTTGTTGGTGACTGGGTATTCTATAACCGGTCATTTGCGTTTGCATTTGCTCAAGACCCAACTTAAGCCCCGACAAACCGCCATACACATCGACTACGCTGTCCGAATCTATTTTTAAAATACTGCCAATACTGGCTTCCAGGGCAATAGGATCAGCTGTGCCGGTAGTTGCGAGTTGATCCATTAAAGCTGCGGCCTGTGCGATACCGGCCAAGGCTATCGTTTGGTTGGTGAGAGAGTTTAATTGCATGAGTTATCCGTGATGTGACAATGAACAGAAGCGTAACAACAATTTAACCTCTTAAGTAAAATAGGCAACAATAGCAATAATGAAAGGTAAGTGTATGTATGATTAGTGGCTTTTATACCATGATTACCGGATAGTAGTCGAGTTGTGATATAAAGCATTGAAAGTGAATACAAACAAAAGGTGGATGAAATGATTGAATCAATCGAGTTAACAGTATTGGGTATGAAATGCGGTGGCTGTGAAAGCAATGTCAGCACTAAGCTTGCTGCTGTTGATGGTGTGGCTGCGGTGAAAGCATCCAGCGCAAACAAGAGCGTTAGTGTTGATTTTGATCCGGATAAAACCAGCATGGATGCTATTAAGAGTATTATTCAGGCCGCTGGTTATAGCGTGCAATAACTCAGCAATTAACAAACACGCTGGGTTACGCGATAAAGCTGCTAACCCAGCCTACGAGCTGCCTATTACTTTTTCGTGGTTTTCGTGGGCAAAAATCGTAACATCACAGTGGTTTTCATTCCTTAACAAAGAAAAAGGATGGGGATATGAGTGTAGAACAAGCTTCTGAAGAATTGCGTTTATCAATCCTCGGCATGACCTGTGCCGGTTGCGTAAGTGCAGTAGAATCAGCTTTAAAGTCTGTGCCGGGTGTCACTGAGGTTGCGGTCAATTTTGCCGATCACTCTGCTAGGGTAAAAGGCCGTGCTGATCCTGATGCATTAATTGTTGCCGTTAAAAATGCCGGTTACGATGCCGCTGTGATGCAAGGTCTGGAAGATCCTAGTCAGCAGGAAAAACTGGAGTTGCAACATTATCGCAGCTTAATGAAAAAAGCCGCCGTTGCCGCTGTAGTGGGCATTCTACTGATGCTAGGTGAGCATTTAGCCTGGTTTCCTGAAATTGGATCACCGGCTGGCCAAAAGTTTTGGCCAGAAGTCGCATTGATTACGCTGGGCGTGTTGGTGTATTCAGGATTGCACTTTTATAAGGGTGCGCTGAATGCCTTAAAACACGGCCAGGCCAATATGGACACCCTGATTGCCTTGGGCACGGGTTCGGCGTGGTTGTATTCTTGCATAATCATCAGTTATTCGGGTGTTTTGCCATCCATAGCAAAACATGCTTATTTTGAGGCCGCCGTCGTGATTTTGGCGTTTATCAATCTGGGTTCTGGGTTAGAAACGCTATCACGCGGCAAAACTTCGGGCGCTATTCGTAAATTAATTGGTCTGCAACCCCGTACAGCACGGGTGGTGCGTGATGGCAAAGAAATTGATATTGAAATTGAGCAAGTCGGCCTGGGCGAAACAGTTAGAGTTCGACCCGGCGAAAAGATACCGGTAGATGGCGAGTTGTTCGAAGGCCATTCCACAGTTGATGAATCCATGCTAACCGGTGAATCCATGCCTGTGGAAAAAATGCTCGGTTCCAAAGTGGTGGCGGGTTCCATGAACCAAACCGGCAGTTTTTTGTTTAAAGCGACGCGCATAGGCCGAGATACCGCGTTAGCGCAAATCATCCAAAGTGTGCAAC
Source organism: Crenothrix sp. (assembly GCF_043729335.1). NCBI lineage: Bacteria > Pseudomonadati > Pseudomonadota > Gammaproteobacteria > Methylococcales > Crenotrichaceae > Crenothrix > Crenothrix sp. The sequence continues at coordinate 26,867 of NZ_JAYTLQ010000026.1, read as the reverse complement.
AAGCGCAAAGCAGCAAGCCGGATATTGCTCGTTTGGTGGATAAGATTTCTGCTGTTTTTGTACCCGCAGTAGTCGTCATAGCCGTGCTTACCTTTACCATCTGGTATAACTGGGGGCCAGAACCGTCCTTGGGTTATGCGTTTGTCACCTCTATGACGGTTTTGGTGATTGCTTGTCCTTGTGCATTAGGTTTGGCCACGCCTATTTCGGTGATGGTGGCGGTGGGCAGAGCAGCAGAATCCGGTATTTTGATACGCAAAGGCGAGGCTTTACAGAAAGCAGGCGAGATTACTTGCCTGGTGTTGGATAAAACCGGCACGATTACCGAAGGCAAACCGACTGTTGCATCGGTTCATACCTTTGATGATTACACCGAAGATACGATTTTACAATGGGCTGCAAGCATTGAGTCTGGCTCGGAACATCCTTTGGCGGCCAGTGTGTTAAGCGCTGCAGCAGATAAAAACCTCAGCCTTGAAAAAGTAGAGCAGTTTGAAAGCGTGTCAGGTCACGGAGTTACTGCGCTTATCAACAAGAAAAGGATATTTTTTGGCAATAAGGCATTAATGGACAAAAAATTGGTGAATTATGATGCCTACAACGCAAAACTTGAACAACTGTCGGCCTTAGGGCAAACCCCCATGTTACTGGCTGTTGATAATAAAATTGTCGGTATTGTGGCGGTTTCTGATCCGATTAAAAAAGATTCTGTGCAGGCGGTGCAGCATTTAAGAGCGCGTGGTATCCGCGTGATTATGGTTACCGGCGATAATCCGATTACGGCGCAGGCGATTGCTAATCTTGCTGGTATTACCGAAGTTAAGGCGCAAGTGTTGCCACAGGATAAAGCGGCGATTATTAAAACTTTGCAAGCGCAAGAGATTGTCGGCATGGTCGGTGATGGCGTGAATGATGCGCCTGCTTTGGTGCAGGCTGATGTTGGCTTTGCGATTGGCACAGGCACTGACGTAGCCATTGAAAGTGCCGATGTGGTGATTTTGCAAGGGTCGTTGTTAAAAGTCTCTGAAGCGATTGATTTATCCAAGGCGACGGTAAAAAATATTAAGCAGAATTTGTTTGGGGCGTTTTTCTATAATACCTTGAGTATTCCGGTGGCGGCGGGATTGCTTTATCCGATAGCGGGTGTGTTATTGAATCCGATGATTGCAGGAGCCGCTATGGCCATGTCGTCGTTAACGGTGGTGTTTAATGCGAACCGTTTGCGCTGGATTAAATTCAATGACTAGAGTCTCAGTATAACCTGTTAATTATATAAGCATTGTCAATGCCAAATAAACCAGCAACTATCAACATAATAGCCAAAAAAGCAGGTATTGGACTCGAAACCATCCGCTACTACCAACGTATTGGACTGATAGAGAAACCTGAAAAACCATTGTCTGGCTACCGTGTTTACGGTGAGGATACCGTTGCGCGGTTGCTTTTTATTCAACGCGCTAAAGAACTGGGCTTCAGTCTTACTGAAATTTCTAACCTGCTAGCATTGGATGACGGCAGTTGTTTGGAGACAAAAGAGCTTGCTATACACAAGCTAGACATCATCAAAAGCAAACTTCAGGACTTGCAAGCCATAGCCAGTACATTGGAAAAGCTTATCCAATCGTGCGAATCCAATTCAGTCCCTCACGGATGCCCCATCATCACCGCTATTTCAAAAAAATAAAAATGCCTTGACTCTGTAGTTAGGTACGGGGGCTACACTTCTCAACACCGTTAAAAAATCAGAGGTGTTTATTGTGTCAGAAAAATTTAGTCTCCCATTAATAGGGGGCTTGCTCGCGGGTATTGCATCATCACTGTGTTGTGCTGGGCCTTTGATTTTATTGTCATTGGGCGTTAGTGGCGCATGGATTAGCAATTTAACCGCACTTGAACCCTATCGTCCGTTATTTATCGCAATAGCATTGATTGCTTTGGTTATTGCTTATTTGGCTATTCACCAATCCGCCTCTGATCAGTCCTGTGAAGAAGGCAAGATATGTGCAGAACCAGCTTCGCAGCACTGGTATAAAAGCGCATTTTGGGGCGTTGTGGCGGTGGTGATAGCCGCTATTGCATCGCCTTATTTGATTTCATTTATGTATAGGTAGATTGTTATGAAAAATATTGTTTTTTTATTATTGTTAACACAGTCTGGGTTTTTGTTTGCCGCAGAGCAGTCCGTTGTATTATCCATTCCAGGTATGGATTGCCCCGTTTGTCCCATTACCATCAAGAAAAGTTTGCAAAAGGTTGCGGGGGTTAAATCAGTTGATGTCAGTTATGAAAGCAAAACAGCGGCGGTTGTTTTTGATGACCAACTAAGTGGACTACCTGATCTTTTAAAGGCGACGGAAAATGTAGGTTATCCATCAAAACTGCAAGACGGTAAAAAATAATGGCGCAAGCAATAATCCTTGAATCAACGATTACGTGCCCCGAATGCGGTCATGTAAAAATCGAGATTATGCCAACAGATGCGTGTCAGTGGTTTTATGAATGCGGGAATTGCAAAGTAGTACTAAAGCCAAAATCGGGGGATTGTTGCGTTTTTTGTTCTTATGCCACAGTGCCTTGTCCGCCTATACAGCAAGGTGATAAAGACTGTTGTGGTCATTAATAGGCGGAGCGGACATGAAAATACGTTGAAATCATGTCCGCCGTTATTTTGTTGCTCAGCAGATTATTCTGCTTTAGTTGTCCACATGGCAGCCAGCTTGCCAGAAGCCACCCCAAAATAAGCACCCACTACAATAGAAATTGAAATAACCACCAGCGGGTTATCAAGAGAAATACCCAGTAATACGTCTTTGTTCATTTTGTCAGGTGTTTGCAGCAAGTAAGCAAACGTTGATGAATAACCCCATACGCTGGCAGGAATAGCTGACAGCATAGGCAGATTAGCCGCCAAACAAGTTACCACAACTGATACAGTTACTGTAAATGCTGCCCAAGCAGGAAAATAAGCATCCGCAGGCACATTGGTTAATTCATACGCCGTGAAAGTCGCCATAAACACACCGAAAATACTGCATGCGATGGTTTTTTTCAGTGCATCCTCGTTAGCACCCAAAGCAAAATAAGCTGCCCAGGCAATCGTTGCCGCCCAGATAAAAAATACGCCGCTTAAAGGGCCTACAGCCAAAAATGTGGCCACTCCACTCAAAACGCCTATGCTTAAAGACAGCGCGGTTAAACTATTCATAACTACATCTCCAAAAAAAATTATTTATTGTTCTATTGTTTTAGGTTGGTTTTTATGGCAAAACCCGTGAAATCTAACCCTCTGGATTTACCGGGCGACAGCTAAGCCCGCTGTGGTCGAATACTACCAGATATTGCTTTTACGATAAACGCATAAATTTACCAATCTGGTTCGTGGAGCGCTCTAAACTACAGCCTTAATGATAAGCCGTTTTAGGGAGCTACGCTGTACAGTAAAGACAGCGCCGTAAATCAAGGTTAGAATAGACATTGAAAATCGCTTTTATACAGCGTTAAAAGGTTTTGAATGAATGTTAACGAAAATGAACAAGAGGTTTGCGTGTGACTGAAATAGCTGAAGTACCCAGTCCTTTTTGCGGGATCGGCACGGACGATCTGAAAATACAGATTGATGGCCTGACAGTTAGAATACTGGAAAATGGCTGCGCGGTGAATACACCAGCATTTGAACAAGCGATTACCGATACGCAGCCTAGAGTTGATGGCCAGATAGTGAGCCTGGATATTGCCGTTGCCAAAGCGGCTGCGCTATTAAAAAATACCGTGTTGCCAGTAATAGGCGGCTGTGCGACCGATGTGAATGGTATGCGTGGCTTGCTGGCTTTGGCGGATCGCTGTGGTGCGGTGGTTGATAACATGAACTTTACCCGCGCCCGTAATAACTTTTTGGCCTTGCAAGATTCCGGCTGGATGAACACTACACTGGCGGAAGTTAAAAATCGCTGCGATTTGTTCGTAGTGATCGGTGCAGATTTGGAAACGCTGTTGCCACGGTTTTTCGAACGCTATATTTGGAACGCCGAATCCATGTTCATCGAAAAAACCGATCAACGCGAAGTAATTTATTTAGGTACAGCACCATCGGGCAGTGCAGCAACATCGCCTACAGGTAAAGCAGCACAAATCTTACCCTGTGCAACCGAGGATTTACCCGATGTCGTCGCAGTCTTAAGAGCCTTGATTAAAGGCAAACCAATTCGTACTGAAAGTGTGGCAGGCATCAAAGTCGCTGATTTACAAATTCTGGCCGATAAATTAAAGGCTGCAAAATACAGTGTGATTACATGGGCGGCAGGCGCACTCACCTATCGCCATGCAGAATTGACCGTGCAGACGGTCTCCGAAATGATTAAGGACCTCAATAATCAAAATACCCGTTGCTCAGGCTTGCCATTAGCGGGTAAAGAAGGCGATCTGACCGCTAACCAAGTCTGCGGTTGGACGACCGGTTATCCGGCACGCACGCGCTTTAGCCGTGGCTACCCTGAATACGATCCGTTTATGAACGATACCAACGTATTGATAGCCGAGGGTGAAGCCGATGCGTTGGTATGGGTGCAGGCGTTTAACAGCAAATCAGTACCACCTGTCACTGAATTACCGACTATTGTGATAGGGCGTTCTGGCATGACATTTGCTAAAGAACCCGATGTGTTTATTCCGGTCGGTACGCCAGGTATCGACCATGTCGGCCATGCCTACCGCACCGACAACGTGGTTGCCATCCGCTTGAAAAAATTACGGGATTCCGGCTTACCCAGTACGGCGGACGTGCTGAACGCCATAGACAAGGCTTTATGCGAGGAAACAGTATGTTAATTAAGTTAACCGGTGGCCAAGTTTACGATCCTGCCAGCGGGGTTGATGGTCAAATTCAAGATATTTACATCCAGGACGGGCGTATTGTTGATATGCCGGTGGGTGATTTCAAGGTCGATAAAGACTACGATTTGCACGGCAAAGTCGTCATGTCCGGTGCGATAGACATGCACACCCATATCGGTGGTGGCAAAGGCAATATCGCCCGCACCATGCTGCCAGAAGACCATCGCCAGGATCCGGTGTCACGTTCAGACATTACCCGTTCCGGTTGTGGCCATGCCATGCCCAGCAGCTTTGTAACGGGCTATCGCTATGCCGAAATGGGCTATACCGCCGGTTTTGAGCCTGCGGTATTGCCAATCAACGCACGCCAGGCGCACATGGAAATGGGCGATATTCCCATTCTGGATAAGGGCGGTTACGTCATGCTGGGCAGCGATGATTATCTGCTACGCATGCTCACCGCCAAAAAAGACCAAAAAGCCATTAACGATTATGTTGCCTGGACGATGAATGCCGCCAAGGCGATTGGTGTAAAAGTCGTCAATCCTGGCGGGATTAACGCGTTTAAATTCAATCAGCGCAAACTGGATTTAGATGAGCAAAACGCCCATTACGGGGTCACGCCACGGGATATTTTGGAAGTGCTGGCAACCGCTGTTAAAGAACTGGGCGTTAAGCATCCGTTGCATGTACACGGTTGTAATCTGGGTGTGCCTGGCAACGTACAAACCACGCTGGATACCATCCAAGGTATCGGCGGCTTGCCCATGCACTTAACGCATATCCAGTTCCACAGCTATGGCACGGAAGGCGATATGAAATTCTCCTCCGGCGCGGCGCAAATTGCTGAAGCGATTAACAAAAACAAAAATATTACCGTCGATGTCGGGCAGATTTTATTTGGTCAAACCGTCACCGCATCGGGCGATAATATGCGCCAGCACGCCAATCATAAGTTTGCCAGCCCTAACAAATGGGTGGTGATGGACATTGAATGTGATGCCGGTTGTGGTGTAGTGCCGTTTAAGTACAAAGATCAAAACTTCGTTAATGCGCTGCAATGGGCAATCGGGCTGGAGACTTTCTTATTGGTCGAAGATCCGTGGCGGATATTTTTGACCACCGACCATCCCAACGGTGCGCCATTTACCAGTTATCCGCATTTGATACGCTTGCTGATGGATAGAAGTTTCCGTAACGAGGTACTGTCTACCATACACCCCGAAGCGCAAAAAATGACTACACTGGCATCAATTACCCGTGAATATACGCTGCAAGAAATTGCCATCATGACCCGCGCCGGTGCCGCTAAGTTGATAGGCCTCAAAGATCGTGGTGGATTAAGTGCCGGTAACTGGGCGGATATTACTGTGTATACCGACAATACCAATCGGCAAACCATGTTCGAGAAGCCGGATTATGTGTTTAAAGATGGCGAGCTGGTGGTGGTTGACGGCAAGGTGGTGCATACCAAATGGGGCACGACGCACGTTGTACAACCTGATTTTGATCCGTCGGTAGAAACAGGTTTGAAAGATTATTTCGACCGCTACCTGACCATGAAGCTGGGTAATTTTAAGATCAGTGATGATGAGATTACCGAGGATGGGCGGGGGAGTATTACGGTGCATCCATTGGCAAATTAAATGAAAATAATCTCGTTGTTTAACAATAAAGGCGGTGTGGGGAAATCTACTCTTGGTTATCATTTGGGATATGCGTTGAATGAAATGGGACATAAAACTTTATTCATTGACTTAGACCCACAGTGCAATTTAACCATTTGTAGCATCGAAGAAGAAGCACTGCATAAAATTTGGGATGAGGAAGACTCCTTCATTGAAGACTATGAAAAGGCACTGCAAAAAAATCCTAAAATTAATGAAACACCTCGTAGTATTCACTTTCTATTAAAACCTACTGAAGAGGGTGTGAGTGATTTATCATCAATACCCCCAGCTATAAAGCTAGATGAAAATCTTTATTTAATACCAGGTCGTTTATCATTGCATAAGTATGAAAATAAACTTGCCGAAAGATGGAACGGCGCTTATCAGGGAGACAATTTAGCAATCAGAACTATAACCAATATCAGAAATATTTGTGAGCAATACTCGGAACAATATGATTTTGAATATGTGATAATCGATACGTCTCCAAGCTTGGGTATTTTAAATAAAACGATTATTTCTACAGTTGATGGTTTTTTTATTCCAGCACAACCAGACATGTTTAGTTTATATGGTATTAGAAATATCGGTAATTCGTTAGAATTGTGGCAGAAAGAATTTGAGACTATTTACAGTTTAATTTCTGAAGATAAACGAAACAAGTTTCCTAAAAAATTTGTACAGTTTTTAGGCTTTACAATATATAACGCTAAAAAATATTCTAGTGGAAAAAATGAATATAATTTGGCTGATGCACATGATTTTTATTTGAAAAAAATTCCAGATATTATTGAGGATTACATTAAACAGTGTAACAGAAGTCACTTGAGTGATTACATGCTACACCAACCCATTGGTGGCTCGTCAGTTATCCATACGCATAACACATTTCCATCCGTAGCGCAGGCACTAAAATGTCCAATGTGGAAAGTTCCAGATAAGTATGATTCTCTTTCAAAAGAATATAAGAAAATATTAAAAGAAAACTCTTTCGAGGTGAATACAGGTAGTTATGGTAAGTATCGCCATACAAAACAAAATTATATGGATTTTGCAAAATCATTGCTTGAAAGAGTTGCTACATTAGAAAAAATGCCAATTTCTATAACATGAGTGCAGTAATTAAAGAGGCCATACAAGCCTACAAAGATAGAAAGTTTGAATATGAACAATTTTTGATACAAGTGGAATGTTTTTTTCAAAAACATCCCGAACTAAATAAAGCACCTTTTCCATTAATTCATTCAATAAAATCAAGATTGAAAGATCCGAGCCACCTCGAAGATAAACTTAGACGTAAATTCAAGGACGGTGCTGTCATAACAAAAGAGAATGTATCTACTGAAATTACTGACCTTATTGGGGTTCGCGTTTTACATTTATATCAAGATCAATTTCCATCTATCAACGAAGCGATTAACAAAAAAATTGAAAATGGTGATTGGGTTTTTGTCGAACAGCCTAAAGCATTCACATGGGATCCTGAATCCGAGAAGTTTTATAAAACTCAAAACGTTCTAACAGAGCTAAGAGAAACATATTACACAAGTATTCACTATGTGGTAAAACCAAACAATAAAAATTCCATTTGTTGTGAAATACAAGTACGAACATTGTTTGAAGAGATTTGGGGCGAAATTGATCATAGTATTAACTATCCTCATCCAACAGATAGCATAGCTTGTAGAGAACAACTAAGAGTTTTATCGAAATTAGTATCAACAGGGACGAGACTTGCGGATTCTATATTTAGGTCAAATATTGAACATGAAGAGAAGAGTCGGACTTAACATATATGCAAGCCATCAAACAATACACAGAAGTCATTGACGGCAGTATCCACATAAATCTGCCTAAAAACTTTACCGCCAAACGGGTAGAGTTGATTATTTTATCTGCGGATGACGACGATGCAGATAGCAGCGATTTTCAGCGATTTCTGCTCGATAGCCCTGAAATGACTGATGAGGAATACCAGACAATTAAAGAAAAAAGGCGGCAGCCACCTACCTCTATCGAAGGTAAAAGCAAGATTACCGGTGATTTAATAGAGCCTTGCATCGGTATTGAAGATTTTGAATGTCTGAAATAGATTTCTTGCATCAAGTAACATTAAAAGAGCTAGAAGAGAAGCTGACTTAGCAAATACTATTCTCAATCCATAAATAATATTCAACACCAGAAAAAGATATTAACAATGAGCATAACAATATGATTATTAACGGTGTAACCATCGACGCAACCTTTGCGGAAGCGTTCCCTATGAAAGCCACCCGCGCCATTATCACCGCGCACAACGCAAAATGGGCAATGATTTCAGCACAAGCCATGACCGGCTTTGCCACCTCGGTAATCGCCTGTGGCTGTGAAGCCGGCATCGATAGAATACTAGAGCCTTCCGAAACCCCAGATGGTCGCCCTGGTGTCGCCGTGATGATTTTTGCGATGGGTGGCAAAGGCTTAGCTAAACAGCTGGAAACCCGCGCCGGACAATGCGTGTTAACCTCACCGACATCGGCATTATTTGCCGGTATCGACAGCGATATTAAAATTCCGCTTGGCAAAAACCTGCGTTATTTTGGCGACGGCTTCCAAATCGCCAAAGTGATTAACGGTAAACGCTATTGGCGCATACCGGTCATGGATGGCGAATTTTTAACCGAAGCCACCACCGGACAAGTCAGCGCCATTGGCGGCGGTAATTTTTTGGTGTTGGCGCAGTCGCAAGAACAAGCCTTGACTGCTTGTGAGGCGGCTATTGAAGTAATGCAAAAAGTGCCTGGCGTGATCATGCCATTTCCTGGTGGCGTAGTACGCTCTGGCTCTAAAGTCGGCTCAAAATATACGACTTTGAACGCCTCAACTAACGATGCGTTTTGCCCCACGCTAAAAGGCTTGACCAAAACCGAATTGTCACCGGAAATTGAATCGGTCATGGAAATTGTTATCGATGGTTTAACCAAAGAAGACATCGACAAGGCCATGCGCGTTGGCATCCAGGCGGTGTGCGACTTGGGGGCGGCCAACGGTATCAAACGTATTAGCGCGGGAAATTACGGCGGTAAACTGGGGCCGTTTCACTTTCATTTACAGGAGATCATGGCATGAGCGCGTTAACCTTCACCTTAAAATACCAGCCCAAACAGCGCGTGGACATGTCACCTTTGGTCTGTCAGTTATTACAGGGAAAAACCGTTGCACAAATTGCCGCGCTTGAGCTGCAAAGTGGTAAGCTCAAGTTACGCGTCGATCAGGTGTTTGATATTTCCGGTGAAGATGCCCAGGCTATCGTCATAAAAAACAGCTTCGAGAAACTGGACTTTATCGGCAAGGAACTGGATGGCGGCAGCATTACTGTGGAAGGCGATGCCGGTGCGTATTTGGCGATGGGCATGAAAAACGGCGAGGTTAAAGTGACAGGTAATGCAGGTTTATACGCCGCTTGCGAGATGAAAAAAGGTTATCTGGAAATTGGCGGCAACGTCGGCGACTTTTTGGGCGCTGCGTTACCTGGCAATAAAATGGGCATGAAGGGCGGCACCATTTTAATTAAAGGCAATGCCGGTGAGCGGGTGGGCGATCATTTACGTCGTGGCACTATTTTGATTGAAGGCAATGCGGGTGATTACTGTGGTTCGCGTATGACGGCCGGAACCATCGCCGTTATGGGGCAAACCGGACGTTATTTAGGTTATGCCATGCGACGGGGTACGCTGTTATTGTGGAATCCACCGCAACTGTCGGCCAGCTTTAATGATTGTGGATCACACACTTTAGGCTTTTTACCGCTATTATTTAATTCGTTTAAAAAGTTTAATTCCAAGTTTGCCGATGCGTCGGTGGCGTTTAACCGTGTGCAGCGCTATGCCGGTGATATGTCGGAAATGGGCAAGGCTGAGGTATTGGTCAAGATCAAATAGCTAAAGAGGACTTGTCCACGAAAGACACGAAAAGCACGAAAAAAAGATTTTTAAAACTGCCCTGTCTTATAGAATGAGATTCACAAGCATATTTATGTAGGGTGGATGAGTTGCTATTATCCACCCTACTTTTGGGTAGGCCAATTTTTCAACAACAGATTTTTCGTGTCTTTCGTGCTTTTCGTGGACAAACAAAAATACAATGGAACAAACAGTGCATCAGGATAACAGCAACACATGAGTAACGAATATAACGCGTCGGCCATTGAAGTCTTAAGTGGTCTGGATCCGGTCAGAAAGCGTCCTGGCATGTACACAGACACCACCCGCCCCAACCATCTGGTGCAAGAAGTTGTCGATAACAGCGTTGATGAAGCCATCGCTGGCCATGCCAAAAGCATCGATGTGGTTTTATATAAAGATGGCTCGGTGCTGGTCAGCGATGATGGTCGTGGGATGCCGGTGGATATACACCCCGAACAAGGCATTCCTGGCGTAGAAGTCATCTTAACCCAACTGCATGCGGGTGGTAAGTTTTCCAACAAAAACTACCAATTTTCCGGCGGTTTGCATGGCGTGGGCGTGTCGGTGGTGAATGCCTTGTCGGCCAAGCTGGAAGTGGAAGTCAAACGCAACGGCAAGGTCTATCACATAGAATTTGCCGATGGCCATAAACTCACCGAATTGACCGAAACCGGCACGGTAGGCCGCAACAATACTGGCACGTCAGTCAAGTTCTGGCCGAATGAAAAATACTTTGATTCCAATAAAATTTCGGTGGTAAAGCTTAAGCATGTATTGCGTGCTAAGGCGGTGCTGTGTTCTGGCCTAAAAATTAGCCTGAAGGTTGATGGCACGGATGAGGAATACCAGTGGTGTTATCAGGATGGCTTGCGCGAATATCTGCTGGATCGGGTCGGCGATATTGAATTCAGTCCAGTTTCGCCTTTCATGGGCAATATGGCTGCCAACCACGAGGCCGTCGAATGGGGTATTGTCTGGTCGATAGAAAACCCTGAAGAGGCGTTGGCCGAAAGCTATGTCAATCTAGTACCAACCGCGCAAGGAGGAACCCATGTTAATGGCCTACGCGCAGGCTTGACCGAAGCCATGCGTGAGTTCTGCGACATCCGCAATATTTTGCCACGCGGCGTTAAGCTGGCACCGGAAGATGTCTGGGAAAACTGCCATTTTGTGTTGGCGGTCAAACTGGAAGACCCGCAGTTTTCCGGCCAAACCAAAGAACGCTTGAGTTCGCGCGAATGCGTGGCGTTTGTGTCAGGTGTTTCTAAAGACAGCTTTAGTTTATGGTTAAACCAGCATCCGGCTGAAGGTGAAAAAATTGCCGAAATTATTATTTCCAGCGCCCAAAAACGGTTAAAATCCAATAAAAAAATCATCCGCAAAAAGATTACTTCAGGGCCTGCGTTGCCCGGCAAATTGGCTGATTGCTCCGCGCAAGATTTAAAACGTACTGAACTGTTTTTGGTGGAAGGCGATTCTGCCGGTGGTTCGGCCAAACAGGCACGCGACCGTGATTTTCAGGCCATCATGCCGTTGCGCGGTAAAATCTTGAACACCTGGGAAGTGGAATCCAGCCAGGTAATGGCTTCACAGGAAGTCCATGATATTGCTGTGGCTTTGGGCATAGAGCCAGGTTCCAGTGATTTGCAGTATTTGCGCTATGGCAAGGTGTGCATACTGGCCGATGCCGATTCGGACGGCAACCACATTGCCACGCTGATTTGCGCGTTGTTCTACCAGCATTTTAGGCCGATGATACGTGCTGGCCATGTGTTTGTTGCTATGCCGCCGTTGTACCGGATTGATGTTGGCAAGCGGGTATTTTATGCGCTGGATGATAGCGAGCGCCAAGGCGTACTGGATCGTATCGCGGCCGAAAAGCTTAAAGGCCAGATCAACGTGCAGCGCTTTAAAGGCTTGGGCGAGATGAATCCCAGCCAATTGCGTGAAACTACCATGAATCCTGACACGCGAAGACTGGTACAATTGACCATAGACGACAGCAACGATACCCATGATCAACTAGATTTACTGCTGGCTAAAAAGCGTTCGCAAGATAGGAAGTCTTGGTTGGAAACGCGGGGTAATCTAGCCGATATAGCCTGATGATTTAGTAGGGTGAGCAACGCTTTTTTGCCCACCAATTGCCCAAGGACTAGCCATGAAACAAGTCGCTTCATTACGCTACGGTGTCATCTTTAAGAAAGCCTTTTCCCAACCGGATATTTTTAAAGCCTTTGTTAAGGCGGTATTGGGTATAGAGCTTGAAATTGACAAGGTTGAAACGGAAAAATCCTTTAAACCCACGGTGGGTTATGTGGATTCGCGTTTCGATTTGTTCGCGCAAGATGATAAGAACCGCATTATTGTCGACATCCAACACGCACAAAATGCCGACCACTACGATCGGTTTTTGCATTACCATTGCGTGGCTTTACTAGAACAAATTGCCAAGGCCAAAAATTATCGCCCAGCCTTAAAAGTGTTTACCATTGTCGTGTTAACGTCGGGTGATAGGCATCAAAAAGATGTGCTGACTATCGACTTTGACCCGAAAGATTTGCAAGGCAATGGTGTTAACGAAATCCCGCATAAAGTGCTGTATTTATGCCCCAAGTATGTCAATGACAACACTCCTAAAGCCTATAGGGAGTGGCTAGCTGCCATCCAGGATACCCTGGATGAAGAAGTCGATGAAAGTCATTACCATGACGCAATGATCCAAAAAACATTTGATTCCATTGAAAAAGATGGCATTACGCCGACCGAGCGGGCGGCCATGTTTGAAGAATATAACCAGCGTGAATTGATAAACGCTCAAGTGGCGAACATTGTTAAAAATTTGCGGGCGATGGGACTGGATGAACACGCTATCATCAATGCAACTGGCTTAACATCCGAAGACATTGCCGCATTAAATAACCTTTAAAATAACCTTAAATCTAAAAAAAATATCATGACAGAATTATCAAACAACGCCATCATCTACGCCCTGCTTGCCCTTAACAGCGAAGCAGCCCTGCAACGTGAGTATGTGGAATCCACTGATGTGCCCGCCGATGAACGCGAAGATGAAGAAGAGGTTTTAGGCGATCTGGAGCAGGCATTTATGGAGTTTGTCGATTTTTACAAAGGCCGCTGCAAAGCCGATAAACAGTTGCCGAGTCTTGATGAATTACTGAATGATCCGCTGTAAGTGATGCACACGCTGTATGGCATAAAAAACTGCGATACGGTTAAAAAAGCGCGGCAATGGTTGGATGAAAATGCCATCGCTTATCGCTTTCACGATTACCGCGTGGATGATTTAAGTTATGAGCAACTAGTGAATTTTGAAGCACGATTGGGTTGGAAAATCATGCTCAATCGCAGCAGCACCAGCTGGCGACAGCTTTCCGATGAACAAAAAACCGACATAACCCAAGCAACGGCATTGCAATTAATGCTGGCTATACCTACTTTAATTAAACGTCCTATTTTACAAAGAGACAATACGCTGTTGATCGGTTTTAAAGCTGACGTTTACCGCACCGAACTACTATGAGTGAAACCCTGGAATTACTGCAAGACCTGATCCGCCGCCAGTCGGTAACTCCACTGGATGAAGGTTGCCAAGATGTGTTGGCAGAGCGTTTGGCCAAACTAAATTTTATCGAAGAACGCCTGGATTTTGGCGACACCCAAAACCTGTGGCTGCGCCGTGGTAAGCAACGGCCGTTGTTCACCTTTTTAGGCCATACCGACGTGGTACCGACTGGGCCACTGGATAAATGGCTGTCGCCACCGTTTGAACCGACTGCCCGTGATGGCAAACTGTACGGTCGTGGTGCTGCTGATATGAAAGGCGGTATTGCTGCGTTTATGACAGCTGTGGAGCGCTTTGTGGCTAAATATCCCGATCACCAAGGCTCAATTGCGGTGATGATGACCAGCGATGAAGAAGGTATCGCTACACACGGTGTAGTCAAAGTTATTGAAGTACTGGAACAGCGCAACGAAAAAATTGACTGGTGTTTGGTGGGCGAGCCATCCAGTGATAAAAAGCTGGGCGATGTTATCCGTGTCGGTCGGCGGGGATCGTTATGTGCCAAGTTGACGGTGCTGGGCATTCAAGGCCATGTCGCTTACCCTGAGCTGGGTAATAACCCTATCCATAGCTTTGCACCGGCATTAAAAGCCTTAACTGAAGAAGTCTGGGATCACGGTAACAGTTGTTTTCCACCCACCAGTTTGCAAGTCTCTAATATCAATTCCGGTACCGGAGCGGAAAATATTATTCCAGGGTCTTTGGAAGCCCAGTTTAACCTGCGTTTTTCTACCGAGCTGGATGAAGCCACCATTAAACAGCGCACCCATGCTATTTTAGATCAATACGGCTTTAACTATGAATTGCACTGGCGCTTGTCGGGCAATCCGTTCTTAACGGCATCTGGCGCATTGATTGATGCAGCGCATGTGGCGATTAAATCGGTGACTGGTTTTGAGACGAAAGATGATACTGGCGGTGGTACATCGGATGGCCGATTTGTTGCACCAACTGGCGCACAGGTCATTGAATTAGGGCCTCTTAACGAAACCATACATAAAATTAATGAATGTATTGGCCTGGATGATTTAGAAATTTTGTCCGAAATTTATGAACAGATTTTAGTTAATTTATTAATTAGGGTTTAATTTTTCATTAATCTTGGACTTTATAACTGCTGAGCATCTTTATTCATGAGGTGGATACGTTTTGGCTATTTACAAGGCCAATCAGATGGATGTACCCTACCCTTACGAAACCTCGGTGTATTGTTGATTTTTTGCTGGTAACGCTGAACATCTTGATTCTTCAAATGTCTTAGCAGTGCTGTTTTAATTTAAGGAGTTTAACTAAAATGAATTTGAATACTGCGGTAACTCGGTCGGATACACAAATATTATCCGCCAACAAAATGTTAAGAAACACCTATACGTTATTGGCAATGACCTTATTATTCAGTGCCATGACTGCGGGAGCGGCCATGTACTTTAATATGCCGCATCCCGGTATGATAGTCACCATGGTAGGTTATTTTGGATTGTTGTATTTAACAACAAAACTCAGTAACAGTGCTTGGGGCTTGGTGTCTGTATTTGCTTTAACCGGCTTCATGGGTTTAACTTTAGGCCCCATTATTAGCATGTACGTGCAGTCTTTTAGTAATGGTCATCAGCTGGTAATGACAGCATTAGGCGGCACAGGTGTTATTTTTCTAGGGCTTTCTGCTTATGCTTTAACTAGCCGTAAAGATTTTAGTTTCCTGGGCGGTTTTTTAATGGTGGGCGTGCTAGTGGCCTTTTTGGCTGGTATTGGCGCGATGGTTTTCTCATTACCTGGCTTATCCATTGCCGTTTCAGCTATGTTTATTTTGCTGATGTCCGGCATGATTTTGTTTCAAACCAGTGAAATTATTCACGGCGGCGAAACCAATTATATTTTAGCGACCGTTTCTTTGTACGTTTCCATTTACAACTTGTTTTTGAGCTTGTTGCAAATACTGGGGATTTTTGGTGGCGACGATTAATTCGATATGCTTTAACTGCTTTACCAGCCTGATGGTTTTGATTAGGCTGGTGGGCATTTCTGTTTTACTTGCCGCGTGTCAAACCGTGGCAGAAACCACACCCGACACGGTGACCTCCGCGTTTTGGCAGGCTTTTATTGCGGGCAATTTAAAAACGGCGCAAAATTATGTTACTAAAGACAGCCAAACCTCTCTTGCTACCGATGAAGCCAGCAAATTTTCTTTAGTGCAGATTGGTGCCATGACATTGGATGGCGACAGCGCCACAGTTGTAACTATGCTGTCCCAAAACAATAAAAAGGTTTCGTTTAATACGGCGTTGCTTAAAGAAGATGATGTATGGAAAGTCGATTATCAGCAAACCCGTATGAATATTTCTATGATTCCGTTCCAGGGTATAGTCAATGAGCTACAAAATATTGGCGAAACTTTTGGTGAGCAGTTACAACAACAAGTGCCGTTGATTGAAAAAGGCCTGGAAAGCTTTGGCGACCAATTAAAGCGTCAGTTGCAGGATTTTAATAAAGCCCTGGAAAAATCCCAGTCTTCTCAAAAGCGCGTTGAACACAGCTAATTGTCCCATTCCCTTTTAAAAAAGAAGGATCAAGGGGATTTTCTAAATAAATCTTCCTCGATTTCTTTTTTTTAAAGGTAGGCTAAGGCTTACCATCAAAATACACTTCTAAGCTTTTAAAATCATGTGCTATACATGTACTTGCATTTGATCTTTACAGGAGCTTTGTATGCCTATTACCGATAAACAAAAAAAATTACTGGCTTTATTGGCTAATGGAGAATTCCATTCCGGAGAGGAATTGGCTGAAACGTTAGGCTTAAGCCGTTCGGCAATTTGGAAGCAATTAAACGGTTTAACGGAATTAGGTCTACATTACACGGGTATTAGCGGCAGGGGTTATCGCTTGAATAAACGCCTGGAATTATTGGATCACGCCAAAATTACCGCTGCTTTGGATGATAGCAGCCGAGCCCACATTTTTTTACTGGAAGTCCATGATCAGCTTGATTCTACCAATAGCTATTTATCGCAAAAATCACAACAAGGCGATGCTTCAGGTATTGTCTGCTTTGCTGAGCATCAAACCGCAGGTAAAGGCAGACGCGGACGCGACTGGGTGTCGCCATTTGGCAGCAATATTTATCTGTCAATTCTGTGGCGGTTTCCGGAAAGCGGACTCGGAGAAATTGCCGGTTTAAGTTTGGCAATTGGCGTGGCGGTGATTAGAGCTTTAAATCAGTTAGAGATTGAAGGTATTGAACTAAAGTGGCCTAATGATTTATACAGCCAAGGCAAAAAGCTGGGTGGCATATTGATTGAAGTTTCCGGTGAAGCCAGCGGGCCTTGCAGTGCGGTCATTGGTCTTGGGCTTAATGTACATTTACCGGCTACCGAAGCCGAAAAAATTACCCAGCCCTGGACTGATTTAGGTCGATTGCCTGGCTCTAAAAAAATCTGCCGAAATACACTCGCGGCTACATTATTAAATCATCTTATCCCTGTTATAGCGGATTTTGAAACAGCAGGTATCGCCGCTTATCTCGATGAATGGCGAACGCTTGACAGCTTAAAAGGTAAGCCAGCGTGTTTGTATATCGGCAATCAAACCATCGAAGGCATCGTGCAAGGCATTGATGACAAAGGTCTATTATTGCTGCAACACGCAGATGGCCTTACCCAAGCCTATGCTTCTGGCGAAGTCAGTTTTCATAACGCTACCTTATGAGATTGCTGGTCGATATTGGCAATACCCGTTTAAAATGGGGTCTTGCTGACCAAGGTGAAATCATGGCGACTGGCGTGCTGGTCAACAGCCATATCAGCTCTCAGGTACTTATAGATACCTGGCAAGCCCTAGTTTCACCACAACTCATCGCCCTGTCCTGTGTTAATTCACCACAAATTATAGAGCTGATAAGTTCGGCAGCTACTTTTTTATGGCCCCATAGCCCCGTTATTAAGGCTCAATCGCTGGCATCTCAATGTGGTGTGCGTAATGCTTATGAGCAACCGGAAAAGTTAGGTGTTGATCGTTGGTTGGCCTTAATTGCCGCCCATCATAGTTACCATCAAACGCTTTGCATTGTTGATTGCGGTACGGCAATAACCGTTGATGTAATGACGGGGGATGGTAATCATCAGGGCGGTTTGATTTGTCCAGGATTAACACTGATGCGGCACTCATTAGCGCACGGTACGCACCAGCTACCGTTAAGTGAACAAAATTATACGGTCGGATTGGCCAACAGCACAGAGTCGGCAATATTCAGTGGTATTTTGTCAGCGGCTTGTGGGTTGATAGAACGGGTAATTGCCCAGCAACCCAAGCCGATACAGCTGATTTTAACCGGTGGTGATGCTGGCATTATCTCAACCCAACTGGCTTGTGAAGCCATTATTGATGATAATTTGGTATTGCGGGGATTAATTTACGTCTCGGAAGAATACGCCGTAAAAATACCCAGTTTGGCATCGACGGTTATTTTATAAACCCAGTTAAAGTGTGTAGATAAAGCCACCCATAAACGTTACTTCTGCAAAATACTCAGAGTTAGGCTAATGTTATAGGTGTTAAAACACCAATAGCCTAATAGTAATTTTGGAGACACACAGAGATATGGATGCCGAAAAATTAATAAATCAATTCTTGGACGCGATTTGGGTTGAGCAAGGATTAAGCAAGAATACCTTAGCCGCTTATGCCAGTGATTTGCATATTTTCAACCTTTGGTTAGCCGATATAAAATTGTTGGATGTTGATAAGAGCCAAATTTCTGGTTTTATGGCGTACCGTCATGGCACAGGTATCGGTAAACGCTCATTAGCGCGAACCTTGTCGAGTTTAAAGCGCTTTTATGGTTACTATATGCGTGAAAGCTTTATTGCTGTTGATCCGACAGCAATGATAGCCGCCCCTCGTATAGCGCAATCATTACCTACTGCGCTGACTGAGAATGATGTCGAGTTATTGTTGGCAGGACCTGAAGCCGGTAATTTACTGGGTTTTCGAGATAAAACCATGCTGGAAACTTTGTATGCCACAGGGCTTCGAGTATCAGAGCTGATCAACCTAAAGTTTGAACAGGTAAATTTTAATCAGGGCTGGGTCAGAATCACCGGCAAAGGCGATAAGGAACGTTTGGTGCCCATCGGCGAAGAAGCGATTAGCTGGCTGGAAAACTATATCAATAACAGCCGAAAAACGCTGCTTAATGGTCGGCAGTCAGATTATTTATTCGTGACTAACCGAGCTGATCCAATGACCCGGCAGGCTTTTTGGCATATTATTAAACGTTATGCCAAAAAAGCCGATATTAAAAAAGACTTATCGCCGCATACCTTGCGGCACGCATTTGCAACCCATTTACTTAATCATGGCGCGGACTTACGGGTTGTACAACTGTTGCTTGGGCATTCAAATTTATCCACAACCCAGATTTATACCCACATTGCCCGCGAACGTCTAAAAGAATTACATGCAAAATATCATCCCAGAGGATAGAATCACATGACACAACGCATACACCCGACTGCTTATTTAGGTTCAGCTATTTCGCTGGGTGAAAATACTACCGTAGGCCCTTTTGCGGTGATTGAAACGGGTGCAGTTATTGGCGCGAACTGCCATATAGGGGCACATGCTGTCGTGCATGGCCATGTAAAAATGGGGTGTGGCAATACTTTGCATCCGCACGCTGTTTTGGGTGGTTTGCCGCAAGATACCAGTTTTAAAGCAGAAACGGTTTCGTGGCTGGTTTGTGGGGATAATAATGTATTCCGAGAAGGCTTTACTGCACACCGCGCCACCAAGGAACATGCAGAAACCCTCATTGGTAGCGATTGTTATTTTATGAATAACAGCCACGTCGCTCATGATTGCCGGATTGGCGACAAAACTATTTTTGCCAATAATGTCGCTATCGGTGGTTTTGTGGATGTTGGCCATAATGTTTTTATGGGCGGAGCTGTGGTCGTCCATCAATTTTGCCGCATAGGATCGTTTGCGATTGTGCAAGGTACCACGGGACTCAATATGGATGTTATACCCTTTATGCTGATTGGCGGCCGTCCTGCCCGGCACTATAAATTAAACACGGTAGGCTTACGACGCGCAGGCATTACCGGCGATCGCTACGCAGTGCTTGCTCAAGCTTTCAGGCTGTTAAAAAATAAAAAAAATCTGGATGAGTTACCCGAAACGCTAGAGTTAAAGTATTTAAAAGATTGGCTGTCAGTAAAATCTAAACGTGGTTTGCACGGGTTTGTTGATATATCTGCTTAATGCCGGATCTGCCATTAATGCAATCCATTATATTTTATGACATTAAAACGTTAGCTGTAGCTAAGTCCACATATTTAGAAAACCGTTTGAATGGGCGGGCAAATGATTTCTTGAAGGAATTTTGTTCGTTACTTTTTACGTTTTTAAAATAATGTCAACTAATATGTATTGCTTGTTGCAGTTTGTGCTGTAAGGTTTATAGTGTCGTAGAAATGTTTAAGGTGGCATTTATCGCGCACAAATGACTTAATGGTTTAACAAACTTTCTAATATGCTGTTGAATTACCATGGTTTACTTATTTCCTAAAGACCACGGGAAATCAATAATCTTGTTGGCAATTGCTGTTTCTCACGTCATGAGGTGCTTGCTAATATTGATCACTTCTTATCAGTATTAGCGTGCTTTCCCAACGTAAAAAAATAATGTTTAAGCGTGTAAATTCAGTGATGATAATCGTTATCGCACTGAATTTACCCGAGTAATTACAGCTAATGACCTTATAAATCAAAGGATTTAAAATTGTGTGACGTGCAATTTTTTGAATAGTAATTAAATGGAAAAGACCAAACTGTTTTTTAGCTTAAGATGGAAAGTGACGCTCTTAATAGGTGGTGTCCTTCTCATATTGCATAGTTTTTTTTCATACCTAAACTATCTCAATGCCAAGGCTAATTTTGTCATGGATAGAAATACTGTTTACACAAGTCATGTCGGCTTGGCTAACGCCTTAACGGAAGATTCGTTCTTGGCACTGCAACAATTTGCTTCTTTGGTTACCTCACTCCGGCATACTCCAGTTCAAAAGACAAAACTTCTGCCTCAGAATTGGGATGTTATTGATAAAAACTGGCCACAATGGCAATTAAATTGGCGATTGGAAAATGCCACCGTGTTTGATAAAAAAGGCGAGTCTGTTAAATCTTGGGGTAATGCTGTCCTGTTGCCAAAATTAGCCGTGCCGAGCGTTTTAAAAAAAGCGTTACCTGAACAACGTGTTCTTTGTGTTAGCGATTGTTTTCAACAGCTTATTTCACCATTGGGGGAACTGGCAACGCAAGGATTATTCAGCACGGTACGTTCGTTTGGCTATATTATTGATAAGTACAAACGCGCTAGCGGATCAGATATGAGTATTTTGATTGCCAATACCCATGTTGATGCCAATAATCATCGCTGGTCTTATAAATTATCAACGGCTAATTTGGCTGAACAAAATATTCCTCTTTTTGAATTCATTTCAGCTAATTACCCGATCAGTGATTTTTTAAATCGCCGGAAACTGGTAGAGCTGACAGGCCGTTTCTTTGATGTCGGTGTGCTGTCTATTCAGCCACAAAATACGTCTAATTTAGACAGTCCTGCCTATTTTTTATTAGTAGATGATGTGACATCAAATGTTAAATATCTGCAAAAACAAGCACAACAAATGTGGTTATACGGGGTAATTGCATTAGTTTGTGTACTGCTGCTATTGATTTTAACACTACAAGATTGCTTGAAACGCGTCGGCAAATTATCAAAGGCTTTTCCGTTACTATTGCAAAATCAATACGCTTCATTTCGAGAGCAACTCATCATTAAAAATGTACGCTACGGCCCTGATGAATTGGATAAGCTGAATCACGCGGCTTTAGCGCTAGTCAACAAATTGCAAAATAGTGAGCAGGAAGTACATGGCAACACCTGTGAATTAATGGAAAAAAGCCAGCATTTGGCTAAAGAACGGGATTTTATTTATCAACTTATCGAAGTTGCGCCTGTTATTATCCTGACCCAAAAATTGAACGGTATTATTTTAAATGTCAATCAGGCCGGTATTAATGGTTTTGAAACCGATCGACATTCTATTGTGGGTAAAGTGTTTGATATATTTCTCCCCGAATCCGAACGCGAACACCTTAAAAAGCTCAGTAACCTAAGACTAGATAGAGGAGAAAAACAGTTCCAGATAACTGGGTTTTTGGTGACTAAAGACAGTAGACAAAAAGAAATTTCCTGGTGGCATACGATAATAAAGGTTAACGGATACAGTGATGAAGCCGTTATTTTAACGTTAGGAATTGATATCAGCGTTAGCAAAATAGCGCAGGAAAAAATGCTTCGGATGGCAACCTACGATTATGTGACCGGACTGAGTAACCGCCGAAAGTTTGAAGAGGATTTCATGCTGGAATTGGCTTCGGCCAAACGGTACGGTTATCAAGTGGCCTTATTTTATTTGGATTTAGATAAATTTAAAGTTATTAATGATCTGGAAGGCCGTGAAGCTGGCGACAAAGCACTGACGCATGTCGCTACCGTACTTAAAGATGCCATGCGCTTAACGGATTTATTGTCGCGCATTGGCGGCGATAAATTCGCACTCATTATGCCCCATGCTGATCTGAATGGTGTCGATCATATTGCGCAAAAAATAAACCGGGTGCTTTTAGCACAGGACATTGATCTGTCTGGCAAACGTTATAAAATTACTGCCAGTATTGGCGTGGCTATTTTTCCATCACACGGCCTGATAACGACTGAGTTACTCAAAAATGCGGATCGCGCCATGTATCAGGCTAAAGCTGCTGGGCATGGTCAATACCGCATTTTTTCGCCTGACAGTCATTATCAGGACAAGCTCAACCTTATGTTACATTGGCGAGAAACCATTGAAAATGCCATCGCCCAAGACAAGTTTATTCTTTATTATCAACCCATTCGCAATCTTAATACCCAAGTGATCAGTCATTTTGAGTGCCTGATTCGGTTGCAACAAGATGATGGTGAGCTGATCATGCCGGCTGATTTTATTAATTATGCCGAGGAGCTTGGCTTAGCGGGTAGAATAGATCGTTTAGTGTTGAAAAAAGTAGTACAAAAGCATATTGAATTAAATCAACAAGGTAAAGACTACAAACTAACGATTAATTTGTCAGGCAGATTATTTAATGATGTATCGATTTTTGATGATATTGCCTGGTTAATTAAAGATAAAAATGTTGATCCCGGCAAGATTATTTTCGAAATCGCCGAAACCACGATTATTTCCAATTTTGCCGCTGCTGATCGCTTGATTGCGCAAATTAACGACTTAGGCTATTTAATTGCCTTTGATAATTTCGGCGTCGGTTTTTCCTCAGTGTATTATCTTAATCGCTTCCCAATTGCTTATGTAAAAATAGACGGCTCATTTATCCGTAAAATTGATAAAAGCGATGATGACAAGGTATTCGTGAAAGCGTTATCCGGTGTGGCTCAAGCTTACGGTAAAAAAACCGTGGCTGAATCAGTTGAAAGCGAAGCAGCCTTGAATATTCTTAAAGAAATTGGCATTGATTTTGTGCAGGGCTATTACATCGGTGCGCCTGCGCCGCTGGACTGATGCAAAGTGTTGGCAGCACTTTAAAAACCTTGATCCTCAGGAAATCGTTTACAATACCCGCATTTTTAGCTGTGTTGGCTAGCAAACCTGGGCTGAATTAACTGTGCCCTACGCTCAAAATTAACGGTTAAATCCCATGAAAAAATTAAAATGTGCGGTCATCGGCACCGGTTATTTGGGGCGCTTTCATGCTGAAAAATATGCTGGCTTAGCTGATTGTGAGCTGGTCGCGGTAGTCGATATTGATGAAGTGGCCGCGCAAACAGTGGCGGATAAGCATGGTAGTGCTGCACTCACAAGCTACCAGTCTTTGCTGGGTAATGTAGATGCGGTCAGTATTGTGGTGCCCACTACTTTGCATTACCGCGTTGCCAAAGATTTTCTCAATGCAGGTGCACATGTTTTAGTTGAAAAACCCATTACCGTTACGGTTGCAGAAGCCGATGAGCTGATTGCCTTGGCTAAGGCCAAGCAACGGGTGTTGCAAGTGGGACACTTGGAGCGTTTTAACCCTGCAATAATCGGGCTGGACAGAGAAGAAAAGCCTTTGTTTATTGAGGCACACCGGTTGGCACCGTTTAATCCGCGTGCTAATGATGTTAGCGTGGTGCTCGATTTGATGATTCATGATATTGACATTATTTTGGCATTGGTAGATTCAGAGATAGACCGCATAGATGCCAGTGGTACGCCGGTGCTGACAGAGGGTATTGATATTGCTAATGTACGGCTGCTTTTTAAAAATGGCTGTGTCGCCAATGTAACCGCCAGCCGGATTAGCATGAAGCTTGAACGCAAGATGCGTCTGTTTCGGCCTTCTTCTTATGTGTCGGTGGATTTTCAAAATCGGGTGTTAACTCAACATCGTACCGGTAGTAAAGAAATGTTTCCGGGTATTCCGGAAATAGAAACGGAAGAAACGGTGTTTGAAAGCGGTGATGCTTTATTGGCAGAAATTCAACATTTCGTAAACTGTATTCACACTGGCGAAAACCCGCTGGTTTCGGGGTCAGCAGGACGACGTGCGTTGGCGACTGCCATAAAAATTGGTGAATTATTACATACAAACAGGCCTATAAAATGATACCCATGGTAAACCTGAAAGCGCAGTATGCTGAAATAAAACAAGAGGTAGAGCAAGGTTTAGCAGAAACGATAGCGAATTGCACGTTCATACTAGGGCCAAATGTGCATGCGTTTGAGCAAGAAGCAGCCGCTTATTTGGGTGTAAAACACGCGATTGGCGTGGCTTCTGGAACCGATGCGCTGCATTTTGCATTGCTTGCTGAAGGCATCGGTGTCGGCGATGAGGTCATTACTACAGCGTTTACCTTTATTGCGACCGCCGAAGCTATTAAATATGTCGGCGCTATTCCGGTTTTTGTCGATATTGATCCTAAAACCTTTAATATTTCCCCAGAAGCCATAGAGCAAGCGATTACTGCCAAAACCAAAGCGGTGATGCCGGTACATTTGTTCGGGCAACCTGCGGATATGGCACGCATTAAACAACTATGTGACGAGCATAATTTAAAATTGATTGAAGATTGCTGCCAATCTTTTGGTGCAAGTATTAATGGCATACAAACTGGCGCAATAGGTCATGCTTCTGGTTTTAGTTTTTTCCCCAGTAAAAATCTGGGCGCATTTGGTGATGGTGGCCTGGTTGTCACCAACTCGGATGACAGTGCCGCGCACATAAACCGTTTGCGCAATCACGGTTCAGATGTGCGTTATTACCACGATATTATCGGTTATAACAGCCGTCTTGATGAGATGCAGGCAGTGATTTTACGGGCAAAATTAAAACGCATTGATCAATACAATCAAGCGCGTCGCGATGTCGCACAGCTATATTCGGCATTACTGGCAGATTTGCCGCTCGTCACGCCATTTGAAGATGGCTTAGGCGAGCACGTTTATCATCAGTACACCTTATTATCCGATCGGCGCGATGACATCATGCAAGCTTTGCAGGCTAGTGAAATCAGCTGCGCCGTTTATTACCCGGTACCTTTGCATCGACAAAATGTTTTTAAGGCAGAATGCGCGGCTGTGAGTTTGCCCGTTACTGAAGCGGTTGCGGCTACCTGTTTTTCTTTGCCTATTTGCCCATTTCTTGAAAAACAAACAATTTGTACTATTGCCGGTATTATTAGAGCTGTATTGACGGACGAATAAAAGCATTCTGATAAACAATACCATTCTGCTCGATTTTAGCCTACCTCAAACTCTGATTATTGCCGTTTTATTCGTTTGGACAGGCTTTGTACGTACTGGCCTTGGTTTTGGCGGCGCGGCTTTGGGTTTACCTTTAATGCTGTTTGTGCACAATGATCCACGCTTGTGGTTACCGATTATTAGTGTACATCTGCTGTTTTTTTCAGGGTTAACGTTAACCACGCGCTTGCATAATGTCGACTGGTATTATTTGCGCCAGACATCCGTGTATATTATTCCCCCGGCTATTGTGGGCGTGTTTGGCTTAGTGAATCTGCCTATTTTATGGCTCAATGCCTTCATTTATTCCATTACGCTGTTTTACGGTTTTGTTTGGCTGTTTAACCGTGCCATCGAAAGTCATCATAATTGGGTGGATAAGCTATTGCTGGTGATTGGCGGCTATGTAGCCGGAACCTCGTTAACGGGCGCACCACTGATGGTAGCGGTGTATATGCGTCATGTGAGTAAAGACAAATTACGCGATACCTTATTTGTGCTGTGGTTTATTCTGGTCAGCATTAAAATGACCACTTTTATTGCCTTATCGGTGGAACTGCATTTTCAGGCGGCGCTGATGTTGATTCCTATTGCGGCTATAGGTCATTTACTAGGCTTAAAAGCCCATACGGCCATTATGCGTAATGATTTGTTGTTCAAACGGTTCTTGGGTGGTGGCTTAGTCGTCGTGAGTACTTTGGGGTTAATGAACTTAGGACTATCGGTGTACCTAAATGGCGTTTTTGAAGTTGTAAAAGTATACTTATACTGCCATTTCCAGCTGTCAATTACGTGATGGGTTTATCAAGCCATGAACCACACGGTTCTACAAACTCAACCTGAAGCGCTCTGATAACAGGTAAATGTCATTGATCATTCGAGCGCCTTCGATTCTTCAAGCACATTAAAAATACAAAAAAAAACCCAAGCCACCCGGCTTGGGTTTTGATGTTAAGAGCTTGGCAATTCCCTACTTTCGCATGGCAAACTG
>NZ_JAYTLQ010000025.1:0-25247 GCF_043729335.1 Crenothrix sp. | reverse complement strand
GTTCGTGGTGAGCTTGTCGAACCATGAGCGGCACACCGCACACCCTTCGACAAGCTCAGGCCGAACGGTGTGCCTTATTGAGTGTCCCGTCTTATGTGTGTAGCCGTTTTTATAGTAAAAGAGGGTCTTTTGCATTCAATGAGGAAGCTAAAAATGAAAACACGAATGACATTTTTAATGGCAATGATTTTATCATTGCCCACTTTGTTGATTGCAGAAGACAACAGTTTAAACAATCCACTCCATAAGTTTTGGATTTGCGCCATTACAGATTATAACTCGCTGGTAGACGGCAACTACCAAGAAAGCAAATGCCGTGCAAATACGCAATATTCTGAGCCACCTTGCCGAGAGTTTTTCCTGGAATATGAAGGTGTCGATGGCATTGGGTCAGGGATTGATTTCAAAAAGGTGAGTGAACAGGAAAGCAGTTCAATAGTTGATGGCGAAGCACAGGCTACAACACAATCAACTACCATTGAAATCAAAAAAGCTAAAGATCAATACTTATATAGCCATAGCATTGTAAAAACGAGCAGTAAATTTACCGATAAATGGCTTTATAACGGCCAATGCCGTTATTATCAAACGTCAAGCAGCGAAAAAATTTATATACACAAGGGTTTAGAAATCGCACGCTAATCCCATGAGTTTGATTTTGCTAACTCCTCTTTTTCAAAGAGGGACTGTATGAGTACTAATTTTGTTTAATTGGCGAGGTTTAGCCGATAATCCGGTTTCTGCTTCCGCCGTATTGAAAAAAAATCTTTAGTCCATATATAACCTACTCCAACGATTTAAAAATCATTTCCCCCCTTTTTTGACTTGAACCCTCCAAATAATTAAAAAGGAAAATAAAGGTTTTATTGAGTAAAATCTGCAATCGGTTATCCCTAATTAATTATAAAAAATGAAAAAACTGTTGAATAAAAGCTTTATTACCAATTTTCTGTCGGTCATTATCATAGCTATTGGCTACATCAGCCCGGTACATCCGGAATTAATTAAATCGATTGGCTATTTTGCTTTGTCCGGTGCCATCACCAATTGGCTGGCCATTTACATGCTGTTTGAAAAAGTGCCATTTTTGTACGGTTCCGGCGTGATTCCTGAGCGTTTTGAAGAATTTAAAAGTTCAATTAAACAATTGATGATGAATCAGTTTTTTACCGTGCATAACATAGAGCAGTTTATTGAATCGGAAGAAGAAAAAGGTGGCAAGCTCATTAACTTGGAGCCGTTTTTAAAAGCTGTCAATTACGATCGTATTTACGACAGTTTGGTATCGTCAATTATGGATTCATCGTTTGGTGGCATGTTAATGATGATGGGTGGAGAAGAAGCCTTAATACCGTTAAAAGAGCCATTTATTGAAAAAATGCGCATCACTTTAACGGAAATGACGGAATCCGAATATTTTGTTAACGCGTTAAAACAAGGCTTAAATGCCCAAAAAATTGGTGTTGATATTATCGATAAAATTGAATCAGTAATTGATAAGCGCCTTGATGAATTAACGCCGCAAATGGTTAAAGAAATGGTGGAAGCGATTATTCATCAGCATTTGGGTTGGTTAGTGGTGTGGGGCGGCATTTTCGGCGGCTTAATGGGCGCATTGTTTGTGTTTGCATGATAGCCGTCGATTTAGCCTACGAGGAATTTGGTGCTAAAGACGCGCCGCCGCTGTTAATTTTGCATGGCTTTTTTGCATCATCGCGTAATTGGCGTAGCGTTGCACAGCAATTGGCTCAGCATGCCCATGTTTATGTGCTGGATATGCGTAATCACGGAGACTCACCGCATAACCCAGTCATGGATTATGACGTAATGGCTGAGGATGTCTTGCAGTTTATGCAGGCGCGGCAAATAGTCGCAGCGGCTATCTTAGGGCATAGCATGGGCGGTAAGATTGCTATGTGGTTTGCGCTAAATCATCCTGAGCGTGTTAGCCAGTTAATCGTGGTCGACATTGCCCCTATAAATTATCAGCACAGTTTTAATAACATTATTAACGCATTACGCGCGTTACCGTTGGCGACAATAAGCCATCGCAAACAAGCGGAAATACTACTTGCAGACAGCATTGCTGAGCTGAGTTATCGCCAGTTTTTGCTACAAAATCTGGTTTTAAAAGACGGGCACTATAGCTGGCGTATTGATCTGGCTATTTTCGCGCAAACAGCGCCGAATATTGCTGCCTTTCCGGATACAACGCAGATAGTGCCGTTTATGGGGTCAACGTTGTTTATTGCTGGCGCGGACAGTAATTTTGTCAATGAAAAAGACCTTAAGTATTTATTTCCAAAAGAAAATTTAATAGTTATTGAACATGCGGCCCATTGGGTGCATGTACAACAGCCTGCGGTTTTTATGGCTGCTGTCATAAATTTTTTACAGCAAAAATAAAATAATCTGGGTCGCTGGTAGATTGTAGGGCTGGCTACAGGTAAGATTGAACTTTATGTTGCTAATATTATCGGAGCTTGTAAGTTACAAAATGTTGTTTTCTGCCTTGGAGCTGTCGTGTTTAAAGGTATTTTTTGAGAGAACAGTTAGTTTATTGATTTTAAATATTTATCCAAAAAAAATAAGGGGAAAGCGGATGTCAAAAGGCCAAAATTTACAGGACAATTTTCTAAATGCCCTCAGAAAAGATCATACGCCTGTGTCAATTTTTCTTGTGAATGGCATTAAGTTACAAGGAAAAATCGATTCATTTGATCAGTATGTCATCATGCTGAAAAATACCGTCAGTCAAATGGTTTACAAACACGCCATATCTACCATAGTACCCAGCAAAGCTGTTAGATTGACGCGTGATGGCGAGACCAGCGAAGAATAATCTTGTTAAATAACCGAGTCACACAAAAAAATATGGATTTGATTTTCCAGTGGTTAAAACGCGTGAATTATGCTTGAAAATGAACGCAAAGAAGCGGGAGAGCGGGCTGTTTTAGTTCATATTACCTTTCGTTCTAATCAGGAAGAGTTATCTGAATTGAAAGAGTTGGCCAAATCGGCAGGCACAGAAACTGTTTATGTTTTAACAGGCTCAAGGCAGAGGCCGGATTCCAAGCATTTTATCGGTAAAGGCAAGCTTGAAGAGCTTAAAACTATTGTTGATAGCTATGAAGCTAATGTCGTGTTGTTTAACCACGCACTTTCGCCTAGCCAAGAAAGAAATCTGGAAACCTTTTTGGGGGTGCGCGTTGTTGATAGAAAT
This sequence comes from Crenothrix sp., assembly GCF_043729335.1. NCBI lineage: Bacteria > Pseudomonadati > Pseudomonadota > Gammaproteobacteria > Methylococcales > Crenotrichaceae > Crenothrix > Crenothrix sp. The sequence continues at coordinate 22,024 of NZ_JAYTLQ010000025.1, read as the reverse complement.
GGCTTGATTTTGGATATTTTTGCACAACGGGCACAATCTTTTGAAGGCAAGTTGCAAGTTGAATTAGCGCAGCTCAAGCATTTATCGACACGCTTAGTGCGTGGCTGGACACATTTGGAGCGCCAAAAAGGTGGTATTGGTTTGCGTGGGCCAGGTGAAACCCAGTTAGAAACTGACCGGCGATTATTGGCGGTACGTATTAAACAAATTCAACAGCGTTTAGATAAGGTCGATAAGCAGCGTTCTCAAGGCCGCAGCAAGCGTAAAAAAGCAGAAATACCTACCTTATCCTTAGTTGGTTATACCAATGCCGGTAAATCAACCTTGTTTAATCGTCTGACCGGTGCTGATATTTATGTTGCCGACCAGTTGTTTGCAACGTTAGATCCAACGCTGCGCAGCTGTGAGCTATCCACGGGTAACGAGATTGTTTTAGCGGATACCGTGGGATTTATTCGTCATTTGCCGCATGAGCTGGTGGCTGCTTTTAAATCAACCTTACAAGAAGCCAGTGGCGCAGATTTATTGTTGCATGTGATTGATGCGCACGCAGAAGATCGTGATGAAATTATGCTGCAAGTGAATAACGTTCTGGAAGAAATTGATGCGCACAACATCCGGCAAATTGAAGTGTTTAATAAGATTGATTTAATGGAAGGTGTTGTACCGCATATCGACCGTGATGAAGAAGGTAATCCTTTGCGTGTGTGGTTATCGGCGGAAACAGGGGCAGGTACTGAGCTGCTGTTACAGGTGCTAACAGAAGTATTTTCGGCTACCAAGATTAAAAGACGCTGTTATTTGCAAGCGAATCAGGGCGATATTAGAGCCAAATTATTTGCTTGCGCAAGAATAATTGCTGAGCATATTAATGACTTTGGTGTAAATGAACTGGTTATTGAAATGGATGCCAAGCATTTAGGCTTGTTAAAGGCAGTGAAAACTGAAGAAGTATACTAGTACTTAGTCAATACTGAGTTGCCGATCAGATGTTTTAAAAACCGTTCGTGGTGAGCTTGTCGAACCATGAGCACAAGTCCTTCGACAAGCTCAGGACGAACGGAGTATTTTATAGCACTCGACAAAATAAAAATGACTGAGTAATAGTTGATTTCTCGGCCAAATGCTGAGAACAGGTGTATTTACGATAGAATACAAAATCGTATACGTTATCAAAGGGAGTTTAATCTCCGTGCGAAATGAGAAAAACTGTCCTTCGGGATGACAAAAAATAATAATCGAGTAACCCAATATGGAGCATAAATATGTCCTGGAATGAGCCTGGTGGTGATAAGAAAGACCCTTGGAGTGGCCGAGGTGACCAGAAAGGTCCTCCTGATCTTGATGAAGCAATACGCACGTTGCAGGAGAAATTAGGCAAAATTTTTGGTGGAGGCGGCGGAGGGGGTAGCGGTGATGGCGGCGGATCGCCAAACCATTTTTCGTCCGCCAGCATAATGAAAAATATAGGTTATATTGCCGGTGTTGCTGTGGGCCTTTGGGCCTTAACGGGCTTTTATATTGTTGATGAAGGTAACCACGGCGTTGAAACACGCTTTGGCCGCTATATCGCAACCACACAGTCCGGTTTAAACTGGCATATTCCCGCACCTTTTGAGCGGGTTGATATTGTTAACGTTAAAAAGAACCGTGTTATAGAAGTCGGTTTTAGCAGTCGTGGCGTTGAGCAAAGTGTGGCTAACGATGCCTTAATGCTGACCAAAGATGAAAACATTGTCGATGTGCGTTTGGGTGTGCAGTACCAGATTAAGGATGCGAAGGATTTCTTGTTCAGCGTGGCCAATCCTGAAGCGACCTTGATACAAGTCACCAAAAGTGCTGAGCGTAGCGTCATTGGCAGCAGCACGATGGACTTTGTGCTGACAGAAGGTCGTAGCGAAATTGTGACTCGTATTAAAAAAGAAATTCAAAATGTCATGGACAGCTACAAATCCGGTCTTCAGGTTACCAGTGTTAACTTGCAGGACGCGCAGCCCCCTGAACAGGTACAAAATTCTTTTGCCGATGCGATTAAAGCGCGTGAAGATCAGCAGCGTCTGATTAATGAGGCGGAAGCGTATTCCAATGCGGTTGTGCCTGAAGCGCGTGGTGCGGCGGCGAGAAAAGAGCAAGAAGCCGAAGGTTATAAACAGCAGGTCATTGCTCAGGCAGAAGGTGAAACCAGTCGCTTTTCCCAGTTGTTAGGAGAATATACCAAAGCGCCGGAAGTCACCCGGAAACGTCTGTATCTGGAGTCTATGGAAACGGTATTGTCTAGTACTAATAATGTGATGATCGATGTAAAGTCCGGTAACAATATTATGTATTTACCCTTGGATAAAATGATGCAGCAACAGCAGCAACCACAAGCGGGAGCGGGCGCAGCTAGTCCAATAGTCAGTTCTGATTCAAACAGTAGCTTGCGTACATCGCATTCACAAGCGGCCGTAGAAGAAGCTGCTGCTGCGGAAAGAGCGGTTTCGTCACGAGGTAGAGAAAACGATACGAGGGGACGTTAATGACTCAAAATAACAATAAAATAATTGCAGGAAGTGTAATAGCCTTGTTAATTATTGCTATGACGTGTGTATTCACAGTCACTGAAACTGAAAAAGCCATTAAATTTCGTTTGGGTGAAATTGTAAAAAGCGATTACGAGCGGGGTCTGCATTTTAAATGGCCGGTGATTAACCAGGTCAAAACGTTTGATTCGCGCATACAAACCATGGTGTCAAAACCAGAACGCTTTCTGACGGCTGAAAAGAAAAACGTGATCGTGGATTCTTTTGTCAAATGGCGTATTGGCGATGTTAAAACATTCTATACGGTAGTGGCTGGCGATGTTGATCAGGCTAATTTACGCCTGGATCAAATCATTAAAGATGCGTTCCGTGGTGAATTTAGTAAGCGCAGCATTAAGCAGCTGGTGTCTACGGATCGACAAATTATTCGTGAGCTGTTGATCAAAAACTCCAAAATGGTCGCTGCCGATTTGGGCGTTGATATAGTCGACGTGCAAGTCATGCGTATCGATTTACCGGATGAAGTCAGTACTTCCGTGTATCGCAGAATGGAAGCTGAACGTGAACGTGTTGCCCGTGAGTTTCGTTCGCAAGGTGCGGAAGCTGCGGAAAGAATCCGCGCTAATGCAGACAGACAACGCGTGGTAACATTAGCCAATGCGTTTAAAAATGCAGAAAAATTACGCGGTGAAGGCGATGCCAAATCCGCGGAAATTTATGCGCAGGCGTACGGTGCTAATCCTGAGTTTTTTAGCTTTTACCGCAGTTTGAATGCGTATAAGAAAACCTTCGCTAATTCGGGTACCATGGTGCTGGATTCTAATTCTGATTTCTTTAAGTATTTTAAAAATCAGCAAAATTAAAGTAAACTGTTCCATTCTTTTATCGAAACATGAAAACGCTCCGCTTGCGGGGCGTTTTGTTTGAGTGGACACACAAAATATGCAACGAAAAGATTCTTGGCTTTTGCCAGAAGGCATCGAAGAGGTTTTGCCGGATGAAGCCAGACATCTGGAAGGTTTAAGGGCTAAGTTACTGGCCTTATTTTCCTGCTGGGGTTATGACTTGGTTGATCCCCCGCTCATCGACTTTTTAGATTCCTTATTAACCGGCTCTGGGCACGATTTGGCGCTGCAAACCTTCAAGTTAACCGATCAATTAAGCGGTGAAATGCTGGGGGTGAGAGCCGATATGACGCCTCAGGTTGCCAAAATTGATGTGCATAATCTCAAGCATGAATGGCCCACACGATTGTGTTACGTGGGTACTATATTGCACACCCGTGGCGATCCGCTGGAAAAAACCCGCAGTCCTATGCAAATCGGCGCTGAACTTTACGGGCATGCCGGTAAGGAAAGTGATGAGGAAGTTATTGGACTAATGCTGGAAATGTTGGCGGTAACGGGGCTGCAAAATGTTCATCTTGATCTGGGACATGTAGGCATATACCGTGCGCTGTCAAAACAGGCGGGTTTGACGGAGACGCAAGAAAGTGATTTGTTTGATGTCTTGCAACGTAAGGCCAAGCCTGAATTACAAGAGCTTATGGCCAGTTACGCTATTGATGATGATGCCAAATTGATGCTGATGGCATTGCTGGAATTAAATGGGGGCAAGGAGACGCTCAGTAAAGCGCGGCTATTACTGAAAAAAGCCAATGCTACAGTAAAACAAGCCTTAACAGATTTAGAAAGTGTTGCAGATACTGTGGCACAGAGTTTGCCGAATTTACCCATCAGTTTCGATTTATCCGAGCTTCGTGGTTATCACTACCATACCGGTATCGTTTTTTCTGCATTTGTGCCGTCAGTGGGCAAAGAGATTGCCCGTGGTGGCCGCTATGACAATATTGGCGCTATTTTTGGTCGATCTCGGCCTGCAACCGGGTTTAGTGCAGATTTAAAAGTATTGTCAGCGCTGAGCAAGCAATCGTATGAAGTTGCCAGGCGCGAACTGATTTTTGCCCCTTATAGTACTGATGTTGCGCTAAAAGAAAAGATCAGAGATTTGCGAGCCCAACAAAAAGCGGTTGTGCAACAGTTGCCAGGTCAACTGGGAAGCCCTGAACAATTGGGTTGTACCGCGATTTTAGAGCAAGAGAATCAACAGTGGGTCATCAAAGCATTAGATTTCTCAACACCATGAGTTGTTGCGCCTCTTATATCCACACAGTCATCGGCAACTGCTTCAAGCATTGCACTATCGCCTGCATCCAGACAGTCGTAAATTAGGAATCATTATGGGAAAAAATGTTGTTGTTATCGGTACCCAATGGGGTGACGAAGGTAAAGGTAAGCTTGTTGATTTATTAACTGAGCAAGCGGCGGCCGTGGTGCGTTTTCAAGGCGGCCATAATGCCGGACATACATTAGTTATACAAGGCAAAAAAACCGTTTTGCATCTTATTCCTTCCGGCATATTGCGTGCTAATGTCACCTGTATGATAGGTAATGGCGTGGTGTTATCGCCAGCGGCTTTAATGGAAGAAATTGCTATTCTGGAACAAGCCGGCATTTCCGTTAGAGATAGGCTATTAATCAGTGAAGCCTGTACCTTGATTTTACCGGTGCACGTCGCTATCGATCAGGCACGTGAAAAAGCGCGTGGCAGTAAAGCCATTGGTACTACAGGACGTGGTATAGGACCTGCTTATGAAGACAAGGCCGGACGCAGAGGATTGCGTGCGGGCGACTTACTAAATGCTGAAAGTTTTGCCGAAAAGCTTAAAGAGTTGCTTGATTACCATAACTTTATGCTAGTAAATTATTACCATACCGATCCTGTTGATTATGACAAGACTTTGCAGGATACCCTGCAATTAGGCGAGCAGATTAAACCTATGCTCACTGATGTCAGCGAGGTGCTGTACCGTCATCAAAGTAACGGCGACAACTTGTTATTTGAAGGCGCGCAGGGTGCGTTGCTGGACATCGATCACGGTACTTTTCCGTATGTTACCTCATCCAGTACCACAGCGGGTGGTGCGGCTACCGGTAGCGGCATAGGCCCTCTGGATTTGGATTATGTGTTAGGCATTACCAAAGCGTATTCAACACGGGTAGGTAACGGCCCATTTCCTTCCGAATTACACGATGCTAATGGTGAACATTTAGGTACGGTTGGCCATGAGTTTGGGGCGACTACCGGACGTAAACGTCGTACCGGCTGGTTTGATGCGGTTGCCATGCGCAAATCTGCCAAATTAAACAGTTTAAGCGGCATTTGTCTGACCAAATTGGATGTGCTGGACGGTCTGAAAAAGATTGGTATTTGTACCGCGTATAATATAAACGGGGTGCTGACTGAAACTGCACCGTTGGGTGCGGACCATTATGAACAATGCCAGGCTGTTATTGAAGAAATGCCCGGCTGGACAGAGAAAACTGCCTGCGTAACACAGTTTAATGACTTGCCGGAAAACGCCAAGGCCTATATTAAACGTCTTGAAGCATTGGTTGGCGTGAAGATTACCATTGTGTCTACAGGGCCAGATAGGGATGAAACCATAGTACTGGAAAACCCGTTTGCTTAATTAAACTGTAGAGACGCAAGATTTTGCGTCTCTACAAAAACGTATTAACAGCAGCCGCCACTAGGGCTGCACTTGTTTTCGTGTAGACCACTTTTGCTTTCTGCTACACTGCGTAAGCTACCGCTAGGACAATCCCATGGTGTACCCGGAACATCTACCGCAGGGGCAATGCCGATAAAATTATCGCTGTAAGTACCGCCAGTCAGTAACTTATAAGTACGTTCGCAAACGGCCATGCGTTCACCGCGAAAGTAGGCGTGGCCGTCATCATCATATACTTCTGAATACGGACCTCGATAAATAACCGCATGACCTTTGTCTATACAGGCTTCATCTTGCGGCTTAACAGCGGTAATGGTCACAGAACGGAATTCCAGACCTTCCACAACCTGCCAAGGCTGATTTTCCCATTTATCGTAACAAACGGCTATAAAGCCAGCTTTAACAAACATTTCCAGCATTTCAAGTTCTTGTAAAGCACCGGAAATGCAGCCGCTCCAAAGATGTTGATTTTGTTTCAGGTGTTTAGGTACCGGTTCGTCACTGACAATATCCGAAATAGCCACACGGCCACCCGGTTTGACCACGCGAAATATTTCCTGTACGAGTTGTGCTTTATCGCTGTCATGCACCAGATTAAGCACGCAGTTGGACACCACCAGATCAACTGAATTATTTTTAATCAGCGGCGCTTGTTTACGTTGCTGGTCTTGCCAGTCACGCAGAGCAAGAATGTCTTCGGCTTTATGCACGGGGTGTTGAGTAAGGTGCTGATCCATTGCTGCCAAATCTAGCGCTAAATCTTGAATTTGGCCTTTAACAAACTCTAGGCGATTGGAACCCAGTTTATCGGCCATTTCGCTTTGGTATTTACGTGCCAGATTCAGCATATCGTCATTCATATCCACGCCGATAACTTTGCCGTGTGCGCCTACCAATTGTGCTGCCATGTAACAGATTTTGCCAGAGCCGGAGCCTAAATCCAGCACAATATCACCGGCTTTAACGTAGCGAGATGGATCGCCGCAGCCATAATCTTTTTCGATAATTTCTTGCGGCAACATGGCCAGTAGCGAGCAGTCATAATCTACGGGGCAACATAAATCTGCCTGTATAGTTTCTGCGCCTTCTGAATAACGTTTTAAAACACCGGTTTCTACAGCCATAGTCGACACCTTGGGATGATTATCTTGTAAAATGTTTCAATCCACGCCCAACCTCAACCGTAGGGCGATATTACTCGTCGACAGATAAAGGCCAATGAGATTTCCTGCTCTTAGTTTAACACTTATCGAGATTTAAATGACTGCTCCAAATATAGGATTTATTAGCTTGGGTTGCCCCAAGGCGCTGGTAGACAGCGAAAGAATTTTAACCAGATTGCGCTCAGAAGGCTATACCATTTCGTCTACTTATAAAGACGCCGATTTGGTTGTGGTTAATACCTGTGGTTTTATTGATGCGGCAGTAGAAGAGTCTTTGGATAGCATTGGCGAGGCACTGGCAGAAAACGGCAGAGTGATTGTGACCGGATGTTTAGGCGCACGTGAAGCTGAAATTCGCGCACGTCACCCGCAGGTGTTAAAAGTGACCGGTGCCCATGCTATTGATGAAGTGGTCGCTTCCGTACATGAACATTTGCCGCCGCCACATAATCCTTTTCTCAGCTTAGTGCCGCCGCAGGGTATAAAACTTACCCCTAGCCATTATGCGTATTTAAAAATTTCCGAAGGCTGTAATCACCGTTGTACGTTCTGTATTATTCCCTCCATGCGTGGCGATTTGGTCAGTAGGCCGATTGACGATGTGTTACTGGAAGCCGAGCGCTTGGCCAATGCGGGTGTTAAAGAATTATTGATTGTATCGCAAGATACCAGTGCTTATGGCCTGGATTTAAAATATCAAGAACGTGATTGGTATGGCCGTGCTGTTAAAACCCGCTTTTATGATTTAGCTAACGCTTTGGGCGATTTGGATGTGTGGGTGCGTATGCACTATGTGTATCCTTATCCGCATGTGGATGAGGTGATTCCGTTGATGGCCGAGGGCAAAATTCTGCCGTATCTGGATATTCCATTCCAGCACGCCAGTCCACGTATTCTAAAACTGATGAAGCGGCCGGCGGCGAGCCAGAATAACCTGGAGCGCATTAAAGCCTGGCGCAGTATTTGTCCTGATATTACCTTGCGCAGCACTTTTATTGTCGGATTCCCTGGCGAAACCGAGCAGGAATTTAAAGCGTTATTGGATTTTATGACGGAAGCGCAACTGGACAGGGTAGGGTGTTTTGCTTATTCGCCGGTGAAAGGCGCGGTGGCTAACGATCTACCCGATAGTATCCCTGAAGAAGTTAAGCAAGAACGATTGGCACGTTTTATGGCGCATCAGTCGGAAATAAGTGCGCAGCGCTTACAGCAAAGAATAGGCAAAATTGAAACGGTGTTGATTGATGAAGTCGTTGAAGAAGGTGCGGTCGCCAGAAGTATGGCCGATGCCCCTGAAATCGATGGCCAGGTGTTTATTGATGGCGCAACCCATCTTAAGGTAGGTGAGTTTGTTGATGTGCAGCTTGAAGAAGCCGATGAGCATGATATGTGGGGATTTTTGGTGTAGTTATTTTGTGCTTTTATTGGTGTTGATTAAATTTTAAAGCCATTTTGCAGTATGAATAAGATGCAAAGCATGATCCATAAGTCCCGCAATACAAGGTTATGACCAAACACCAGCAAAATCTGTTACCGATTATTGGCTAAAGCAATTACAAAACAGGCTGTTAGATAAAGTTCAGTAATCTAACAGCCCAGCTCTTGCGCTAGCCAACCTACAATCGCCAAAACTAAGCCTTTACTCAGCTGTTTGTTATTAATTCCGTCCGCCACGTACTGCAAGCACAGATTGCGGCGTACTTATTACCTCAGTATTAATAATTGCCCCTATGCCTGCATCATTAAAAAATACTCCCCAGGCACGATATGACTCCCCAGTCCTGCTCGAATCTGATGTTCCCGACCACAAATGGCCGAGAGGCGCAATTCTTAACCGAGAATTTGCCTCATCTGCGTCTAAGCCCTGACATTGGCCGCCTAGGGTTAAATCACAGCGGTACAGAATTGCCAGCTCGTTTATGGTAGGAAGACGCCAATCCTGTTTCTCTGCGAATCCTGGTTTATTACAGGTTAACGGCGTGGTTTCCGAGCAGAAGCCGCCCTGTGTTTGATTAAGCGTTGTGAGATAGCTGGTGGTGGCTTCCGGCCAACTGAAAGTATTATCAATATCTTTAAGATCGGTTGAAGAAGGTATGCCGTCAGGTTCGTTCTTAGTCTCCCAGATAAGCAATGTGTTGAGATCGAGAACAGTACCATTGCCTTTGTTAATAAATCGGCAGGCGGTACCCGTGGAGCTGATGAGTTGGTCGAGCTTATTGATGCGTTGGTCAAAAGTGTTTTCACATTTTGTCTTTGCTGCCGGGCCAATTGTCAGAGTGGGGCTGGTCATTTGTGCTTTCAGAAGACAAGTCGACCTACTCTGCGCCAAAGTGAGCTTGGCTTTTTTACAGATATTTTCAGTTAGGGTTGTTGCTCCGGCTATGCTGTTACTCAAGACTAGTAAACAACTCATAGCCATGAGTACTGGAATTTTTAACTTTATTTTTATTGATTTAAACATAGTGATTTTTCCTGCAATAAGAAAATAAAGAGGATTAAGTGCTAATTGTTAAGCTGGAACTCTTTCGTACTCCTTTACGGTAAGTTGAAAAATAAGAACTTTTAAAAATGAAACTTAATTCTAGATTGCCTTAATAGCTGAGGCAACCTTAATTTTTTAACAGCCGGTTAAGACGTTAAGAGTTAAAAGGTTGCTTAAGGAGAATAAGTTTTTGCGTTTTAAAGCCAACGATTTCAAATTAAGAGGTTGCTGGTTTTTTACGCAATTAAGATAAGTTATATCAAGAACCACAAAGTTCCCGGATAATCAAAAGAATGCTAAACACGGTATAAACTTTATTTTTAAATACAATGTGCAGATGCCACAATACTATTTTAGCAACTAATGAATACAAATAAAGTCTGAATTTTAACGATTAATATAAAGGTGAATGATTATGAGCTGGAGAGAAATTGAACACGAACAAACCTATACCGATGCAGAGGTCGAAGCAAGATTACAAGAAGAATTACCGCGCTGGTATCTTGAAAACGGCTGGATTCGGCGTAAATATAAAACCAGTGGCTGGAAAGCGACACTGATGGTAGTCAATACGGTAGGACATTTGGCAGAATCGGCGTTTCATCATCCTGATTTGACCGTTTCTTATGCCTTTGTCACCGTTAAATTAATGAACCATGCCGCTAAAGGCATCACCAACAAAGATTTTGAACTGGCGCATAAAATTGAAGAAGTCGTCATGTGGCAGCCCGGTAAAGAAGGCGGCGCATTGGAAGGTACACCGGATGATCCGCGTTTTAAATACATAAAGTATGATTAGCTGAAATGGGGCGCAAAATCCGCTGGTAACATGGCCACTGAAAAAATGACCTTATTAAGAACAGCCATTAATCAGGCTTATTTAGCGGATGAAAGCCAGATTGTGCATGAGTTATTAACTTGTTTTGATAACTATGAGCCAGCAAGAGTTGGCGATTGTGCCCAAGCATTGGTTAATGCCGTCAGAGGCAAAAAAAATCAACAGTCGCCAGTTGAGGCTTTCCTGCGTGAATATCAGCTCAGTTCACAGGAGGGCATTGTTTTAATGGGCATTGCCGAAGCTTTGCTGCGTATTCCTGATAGCTACACACAAGACCTGTTTTTAAAGGAAAAGCTCACCCATGCTGACTGGCAAAAGCACGTGCAGCACAGCGATTCTTTTTTAGTGAATTTATCCAGTCAAGCCCTGTTATTTACCAGTAAATTTGAAGATCATATCTTATTGTCAGAAAAACACTGGTTTCCGGTGTTTGAGGCCTTACTATCGCGCATGGGTGCGCCAATAATACGCTCTGCCTTAAAGCAGGTTATGCATTATTTAGCTGAACAATTTGTTTTTGCAGATTCAATACAACATGCAGTAAAGCGCTGCGAACAAGAAACAGCTTATCGTTATTCTTTTGATATGCTGGGCGAGGCCGCATTAACAGCAGTGGATGCGGAGCGCTACTATCAGTCCTATCTTTCAGCGATAGCAACATTGGCAAAACACGCTCCCTCTGCCGAACTTTACGTCAACTCTGGCATATCGGTTAAATTATCGGCACTGTGTCCCCGCTATGAGCCCTTGCAGCATATCAGGGCGGTGAAAGAGTTAACTGCCAAGCTGCTCACTTTAGCAATACAAGCCCGCGCTGCCAATATTTCCATTACCGTTGATGCAGAAGAATCCGAACGCTTGGAGATGTCTTTGGATATTTTTGCGGCCGTTTTTACACATCCGGATTTAAACGCGTGGCCAGGATTAGGCTTGGCAGTGCAGGCTTATCAAAAAAGAGCTTTGCCGACCCTGCGCTGGCTTGCCAGTGTGGCGGAAAACCACACTAAAATAATTCCTGTGCGCTTAGTAAAAGGCGCCTATTGGGACAGCGAAATTAAGCGTGCGCAGGAAAATGGATTGGATAATTATCCGGTGTTTACCCATAAATCTGCGACCGATTTATTGTATTTGGCGTGCGCACAATTTATGCTGTCTCGGCCTGATGTTTTTTATCCGCAGTTTGCTACTCATAACGCACATACGTTAACTGCTATTTATCGCAGCGGCCAACAGCATCCAGGGTATGAATTCCAAAGATTGCATGGTATGGGTGAGCCGTTGTACACGGAAATCATGGAAAACCAGCGCTGGCAAATCCCTTGCCGAATTTATGCGCCCGTCGGGTATTATCATGAGCTGCTGCCTTATCTGGTCAGGCGTTTATTGGAAAATGGTGCCAATACATCTTTTATCAATCAGATTGACCAAGATGATATTAGCGTTGAGGATTTAACTGATGATCCTGTAGAACGGGTAAAAGAATCCATTAAGAATCCCAAAATTGTATTGCCAAACTTATTGTATGGTGAGCAACGGCGTAATTCTCAGGGCTTAAATCTGGCTGACTCTGAATTAGTACAACAATTGCAGCAAGACCTGAACGCTTTAGCGGATAAACATTGGCAAGCAGCGCCAATAATCAATGGCCGTCATTATGGCGGTGAGCAACAGTTAATCAATAATCCGTCCGATAATCGATTAGCTGTCGGCAGTGTGATTTATGCGGATCAAAATGCTATTGAACAGGCATTAGACGGGGCTGTACACGCCTTTACTGAATGGCGGCTTTGTGCTGTAAAAACGCGTGCAGATTACTTACTGAAGGCCGCCGATCTACTTGAACAGCATCGATTGGAATTGGTGTCTTTATGTAGTCGCGAAGGCGGGCGTACTGTAAAAGATGCGCTGGCAGAAGTTAGGGAGGCGGTAGATTATTGCCGTTATTATGCCCAATCTGCACTGGATTTATTCAGTGTGCCAGTAAGCTTAGCTGGCCCTACCGGCGAGGAAAATCTGCTGTACCATTATGGCCGAGGTGTTTTTGTTTGTATTAGCCCCTGGAACTTTCCGATTGCTATTTTTATCGGCCAGATAGTGGCGGCGCTTGTCGCTGGCAATAGCGTTATCGCAAAACCTGCCAGCCAGACCGTGTTAACTGCCATGCGCTGTGTGGAGCTATTACATCAGGCGGGCATACCGGAATCGGTCTTACAGTTTTTACCGGCTAGCGGCAGTCAAGTCGGGCAATATTTAGTGCCGGACTCAAGGCTTGCAGGGGTGGTTTTCACCGGTTCTACGCAAACCGCTCAGTTTATTAACCGGCAGTTAGCGCAACATCATCAGGCTATCGTGCCTTTAATTGCCGAAACTGGCGGCCAAAACGTTATGATTGCAGACAGTTCGGCTTTAGTGGAGCAACTGGTTCAGGATGTGCTTGTTTCGGCATTTAACAGTGCGGGTCAGCGCTGTTCGGCATTGCGGGTACTTTTTGTACAGCAGGAGATTGCTGATAAAACCATCGCCATGCTGATAGGCGCGATGCAGGAATTATCTATAGGCGATTCCGGTGTTTATCAAACTGATATCGGGCCTGTTATTGATCATGCTGCGCTGATTGCATTAACTGACCATCTGGAAAAAATGCAACAGCAAGCGCACTTGCTCCATCAGTTGCCTTTCGATAATAACGTGCGCCAAGGCAGTTTTTTCCCACCGTGTCTGATAGAAATCAATTCGCTATCGCAACTTACACAAGAAGTATTTGGCCCGATATTGCATGTGATTCGTTATACAGGTTCTGAGCTGGATCAGGTGATTGATGCCGTCAATGCAACCGGCTACGGATTAACCCTTGGCATACACAGCCGACTTGATGCCACTGTAAAAACTATCCGGCAAGGCGTAAAAGTCGGCAATATTTATATTAACCGGAATATGGTCGGCGCTGTGGTAGGCGTGCAGCCTTTTGGAGGTATGGGGCTTTCTGGTACGGGCTTTAAAGCGGGTGGGCCTGATTATTTGCGCCGTTTTGCCATTGAACAAACCGTTACCACGAACACTACAGCCATTGGCGGCAATACCAGTTTATTAGTCAGGGATTTGCGCTAAGCTATGCTGTGATTGATTGATTAGCCATATAATAAATCTGGTTTTTGTCTACCCGAACCGCTTCAGATTAGGAGCTACAATATAATTGTCGTCATACAAAGCGTTGGCTTGGCCGACAAGAGGAAGGAAGAGCAAGGAGGCTTAATATAAAGCCATGTAAATGGCGGAAAAATGGTGCCCAGGGGCGGAATCGAACCGTCGACACGAGGATTTTCAATCCTCTGCTCTACCGACTGAGCTACCTGGGCATTTTTTTGGAGTTTAAATTTTATACGTGGTGCCCAGGGGCGGAATCGAACCGTCGACACGAGGATTTTCAATCCTCTGCTCTACCGACTGAGCTACCTGGGCGCATGTACAAAGCTAGCTAGTATACTGGGTAATGAAACTTTAATCAAAAAAACATTGGCCGAAGTCAGGTAATCGCGGTTAAATTGTTCTGTAGTTGCGATTAGGCCAGTACCGATTTACCATTCAAGGTTTACGTTACACTTTAATGCGTAAACCCCAACACTATTTACTCAATAATTAATAACAGGAACTTCCCATGCGTAAACTGCGTTTTTTACTTTTAGCTCCAGCACTTGGGCTATTTAATTACAGTGCTATGGGCGCAACCCCAGCTAGTATTGTAGAGTTACAAACTTCCCAGGGCACAATTACTGTCCAATTGGATTATGCCAGGGCTCCTATTACTTCAAAAAACTTTATTGCTTATGCGCAAAATGGATTTTACAAAAATACACTAATCCACAGGGTGATTAAAGGTTTTGTTATGCAGGGCGGTGGTTTTGATAAAACGACGGGCAAACAAAAACCAACAGGGAAAGCTATTAAAAACGAAGCTAATAACGGTTTAAGTAATGTAAGAGGCACGATTGCAATGGCGCGTACTTCAGAACCCAATTCTGCCACGTCGCAGTTTTTTATTAATCTAGGCAATAACAAAAACTTGGATTATAACGCCAATAAAAATAACATAGCAGGTTACGCGGTTTTTGGCAAAGTGATAAAAGGCATAGAGGTTGTTAATGCTATTGGTAGGTCGGCTAATATTAGCGACGTTGCCTACAGCCCATTATTGGAAGTAGTATCTTTGGATAACGTTTATGTGTCCAGTGCTGTTAACGATAAACTGGCTGTTACGCGCATTACTAAAAGTGGCGGTGGTGGGTATGTCACCAGCATACCTGCCGGTATTAGTTGTTTTCAAAAATGTAGTTTTTCACAACCGGTTGGCGCAGCAGTAAAGTTAACGGCAGCCGCATCAAAAGGCTATCATTTTCATGGTTGGCGAGGAGATTGTCAGGGATTTTCGACTGAGCTTGTCATCGATACCAAAAAAGGCAACCACAATTGTTCGGCACTGTTTCGTAAAGTGGGTGCAGCAACTCAGTAACTTGATTTAATGTGCAGCCGTGTGAACATTTAACTGTATAAGCCGAATGTTCACACGGTGGCAGGCTGTTAATGTCTAATGGAATCGGTATATAAGCTGTTAAATAAACGCACAGTAACAAACAACATGGCCTTGCTTAATTCAATAGCCGGTTTTGAATAATTATTGCCTTCGGCATCGTCATCAATAGAATCGTTTAAAAATTGAACTAAGCCGTTTTGGATGATCTCGCCTTCGTTGGGCTGATAAAAACGCTGTTTCATTTTATTGCTTTGTTTGGCATCAATTCTTTTTTTACCAGCCATCGGCTGTAATATCTCGTCAAATGAAAGTGCCTGCCGCTCCATCCAGGTTGGATCATCCTTAAAACGGGGTGTACTGCCAAAGGCTTTTTGGTAAACGCATAGGATTTCAAAACATAAATCCATAAAAAAATGCGATAACTCCTCACTGTGTTCGGCAATCATGGAAGGAAAAGCATTGAAAATGGTTTGCGATAGCAGCGGCTGGTCTATTTCAAATTGGATAATAATACGTTGACCCTGATGCTGATCGATAGTTTTAGCATATTCCAACGCTTGATATAGCTCACCTTCAATAAGTTCGTGCATAATTTTCCTAAATACTGGACATGAAAAAAAGTGACTTATAATAACATGTTGCCAGCGTTTTTATACGTTAACAATGCGCATGAAAACCCTCGGAAATATAAATTAATGCCTGCCTGATAAGGGTCTTGGGTTACCGGCTAACTCACAATAAGTGGGCGCATCATCTCATGATCTTCGTGTTCTAACATGTGGCAATGCCAGACAAATTTACCTTTATAACCGGTAAATCGCATGATAATACGGGTAATTTCTTTAGGATTGCAGCGTACCGTGTCTTTCCAGCCCGCTTCGTTAGCATCAACATTAGCGACAATCCCGGCACGATCCAAAATAAGAAATTGCACCAAATGCAGATGAATGGGATGTACGTCCTCGGTAATATTGTTAATTTCCCAGATTTCAATATCGTTTAAATGGGCGGTTTCCGTAGCGGGTTCACGAAACTCAAGGCCATTTAACAGCACCTGGCCGGGTACTGAGTTGCCATTGTCATCCACTGTCGTGGTTTCTTCCAAGGTCATTTTTCGGGTTTTAATGCGGGGTAATCCCGCCTGTGACAAAGCTGTCCGCACCACTGATATTTTATTTAACGGTACTTTTACGCCGTTAATATTGACATTGAAATTGCAGGGTAGCTTGAGTTCATCTATTTCGGTGCTGGTATCCTTGCCATTGATAGGATGTATGACAAATTTGATAATATTGCGCATGGCATCAGCAGAGGACAAACATTTAGAAGTGCTGTAGGGTGTCGGGGCATCATTGTCTAATAAAAATCCAGCTAAACAATCTTTGGTAATGGTGCAGCCAGAGAAATCGATAATGACATCCGCGCGTTCTCCAGGTGCCAAAATCAAGGGCATTGTTGTTAATATCGGCACGGGAGCTGGTAAAAAACTACCATCCGTGCCAATTTGATAGGCTACTGGAAAGTTGCTGTTATCTTGGGATAGATTTTTAAATCTCAGCCGGTAAAACCGTGAGTTAGAGCCATTTACAATACGAAAGCGGTAACGACGTTGTTCGACATTAAAATAAGGCCATACCGCACCATTAATAACGGCATGGTCGCCAAAATACTCAGGCTGTTCAGCACTGACTTCATAGTGCATTTTGACGCTATCGCCTTCGGATACAAACATTCTGTCTTGGATAATCAACGGGATTTCAAAATCCCCGCTAGGTAAGCCCAGGGTATTTTCTCCGATGTCGCGAAGCAGGTACATGCCAGCCAGCCCCGCATACACATTAAGACGCGTTATGCCTATGGCGTGATCGTGGTACCACAATGTTGCGCCGTATTGACGATTAGGGTACAAGCAATCCTTCATGGAATCACCATGATCGTGATCTGCCGGATTATAAGGGTGTAAATAATTTTCTGGATCGCCATCGCTGGCAGGTGGACAATGTGCGCCGTATAGATGGGCAACCGCATGGCCGGGTGCTGGATTACCATGGCCGTTGTGGCTTTTGGTATTGGCTTTTACGGGCACTTGCATGCTAAAGGGCATGGTTTTGTCGGCAGGTAGGCGATTTATCCAGCGAATACCGACCGGTGTATCTTGTGTGGCTTCAATCGTCGGCCCTAAATAGGTTTGCGGGATATTTTTACCGTGCGGATTTTTATCGGCATAACACCAGACGGGCACATTCTGCGCGTCAGGATGAAAGGTGTGGCGCTGCTGCTGCATATCAATCTCATAGATCTCATGATGATTAGCCAATCGTATCGGAGTCGCTTTGTGTGGTATCGGTAGCGCAAGTTGCCAAAGACTGAGTTTCATAATATCTGCCCTTTGTGTTTGATGACTTTGTTCTCTAACAGTTACTAACTGTGGCCAACCATCATACGGGCAGAAATTTAAAAATAATATGAACTAGTTCACATCTTTTAATGAAAAAATGTGCTTGTAAATGTGACGGTCATAACATTATTTCTAGGATCAGTCCCTTTTTTTGAAAAGGAACTGATTGAATATAATGAAGTTATGCTGCCGGAAAATGCTATATGAGCAATATTACTTACTCAAAAAAACGTTTTAAATAAAACCCAGTATGAGATGCCGGATTTTCGGAAACGTCTTTAGGTGTGCCTTCAGCAACCAATTCGCCACCACCATCACCGCCTTCGGGGCCCATATCAATTACCCAGTCAGCCGTTTTGATAACATCTAAATTATGCTCAATGACAATCACCGTATTGCCGTGATCGCGCAGTGTGTGCAAAACCGCCAATAATTGCTGAATGTCGTGAAAATGTAAACCGGTTGTGGGCTCATCCAGAATATACAAGGTTTTGCCGGTGTCGCGCTTAGATAATTCTTTGGCTAGCTTTACCCGTTGCGCTTCACCACCCGATAGTGTGGTGGCATTTTGTCCCAAGGTGATATAGCTTAAGCCCACTTCGACCAAGGTTTGTAATTTTCGTGCTAACGTCGGTACGGCACTAAAAAACTGATGCGCGTCTTCAACGGTCATGGCTAAAACGTGATCAATAGATTTACCTTTGTAACGGATTTCCAAGGTTTCACGGTTATAGCGCTTGCCATTGCACGAATCGCAATTGACATACAGGTCGGGCAAAAAGTGCATTTCAACTTTAATAACGCCGTCGCCGGCACAGGCTTCGCAGCGCCCGCCTTTCACGTTAAAACTAAAACGTCCTGGCGTGTAACCGCGAGAACGTGCTTCGGGTGTGGCAGAGAACAGTTCGCGTATGGGTGTAAATAAGCCGGTATAAGTAGCGGGGTTGGAACGTGGTGTTCGCCCTATCGGGCTTTGGTCAATATCAACAACCTTATCGAAATGCTGCAAACCATCAATGCCATTACACGGTGCAGGAATAATACCGGCGCGATTAATTAACCGCGCGGCGTGGGCGTACAAGGTATCGTTAACCAGTGTTGATTTGCCTGAACCCGATACGCCGGTAACACAAGTCAACAAACCCACCGGAAAATTAACCGTAACCTGTTTAAGATTATTGCCGTGTGCGTTACGCACTTTGATTTGCTTATCTTTGTTAACAGGTGTTAACGCGCTCGGTACCGCTATGCTGATTTTGCCCGACAAATATTGGCCAGTTAAAGAGTTTTCATTCGCTAAAATATCAGCCAGCGTGCCTTGAGCAACAATCTGTCCGCCATGTACGCCCGCGCCTGGGCCGATATCAACAATATGCTGGGCGGCGCGAATAGCATCTTCATCATGTTCGACAACAATAACGGTGTTGCCCAAATCTCGCAAACGGAACAGTGTATTGAGCAAGCGTTGGTTATCGCGTTGATGCAAACCTATGGACGGTTCATCGAGTACATACATCACGCCAACCAACCCCGCACCAATTTGGCTAGCCAGACGAATACGCTGCGCCTCGCCACCCGACAAGGTTTCGGCGCTGCGATCCAGCGTTAAATAATCCAGGCCAACATTAACCAAAAATTCTAGCCGCTCCTGAATTTCTTTGACAATTTTCGCCGATATTTCCCCACGTATGCCGGGTAAACTCAGCTGTTTAAAAAAACTCAAGGCGCTGCGGATCGGCAAACGGGTAATCTGGTTAATGGGCCGGTCTTCAACAAAAACATTTCGAGCTGATACATTCAGTCTAGCGCCGTGACACACGTTGCAAACTTGGTGCGACAAGTATTTGGCCAGTTCTTCACGAACCATTTGCGAATCAGTTTCGTGGTAACGGCGTTCCATATTGGCAATAATGCCTTCAAAGCTGTGGCGTTTCTTTTTTGGGCTGTCGGTACCATTAAAGAAGGTGAATTCAATGGCTTCTTTGCCGCTGCCGTGTAACACAATATCCTGATGTTTTTTCGACATGCTGGAAAAAGGTTCTTCGGGATCAAAGCCGTAATGCCGTGCCAGCGAACAGACAATTTGATAATAGTAGGCATTGCGTCTATCCCAGCCGCGTATAGCGCCGCCCGCAAGACTGATGTCGGGGTTATGGATAATCAAGTCAGTATCAAAATACTGTTTTACCCCTAAGCCATCACAGCTGGTGCATGCGCCTTTGGGATTATTAAAGGAAAAGATGCGTGGCTCTAGCTCGGTAATACTGTAGCCGCAATATTTACAGGCATAACGCTCTGAAAACAACAGTTCAGTGCCATCATCCATGCACACGGCAATAGCAATGCCATCAGCAAGCCGCAGCGCCGTTTCAAACGATTCCGACAAGCGCAACGCCAAATCTTCACGAATTTTAACGCGGTCAACAATGATTTCAATAGTGTGTTTCTTTTTGGCATCCAGAACAGGCGTTTCTTCTAACTCATAGATTTCACCATCAATGCGCGCACGAATAAAGCCTTGGCCACGCAAATCATCCAGTAATTGCAGGTGCTCACCTTTACGTGCATTAATCACCGGAGCCAATAACATCCAGCGCTGGTCTTGAGGTTGTGCCAGCAGATGATCGACCATCTGGCTGATAGTTTGTGCTTCTAATGATATCTGATGTTCTGGACAGCGCGGCGTACCGGCGCGGGCATATAACAACCTTAGATAATCATAAATTTCGGTAATGGTACCCACGGTTGAGCGCGGGTTATGGGAAGTGGACTTTTGTTCGATAGAAATGGCCGGCGATAAACCTTCGATATGATCAACATCCGGCTTTTCCATGATGGACAAAAATTGTCTCGCGTAAGCAGAAAGTGATTCTACATAGCGTCGTTGACCTTCGGCATAAATAGTATCGAATGCCAGCGAGGATTTGCCTGACCCAGAAAGTCCTGTGATGACGATGAGCTGATCTCTGGGCAGATCAATATCAATATTTTTCAGATTATGGGTTCTTGCACCACGGATGCTGATTGTATCCATTAATTAATTTCCACTGTTTAACCAACCGCATAATATAAGTTTAAAGTGCGATTAAGACAAATTAGCCTGCATATAGTGCCAAATAATAGAAATTGAAAGTTTAATATTGATTTTGTAAATACAAAGTCAGTTTAAAATTAGCCATCAATCGTAATGGATAAGGAGCTAGGTTTTTTTTCTGTTATCTATCAATAATGTTTTTGATAAGCCAAGCTGTAAAAGCTAAGCGGTGTCTGTATATTTTACAAGCTGTGTTTTTTGTTAAACGATACTCTAAAAGTACTTTAAGTATTGCATGTAAGCCTTGTACTACAAGGCCGAAGCGATTTAAAGGGTAGCAGCTTACTCTCAGCAAACTAGGTATAACGGGATTTTTTAGGTAGAACAGCTTGTTTTTTACCGTAAGTGTCATTGATTTTTATACTGTATTGACTTATTCGTCTACATATTTTACACGCGAAACTATAGTCAGATGATTAGATACTGTGGTGTCGATTATTAATGATTAATAATCAATTGGTTATCTATTATTTCTATGGTTTTTAATGCCGAAAAATTTTGGCATGATATCTGCTATTTATTAAGTACCGCAGTGAAGCAAATACGCAGTTTTCAAAACCAGAAGGGAAGTGTTTTGGTCGCTGTGCCTAACCTAGTGATAGGCTAATTTGTTAATGGCTAAGTTACACAAGGAAATAAAGCATCACTTTACTAAGTAAAAAACGAACGCAACTTAAGGTAAGTATTGTGTTTTATCGATATTTAATATCAAAAATTTAACAGATAAATTAAAAACCATTAGGTTATTAGGAATATTAATATGATACGTGTCCACATGCATGACCAAGTACGTAACCGTGTAGAAAACATAATGCCGGAAATTAAAGTGATTAACTGGAACGAAGTACTGCAAAACATCACTATGCTGGGGATTTTAAGCGTATTTTTTATATTTAGCTTGCCTAGTTAAGCCCTGATCTAGCTGTCTAATCTACAGTTAAATTATGTGTGGGTTAGACAAAAAATGTCACAAACCGCCCAAATCCATGCTGGAATATCGGTATTCTTAATGAAGCAAGACCAAGCAAGACAAGTGAAAAGGAGTGTATATGAATAATGCCGAAACAAATTATGAAAAATCTGCATCTGGTTCAACCAATTTGCAGGCAACCATTAGCCCTAAACACAGAAGCTTTGGGGATCTGATTCGTTTGGCGCCTGATGTGGCGTTAGTGTTTCCAACCAGTGAAGCGGTGAATGAGGCATTACGTTATCTGATTGAGATGGCTAAACGCCCAAGTTTGCTCTCTTAAATGAGTATATTCAGCCAATAGGCTGAATAGTGTATTTTTGTCTAACGATGTCGTATTGTATCTCTTTGTAAATGGCTACCCACTTAAGGCGGGACACGGTGCAAGGCTTAACCGTTCGGCCTGAGCCTGTCGAAGGGTGGGCGGTTAAGCCGATCATGGTTCGACAAGCTCA
>NZ_JAYTLQ010000024.1:0-6232 GCF_043729335.1 Crenothrix sp. | reverse complement strand
TGGTGTTTTGGGCAATTCATTAACACGCATACGTGCGCTAACTTCCTGTCGCTTGCCCGCATCCAAACTACTGATTGTCCAGCGTAGGCTTTGGTATTCGGCATAAGGCACGGCAATCTGCCGCTCTTTGCCGTCTTTGTCTTTGATGGTACGCATCAAAGGTTCCGCCGCAAACTTAACGCCATCAGCGGTTGCAAGGCCGGATTTGGGCCGAGCCGACATCCCAACATATTCCATTCCAAATGGAACGGGCAACGAGGCATTAATCTTAGTAACGCTATTTTTGCTCCGGTTGCGATAAACGGCACTGTACTGGACTATATCCCCAGGCTGAACTTTATCGGCTGTTGAAAAGGTCTCTTTCCCATCATCACCCATCCGCACTTTTTGCGCACTAAGCGTTACGGATAAAGGCTCTTGTTTCGCACTTTCGTCCTTCGCGTAGCCGTTATGGACAGCGAGGACTAGAAAGAAAGCCAACAAAGACACCACCTTTTTGCGTTTTGTCATGCTGTCGTATAATTTAATGCTCATTTTTTTCCTCATATTTATAAAAAATATTAACTGACCCAATATCGGCTTCAACCTTAAGCCCGAATACCCCATTCTTTGTGAAAAAACATCATCCAGTCCGACGCTCACTAAGAGTAATCAATTGCTTGCGTCGTAGAGTATAGATAGTAATTTGAAAATAAAATTTTGCTTACCTATTAAAAGTGTGACGTACATCACAATAATGAAATTTAGTTATGTTAGGAGAACATGCAAAACCGAAAGAGGCAGTTAGGGTTGTATGCACACCAAATTAAGCAATCAATCTATTGAAATAACGGCATAAGTTTCGCCGACAAACCCGACCATATGTCCCTTTACGATTTTAGTGTTCGGAACCAAGACCGATTTCTCTACGAAAATGATTTCGTCGATGCCTGGCTGCATGAGTTTCGCATTGAAAAGTGTCTGCCGTTCAATTCCAAGCGTACCTACTCAGTCACTTTTTTGATGGCAAACATGTAGCGCCATCTGAAGACTTCGGAAATGCGCTGGCAAATATACATAAGTGTTTTTACTGGTAAAAAGCGTACAAAGCATCCCGACAGCGCGTCGAGTCTTTGCATAACCAATTACGGTGAGCTAGGTCGTCGCCAAGCACCTTACAAAAGGAATAAATACAGTGGATTCGGAAGTGCGCCGTATTTGCTCTTCCAAATGCGGATACGGGCACTCAAACGGAGAAATTGAAATCGGTTTACTCCTCGATCAGCGAACGGGCAAATATATTGCTGATCGGTTGCATCAGGTATTGAAAAAAGGTGCGCTCACCCGTGTTGATCAAAACCTCGGCGGGCATGCCGGGTAAAAGCTTCAATCCGCGTTGGCGGAGTTCGTCAAGGTTTGCTTTATCGACTTCCACCCGGGCGAGATAATAACTGGTTTTGGCTTGCTCATCGATCAGGCTATCGGCTGATAGCGACGTTAATCGTCCTGATACTTTTGGTGTTTTAATAGCCTTAAAAGAACTAAAGCGGATTTCACAAATTTGTCCACTTTGCACTCTATCAATATCAACGGGCGAAACTTTTGCTTCGATAATGAGTTTTTCCTGTTGCGGTACGATATCCAATAAGCGGCCTCCTGGTGCAATAACTGCTCCCAGGGTATGCACTGTTAACCCAAGTACCATGCCCGATACCGGTGCTTTGATGACAGTTCGGGTGACCGTGTCATCCAGCCATTGGATTTTTTCGCGTAATTCCGAGAGTTCAGACTGCGCTTTGCTTAATTCTTCGATCACTTCGCGCTGAAATTCCTTGTCAATTTGCAGGATTTTTAGCCCGGTTTCACTAATTTGCGTTTGTGACGTAGTGATATTGGCAATGTAATCGCCTAAGTCGCCTTCAGATTCCTCCAATCGCCGCTCCATTTCACTGACTTTTTGTTTTTCAATATAGCCTTCTTTAAGCATGGCGCGTAAATCGGACAACTCTTTTTTTAACGAGTTAGATAGATTGCTACGACTTGTCCTTTGCGATTTGATGCCTTCAATTTTGGACAGCAATTGTTGGCGTTGTTCTTTTAAAATCCCAATTTCTCCCGCACGGGAACGTTTACGTATGGTAAAAGTCTGGTCTTGGACACGGACAGCCTCTTGCGCACGCGGATCGGTACTGATGACATTGGTTAAATTTTCAGGATAACTTACTGCCGCCTTGCTGTCCCGCTCTGCATTGAGACGTGCCTCACGCGCTAGGGCAGAAAACAACTGCCCACGCAAAGTTTCCAGTTGAGCATGTGAAGACGTATCTTCCAGCTCGATTAACACTTGCCCTTTGCTGATGGCATCGCCATCGCGCACATGAATCGCTTTAACAATACCGCCTTCTAGGTGCTGTACGGTCTTGCGGTAAACTTCGACGGTGACAGTGCCGGGAGCTAATGATGCACTGCCCAATGGTGCTAATAGCGACCAGCCCCCAAAAAAAACAAACACCGTTATGACGATCAGGTAACCCAGCCGACGAATGGGGCGGTCATCGGCGAATCGTATCAGCTCGTTTTCAGCCGCTTCTTGTTGTGATGTTAATAATAAACTCATGGTTGCACACCTTCTGCGATGATTGCTGGTTGCTGTACTGATTGTTGTGCGGGTGGGTTAAGTTTGGCCAATACTTCGTCACGTGACCCGTCCAAAACCAATAAACCCTCGTTCAGCACCATGATACGATCTGCCAGGCTTAAAATACCGACGCGATGGGTAATTACCACCACCGTGCTGCCGCGTTGTTTTAAAGTATACAAGGCCTGCGCTAACGCCTGCTCACCGACATCATCCAAATTTGAATTGGGCTCATCCAGTACAACCAGCACCGGATCGCCATAAAGCGCGCGTGCCAGCCCAACTCGCTGCCTTTGCCCTGCTGAAAGAACCCCACCGCTGCCGCCAATTTCGGTATCGTAACCTTGCGGAAGATGCAAGATCATGTCATGGACTCCGGCCGCTCGCGCAGCGGCAACGACCTTGTCAGAGTCTAACTCCCCAAAACGGGCGATATTGTTGGCGATAGTGCCGTCAAATAGCTCAATGTCTTGCGGCAAATACCCAATGTAGGGGCCAATTAAACCGCGCTCAAATTGCCCTATATCAGCACCATCAAGACGAATCGCGCCACTGGCAACTGGCCAGAGGCCTAAGATGGCGCGCGCGAGTGTTGATTTGCCCGAAGCGCTGGCGCCAATCAAGGCTACAAAGCTCCCCGCTGCAATATTGAAACTGACACCTTTAAGTACCGCCACTTTGGAACCAGGTGGTGCCACAATTGCCTGCTCGGCGCGGAGCGAACCCTTGGGGGTGGGCAAAGACATACGCTCGGTTTCGGCTGGGAACTGTGCCAACAGCGCGTTGAGTCGATCATAGGCGGTACGGGTACTTAAAAATTGTTTCCAGGTACTAATCATCAAATCAATAGGTGCCAACGCACGGCCCAGCAAAAGGGAGCCGCCTATCATCAACCCGGGGGTAATTTGTTTGTCAATAGCCAGCCAGGCACCCAGACCCAGGATTAGTGATTGCACAGTGACCCGATAAGTTTTGGACAATGCCGTAATCAAGCCTGCCTTTTCACTGGCTTTTGCTTGCAACATGATTAAACGC
This sequence comes from Crenothrix sp., assembly GCF_043729335.1. Lineage (NCBI taxonomy): Bacteria > Pseudomonadati > Pseudomonadota > Gammaproteobacteria > Methylococcales > Crenotrichaceae > Crenothrix > Crenothrix sp. Next base: position 2,580 of record NZ_JAYTLQ010000024.1, on the reverse strand, counting down.
TGTTGTTTGTCCTTCCATCGACCCATTAAATCAGGCAACATGCCCATGGCATGGACCACTTCGGCATTGCGTAAATTACTCGAAGTCATATTGGAGCTTTCTACAGCGACACGGTTGGCTTGTCCCAAATCATCGTGCGTGGCCCGTTCGTTCCAGATGGCCAACAAAATTAATAAAATGGCGGAAATAACAGCGACCGCACCGAAAGCCGGGTGAAACAAAAACAACAACCCAAGGTAAACAGGTATCCAGGGTGCATCAAAGAAAGCAAACAGGCCGCTACCGGTTAAAAATTGCCGCAGCACTAACAAATCACTCAAGGGCTGTGCGCTTGTTTTACCGCCGCTCACCAATGCTTGCCGGAATAGCACCCGATAAAGCCGCTCGTTAAGCAACATATCAAAACGGATGCTGACCCGGATCAAAATTTGCGAACGCACCCATTCCAATGCCCCTAGCATGACAAATAAAACGACCGCAATTAGCGTCAACATGGTCAATGTGGAGGTGCTATTGGTCCCAAGCACCCGATCATAAACCTGCATCATATAAATAGGCGGCATCAGCATGAGCAGGTTTATGAATAAACTAAAAACTGCCGCTGACCAAAATGAATCTCGGCAATGATAAATGGCCAGTGCGAGTTCTGAGGGGGGTAACCGCATAATTGTGACTTCCTGTTAATAAAAAACAAGCCCCATATGGGCATGCTGATTTTGTTTCTACAATATAGCGGCTTTCTAAAAATTAATTTCCTAAATGGCAAAAAATATTTCTTTCGAATACATACGTAAAATAAAGGCTAATAGATTACCGTTATGGAGGCATACTGATTTTAAAATCCAATATCGTTTTATGTTTGTCACGAAACAGCGCTACACACAAATCTTGAACTTCATTTTGAACTCAGGCGTGACGATAGGTCTCTGCCCATTATCTGAACATTAGCGCGCCTCTATATTGTCCAAAAGCGTGAACTAGATCACAAATACTATTAAATCTTTTGGCTGACTTCTAAATTCCCCCAACCTATTTCAAAAATGTGAGCTAGGTCACAAAAACACCCTCCTGATAGCCTCTAGTACCCCCAACACTTTCCAAAAGCGTGAACTAGGTCACAAAATCACCAGCTCGACTTTAGAAACCTCCACCAACCCCTGCCGCATGGGAAGCGGCTAAGGTAGGTGTTTTTAACCCATTGATTCTAATTAATTAAGGGTAAATTTATCTCGAAGTGGGAAGGATTTTTTTAGCTTTTAACGATTTCCCCTTGGTCCGTTAGTACTAAATTTCCTGACTTAACTGGTTCTTGTACGATTTGTAGCATCACTTTTACCAACTACACTTTCGCCCCGCAGATGGTGATAAATATCAGCAACCAAATCAAGACGCATTTTTTTAAAAGTTCAAATCACAAATAACTTAAAAGAGGTTTATATGGCAACAAATTATGACCAGCCGTTAGATAAAGGGGTTGTAGCAGCAGGATTAACGGCTATGGCTTTACCCGGTGACATAGTCTCTAAGATTCTTAAAAGTCTTGGCGGTGGTAGTGTAGATGTAGCAGCATTTGATTCGGCCCCGACTGGAGCCGGTATTCATGGAAATGATCTTATCATGGTCAATACAGGCGGCACTGTAGATCTTTCTTCCATTTCAAAAGGGGACATTAAAGGCGTTGATGCATTTGTATTCAATACAAATGACGACGTACGATTCGATTTGACAGGCCCTAATACAAAAGACTTCAAGGGCGTAATTACTACCGGTGGCGGAAATGATTCTATTGAGGCCAACAGCAAAAAAGGCATGACCATATCTTCTGGTGATGGTGATGACTCAGTCACAACTGGCACTGGCAAAGATAACGTGAACCTTGGCGCGGGCAATGATTCTATAAGCACCGGCAAAGGCAACGACACTGTATCGACTGGCGCAGGCAACGACAGCGTAAATACAGGTGCTGGAAATGATAAGGTTTTCGTCGGCTCTGGTAATGATACTGTCAACACAGGTGTTGGTAATGACACTGTTAAATTTGATTCTGGATTTATTGGTAATGCCCAGCTTAATGGTGGTGCAGGTAACGATAAATTGGATCTAAGTAACGTTGTGATTAACAACGTAACCCAAAACGGCGCAGGCTTAACCATTAGCCTAGATAATGGCAATAACGCCGATTCTGTTGTCACGGTAACGAATTTTGAAAAATTCATTTATGACAGCAATGGCGATGCCGATGGAGGAATTGTTACTGTTGGCGTTAATCCATTTGATGCAACTTTCTAATGGTTAATACAACACGATACATTTAAGCTTCATGTATTAGCACTTACTGGGCAGGTTGTAACAAACCTGCCCAGTTTTTTTTAATGTTATCCAATATTTTGTTAATGTGAGTACGCATAAAATTAATAGTATGCATGGGCTACCTTATAGGCTGGCCGACTTACTGGATATTGCGCTTGAAAAACTCGACGCGGACGACTTGATTTCCGCCTTCCAATTTTCTGATCGGGCCTGTAGGCTTAGTGTTGTTCCCGACGCTAATGCGCTTCTTGTTCGAGCAACAATCCTCGC